>SSTG01000057.1 GCA_004801635.1 Muribaculum caecicola | reverse complement strand
GATGCAGCCAGGCAGACGTGGGATTACGCCGTAATGCCTCCTGACGGAGGTTTTTCAGAAGATATTTTCGTGGCACTTATCGGTGCACGAAAACCGGTGCTTTTTATAGAGGGCGATGGAAAAAATTCTATTGACGCAAAACTATATCCGCTTATATTTACGGATTATTCCGTACGTTCGCTGGGAAGCTGCAACCGCGTGATAGAGGCTACACGCACATTTAACGACCTTTCGGCTTTCCACCACCTGGACTCGCACGGCGTTGTTGACCGCGACCGGCGCGACGCTAACGAAGTGGGCTATCTGCGACAGCGCAAAGTGTTTGTGCCCGAAGTTGCCGAAATAGAAAACATACTTATGTTGGAAAACGTTATACGCGCCGTGGCAAAAAACCACAACCGTAATCCTGACAAAGTATTCAAATCTGTAAAACAAGCCATTATGGGACAGTTCCGACGCGATCTCAGAAAACAGGCCCTTGAACATACACGACACCGTGTTAAACGCCTAATGGAATTTCGCGCCGACGGACGTTTTAACAATATAAACGCCTTGGAGGAACATATCAGAAACATTGTTTACGAAGTAAAACCACGGGCATTGTACGAACAGTTTTGCCGCGACTTTAATTCATATCTTGCCAACGACGATTATAAATCGGTTTTACGCGTATACAACCAAAAGTCTATGGTTCCCCACAGCAATGTGGCACAACTTTGCGGACTGCAAGGAAAAGATGCATATATAAAAGATATAATATCCATACTCCGCAGCAACAACAAAGAGGCATCGCAAATAAGACAAGCTGTGGCAGAATGCTTCGGACTGTCTAAAACCGGTGCCGAACTAAAACTTGATAATTAATATGTCAAAAAAAATAAAAACATGGGTAGAGGCCGTACGTGTGCGAACTTTGCCCGTTTCTATAGCCGGAGTGCTGTCAGGAGCCGCTTGTGCAGTTACCACGGGCCAATATCAAATATTGCCAATAATACTTTGCCTGCTTTTTGCCATACTTGCACAGACAGCTTCTAATTTTGCAAATGAGTATTACGACTTCCGTGCCGGTTTTGACAAAGCCGGCCGTGAAGGTCCGCGACGCGGCGTTACCGAAGGCGATATCACACCGTCGAGCATGCGCACGGCTACATTTGTAACACTCGGGCTTGCCTGCGGGGTAGGGTGCTCGCTAATATACTGGGGAGGATGGTGGCTGATAGCAGTTGGCTTGTTGATAGCCATAGGCGTAATGGCTTACAGTACCGGCCCGTACCCGTTATCGCACCATGGCCTTGGAGAAATAGCCGTAATGATATTTTTCGGAATAATTCCTGTAAATTTCACCTGTTATCTGGCCACAGGCTCTTTTTCAACCCTGTCTGTTATATCGTCGGTTATAACAGGACTTATGGGAACAAACGTATTGTTGGTAAACAACTACCGCGACCAACCCGATGATGCCGCCGTAGGCAAACGCACGTTAGCTGTTATATTCGGCACACGGTTTGCCTCGCTGTTTTACATGTTCAACGGAATTGTTGCCGCAGTGCTGGCATTTTCCTATCTACCGGGATGCAGCTACATTTCCGCAGGTTACTTGGTTTGCCATTTGTTTTTATACAATTTCATGCGTACTCACCGCGGAGCCGTGCTTAACCCGATACTGGGTATGACGGCTTGCCTTATGCTGTTGTTTTCAATATTACAACTTGTAGTTTCCTACTAGTCATACTAAATATAAACTAGTTATCGTCTATTTTGGTGTTTATAGGTATTTCCCGTGAAATTGAGTTGTCGAGCGATATCAGAGTTTCCGTTCCCATCACACCGTGAATTGTCTGTATCTTGTCGTTAAGCAGTTCCATAAGGTGTTCGTTGTCACGGGCATAAAGCTGTATGAGCATAGTATACGGGCCGGTGGTGAAATGACATTCAACTACCTCTGGTATTTTTTCCAGCTCCGGAACCACATCCTTGTACATTGCTCCACGCTCAAGGTTTATTCCTATATAAGTACATGTTCGATAGCCTAACAGTCTAGGATTAACGCGATATCCTGATCCTGTTATAATGTTTACATCAATCATGCGTTGAATGCGCTGGTGAATGGCCGCGCGCGAAACTCCGCATTCCATGGCAACATCTTTAGAAGCCATGCGGGCGTTTTTCATTACTATGCCTAAAATTTTGCGGTCTAGATTATCTATTTTCTCCATTTACAGTTTCCTTTTACTGTTTGAGTGATTACCACAAATGTAGACAAATTATTTTATTTAACATATAAAATATTATATTTTTTTGATTAATAACTTCATTTTTTCAGACAGCAGTATTATTGGAAATACTGTTTGAATTTGTTTGTAACGGCATTTGAGGAGCCTGCGGAGAGGCTGTATCGGCAGGTATTGACGGATAAACGGCTTCAGAACTCTGTTTCATGTCAAAATCGCCCGACATATTGGGCGGCACCATATAATTTGTTTCAGGAACATAAGCAGGTGCTGCGGCAACAATATTGTCGTTGTAAGGCATATTTTTCATAGACTTGTCAGAACCTGCCTTAACAACCGACTGTGCCGTAGGTGCTGCATACGCCTTTAGCCCGAACGCAGGAGCCATTGCTATAAGGTTTTCAAAAATATCGCTTTGAATACCCTCAAATTTGAACCAGTCGGTAGTATTGGTGTAACAGAACAAATGCAGCGGTATTCCGCTTACCGTTTGCTCTTGCAAATAAACAAGACAGTCTATTGAATCAACCGCTATCCACGGATGGTGTCTAAGATACAGGCTGACGTAAGCACGGAAACATCCAAGATTTGTATTTATGGACCCGTTAACCTTTATCTGGCCGCGAGCCAGCGATGTTCCTTTACCTTGTTTGGCCCATTCAAGGTTCTGGGTAATATAGCCGTCCATATACGGTATTTGCTTAAACTGTTCGAGCATTGAAAGGGTAGTGGGCTGAACAGTTGCCGGGTCGATAAACAGGGAACGGTCTATATGTCTCTGACCACGCTGTTGCATTTTATTATAATTCTGCAACGAAGTGCTTACCAGTGTATAGGGTGGAAGCGTAACCGTTGTATTGTCCCAGTTACGTACTTTTACGGCAGTAAGCGAAACATCGATCACTATTCCGTTTGCAATTGTTCCGGGAACGGCAATCCAGTCGCCAACACGCAACATGTCGTTAGTTGACAGTTGTATACCGGCCACAAAACCAAGTATTGAGTCTTTGAATATCAACATAAGTGCTGCGGCAAAGGCTCCCAAGCCTGTAAGCAACGCAGCAGGCGAACGATGCATTATTACTGATACGGCTACAATAACTATAATTATCCAGACAATTCCTTTTGCCAGGTTAAGTATGCCCTTTAACGGTAGATTCTTAACTTTTTTATGACTGGAATAACCAAACCATATTATATTTAATACCGAACAGATTGTCCACCCCAAAACAATAAGAAAGTATACAATTACGCCTCTTTCGATCAACAAAAGCGTTTTAACGTCAGCTTCAAACGCAAATGGAATAAGTGTAAGAAAAACCAAAGGCGGAATTATATGCGAGCTTTTATTTATTATGCGCTGTTCAAGAAGGGTTTTAATGAACGGCGACGGATGTCGTGAAAATATATTCCTTAACAACCATACCACCACTTTTCGTATAGCCCATCCTATCAAAATGGCAACAACTATTATTATAGCGCTATATATTATTTCCTCAAGCCAGCTTCCTTGCTTTATGTCGACAACGGCCAGCCACTTTTCAATTTTAGAGCTAAGCCATAGGGCCATTCTGTTGGTTGGAATTAAAAAAAATGACATCGTGCAGTAGTGTTTGTTAATTTAATGTTTATTAAAAACACTACTGAAATAGTTAATGTTCAACTTTTAAAAACTATTGAAACTACAGTTTCAGGGGTTATGGCCATACTGTTAAAACTTAAATTGTGGATACAGCCGTTAACATGCGATGTTCCGCACAAAGTTTCAATATTATTTTCAAACATCTTATTGTCATTGTCTGGAACCATAACTATGTCGTTGCATATATCAATACCCTTTATACGTACCGCCTTATATGTGGCTTCCATTATTGTCCAGGCACGCAACAGCATCAAGTTGTCTGTATTCCACACAGATTGCCCGTTTTTGGAAAGAAACTTGTCTTTTACCTTGTAAAGCTGAATTCTGAAATTTTCAATGTCTAAACCAAAATTATTTTGCAAACTGCTTACAGCAACAGCAACATGCGTACGGCAATGACTTATAGATATATTTAAAGGCATATCCTTAAGAAACGGAGAACCGTCGGCATTATGGCATATATCGGTTATATTTAAACCTGTAAGGCGGCACAATACCCTTAGAACTGCCATACGTTCACAATCGTTACGTTTCAATTGTTTTTCTGCAGGCGTATAAGTGTCTACACCTACCATTATTCCGGATATTTCAAAAACTTTCATCTTAATCCAAGTCTGAAATAAGTTTTATAATATCATTTTCTACAGAATTTATAACCGGCAAAAACATTTCTACATCCTTAGAATAAGATTCGGGCATTTCAAAGGAACCATATACTATTACAGACTTGTTATCCGTAGCCAGAAACTGAAGCGGTGTAACGTTAGCCGAAACAGCCTTTACAACAATTCCCTCAAACTTTCCATTTGAAACTTCTACAACTTGTGGTTTGTTTCCACCGATATTCATTTCAATACGCTGCATTCTGCCGGCCATATCGGCAGCAAGGTTATACTTGTCAACAGACTGTATGGTAAGATGAAGTACGGCACCTGAATATATGCCATATACAATATCTACCCATACGGCATTCTTATTCTTTTTTATAACAACAGTATCACCCTGACAATTAGCCATTACACGGGCTATATTTTGCGTAGCTTCCACAATACGGTATACAGTATCGGCCAATTGTATACGTGGATAAGCTACCGGCCTTGGAACCGGTACCGGCCTGCGGTTGCAACATGTAAATGCCACCACACAAATAAAACCCAATATAATGCTTATAATATTTCTCATTAACTTTGACTACCAAAAATAATGACAAATTTAAATAAAAAAAGAATGAGTAAATGCTCATTCATAATGAAATTGCAATTACTCATTCTCCTCTCTCCTCAGCGGTGCGTACGGGACTCGAACCCGTGACCCCATGCGTGACAGGCATGTATTCTAACCAACTGAACTAACGCACCAGTATTTTTTGAGGGGAAACGCGCGTGACCTCTGTCATTTGCGTCAGCAAAGTTAGGTTCTTTTTTTTATTCCACCAAATTTTTGCATTTATTTTTTTGAGTTTTTTTCAAAGTTAAATATAACAACATATTTTATAACTACTTACGCAAAAACAAATATTTAAAATACTTATTTTTTACACGCCAGCGGAGTTTTATTTTTCTAAACAGGTTCAGAGGTTTAGAACGCAGTTTATGTTTTTGATTCAATATAAAGTCGTCAACAGCCGCCAAAACACGTTCTGAATTATGTCCGTCGCGATGGGCTTCGAACTGGGCAACATAGTTTCGCATAGCCTGTATCAAATTATCCGGCCGACTTATGGCTCTCTCCAACGCATCACCTATTTCATCAATATCGGTACAATCAATCAAATACGGCCCGGGACATGTGTTCTTATATGTCACTACCGGCTTGTCGGCTAGCATCATTTCAATAATTATTGACGAATTATCGCAAAGCATTACATCGGCCTGTGCCAATGTTGGCAAACCCTTGTATCCGTCGAGAAACCTCACATTTGAATGACGCGAAGCCATTTCTTTATAAGCATCTATTAACGACCCGTCATTTAACAGAGGATGAAAACTAATTATCCAGTCCCAAGGCTTTTCAGCAGCCAGCTTGTCAATTACCGGAAGAACTTCAACAGCAGAGGAAACTCCTTTAGTAAATGTTGTTGCATAATAAACACATTTCCTTTCCCTCGGAAGATTTAACACCGCGTCGGCATAAAAAAACTCGTCAGCACGGCACCATCCCGTTTCATAACTTTTAAAAAATCCATAACGTTTTTCCCTCTCCAAAAAACCGGGAGTATTTTTAGGTCCTTGCGAACAATATATGTCGAACCATCCACGTATGCGGTAATGATTGTCAGGGCGGTTCAATCGTTTAGGTATATTATAGCCGTGTAAAAGGTTTACCTTTATGCCGGGAAAGAAGTCGTATACTATATTACCGGCAGCCAACACAGCCAATGGATTATATTTTTTAACCTCTCCGAACGATACCAGTTTTTTTTCGTCGTCAAACAGACGGTCAGGACAGGTATCTTCAAGAAACCAGCACACTTCATGTCCCTGACGGCGTATTTCGCGCTGAAGCGGCCTGAGAATATGGTATGCATAGTCGTACGACGCAAACAATAGATAACGCTTTTTCATAATTCTGTCAGTAGGGGCGTGTAGGGTGTAATATTCTTTTTCTTAATGCACGGCGACGGTTAAAACGGTCTTTCATTCTTACCATGGTTTCCGTCACAGACTGGTTCCAGCCACGCGCGTCAACATAGTCGGAAGCAACTTTACGCATAACATTAAGCGAACGCGTAAAACAGCACATATCGGCCATGGCTTTCTTGTCACTGACCGGGCGTACTTCGGGAAATATCGTCATTCTGTTAATGTCTATCAATGTAAAGCTGTAATGTCCGTCAGCTTCTTTTTTATAAAGTACGTTGTCGCAGTTCAAATCTCCGTGTATAACGCCTGCCTCATGCATTCTGGCGGCCATACAGGCAAAGTCTGCCGACATCACGGGGTTGAACTTATCTTCCCAGTGCAAGCCGTCTATAATGGCAGGCAACTGTACACACCTACATATATAATAACACGTATTTATAACACCGTTTTTTTTAACCTCTACCATTGCCAATGGTTCTGGTGTGGAAATGCCGCGTCTTGCCAGTTCCAACGCATTATTGAAACACCTTTCGGCCTTGCTCAACCCAAAAAAGGTATAATACAGTCCGCGAAAGAATCCAAGTTTTTTAAACCGTTTCACGGCCACCTGGTCCATCGCCTCTGAACCGGTTTCAATAATTCTCAGCTGGTTTCTTTTGTCGTATGCCACTTTTCCAGCTGAGCTAAAGGAAGTGTGTATGGTATTTACAAATTCAACAATATTACTGTCGGCAATATATTTTGTATTAATATGTACTGTTTGCTTTATCGGCATAATGATCAATTCATAATTATTGACTGCAAAGATAGTCATTTGCTTTCACTCGTCACCAACGTCACTCGGTAATCGACAAACAACAATAACATTATAATTTTTCTTTTTATAAAAATTTTTCTTTCTCTCTTTTATGTTGTTTGATATTGATGTTGATAGTTATTATAACTTTTTTGCCTATTGTTTGATTATTTCATTATAAACATATTATATAGTGTTATGTATGTGTTATCTACATTGTAAACTTCTGATATATAGAAGTAAAGTATACTTATAAACATACTGTTGATAAGTGCTTGTGAATATAATTTTTTGTTGTTGAAAGGTGGTTTTACGGTAGATAACCGTGTGTTTTTGTATGTATAAACAGTGGATAAATATATGCTAATTAATTTGTGTTCAATATTGTGATGCCGGTATATGAAAGAATATAAGATTTACAAATTAAGTTTCGGAAAGTGAGGGAAAAATTGTCAACACTTTTATACAGTGTTTTCAACTGTGTTTGTTGATAAATAAACAGCAATATGCAGGTAACTTTTTGTATAAACAAAGCGTTGCGCACCATAATCGTGCGCAACGCTTTGTGTTTATAAAGGCGTTTTAAAGCTAATGTTTAATTATCAATTTAATATATGTATTTTTCTAATGTTACGGGACCAAGCAGGCCTGATGGCTGTAACTCGTCGGTAGGACTCCATATTTGTATATTGGTCCATGTTGTGCGTTGGTCTTCCGGAAGTGAGAGGTCGCCTATTATACGGTTTTTGTAATTGTTTACTACAGCAACTTCAATCTGGTTGTCGCCTTGTTTCAGCAGGGGTGTAATGTCGACAGAGTAGGGGGCTGTCCATACACCGCCGGCATCAGTTCCATTGACTTTTATTTTTGCCATTACCATTACTTTGCCAAGGTTCAGTTTGTATGAAGCTGCAGTGTCTAGTTCGGCTACAGGCATTGTTGTGGTATATATGGCCGTACCTGAATAATTGCGTATGGTATCTGTGGGGTAAGATGTCCAGTCGGCAAGAGTATTCATTATTACAGGCTGTTTCGGTGCTCGGCGATTAGTGTCGAAGCTAACGGTCCATGCATTGGAAAGAGTGTCGACAGCAGCCGGTTGAGGGAAGTTTGCCACATCGTTTTTTTGTTCTATTTTTCCTTTACGGAACACTATAAACCAGCTTTGTAGTGGTTCGAACGATACTGGCAAGGTTATGTTGCCGTCTTTGTCAATGTCGAAATGGTGTAAGTTACGCACTTCGCCGTTGGTTGCATCCCAGGCTTGGGCGTACATTTTGTCAGATACACGGAAAGTAGGCGTTATTTCAAGACGCTTTTCAGTAGGATTGGCGAGGAAATATATTTCTGCATCGTCAAGAGTACGGTGTATGAAAAGCGGCATGTTTTCTCCGTATGGAACAGAAAGGTCTGGTTTAACTCCTATTTTGTTCAATATAAAATCTATTGGAGTGTCTACCCATACGGTTCCTTTGCCTACTGTTGCCGATTTTTCACCTTCAGCCATAGTCCACATTCTGTTGGCTGTTTCTGCTACCTTATTATCGGCTTCAGGATAGTTCTGTAATGATGGAGAACGCATAGGCTTAGGTCCGAGTATATTGAGGCCGTCTTTTACAAGCTTTTCAATTTTTGCCAGTAGCTCCGGACGCATTGTTTCTTGTTTCGGCAATACCAACAGGCGGTATTGCATACCTGAGTCAAGAATAAGTCGGCCGTCAACAACTTTGGCATGGTCGGCAAGTATCTCGCCGTTAATATAGTCAAACGAATATCCGGCAGGAAGTTCAGGATCGCATATACCGGTCATTTTGGGCGCGTCTTCTCCAATAAAGTATGCTACATCTGCCACATAACGGCCTTGTTGAAGCATATAGTTACAACGTTTGAGATAGTCGAGGAATGTTGATATTTGCGAATACCAGGTGTTTTTACGGTTGAATTCGTTTCCAAACCATGCCGACAGGCCGGGTTCGAGTGAATCGGGACGCTGCTGTATATACAGGTGTAGCAGTGTGGCATTTATACCTTCGGTAAAGAAGCGGTCGACGCGTTGTTTCATAATGGCCGGATAACGTGAAAATACAGGTCCGCCCGATGTGCAGGATTCGGCCCATATAACGTTTTTGCCATATATGTGTCCGCACGATGATGCGGCACGGTTTTCAATGTCGCCGAGCGATCCTTCGCTCCAGAATTCTCCGCCTATCTCGTCGCTCTGTCCGCCATACATGAGGAATTCCGAGGGGAATCCCCAGTGACCGTAATTTTCAAGCCATGTCTTAAGCCCGTTTTTATTGGCAATTTCACGCATACCGCCAACATATTCTGTAGCTACAAGGTCGGCAACAAGGCGGCGAAGGTCCCACAGGAACCGGTTGGTTATTTCTGGCGATCCGACAACAGTTCCGTTAAGAGCCGGAAGATATGGAATAGGTGAATATCCGTAACGGTTTTGAAACTGTTCGGTCATTCCGTCGGTCCAGTTCTGTCCACCGGTTTCGTAACTGTCTTCAACCATGTATTTGAAGGTTGTACGGTCTTCTGCAGGTATTTTTTGCAGAATTTCACCTATAAACGCGTCAAAATGGCTTTGAAGATGTTCTTTGCTCATTTTGTCTATTTCCAGGCCGGTTGCATCGGGCATTGCAGGTGAGTTTGTAACGCCGGTTGTTTCCATCATTACCCTTTCAACAACCCATTTTCCTTCAGGTACGTTCCATGTAATGTTGCCTTGTGCATCGGGTTTTTCGTTTATTACTACAACCTTTTCAGGATCTATAACAAGTGAAGCGTCGGTATTTTCCGGTTGTTCAGGCCACATATATTGTCCCCACATGGGTAGTGGCTGTTGAAACATTTTGGCCAGCGATTTTTCTGCATATCGTTCAACCATAGGTGCTTCAGCCAATAAAACTTCCACATTGCCATTTCCGGCACCTGCTATCTCAATCATGTATTCGTTGGCTGATACTTCGGGAAGTGATTCTATGACAGGTGCATACGGATTGAATCCTACAATATTTTGCGGATTATATCGGTCAACCATGAATGTTTTTACAGGAATCCATTCGCCTTTTTCGTTTTTAGCCAGTAAATTGGCCATAGCATTTACAGGTGTGTTTACTGTAACTGCTATTGTACGCAGTTTTACACCTTGTTTTTCAGGTTTTAATATTTCGCGTAATACTTTCCCTTCTGCAAGGTTGAATGTGTATTTTCCTACAAACGATTCAGGAAGTGCAGGATAGGCAATAATGCTTACATCCTGTGCAGAGTCGCTGACAGCGTTTAATTTTATTGTCTGCTGTCCCGGGCCTTCAACTACAGTCGATGTTGTGGCAATATGTCTCATTGACTGTTCGGGTTTTACCCACGGGCCTCCAGACTGGCTCCAGCCCGGACAGTTGAATATACCTATTTCTATACCAAGTTCTGATGCGTGTTTCAGTGTTGTGTGAAGCACTTTCCACCACTCGTCGGTACGGAATTTTACATTGCCCTGCGGAATGTTTTCAACACCCTGGAAACCTATATAGGCACGTCCTATACCGGCTTCTTTCATGGCATCGAGGTCTTTTATTACCCCTTCTTCCGAAAGATTGTCGTTAAGCCAGTACCAATATACGGCAATGGGCGTTGTTGTTTTCACATCCTTGAAATTTGTCTCGATAGTGGCTATGTCGGGCGAATCGTTGTCCTGGCTACATGATGGAAACATGCATGCCATTGCTGCCAAACCAGACACAAAAAATAATTTTTTTAGTTGCATAGATTGGTTTTCAGGTTTGCTGTTTATAAAATTAATGTTGGTATTTTCTGTGTAATAAAGTTTTTATGAAAAAAATTTCCTCTATTGACAAAAGTAATGCAATTTGTGTTTAAAAGTTATCGGAAACGTGTCAGTTATTGACACGTTTCCGATAACTAAATACTTTAACCTATGTTATTTCCAGTATGTGTGCACTGTATATAGCAAATTGCTGTTCAGAATTCCAACTGGCGATGTCCCCGGCTGTCCCTGCGGAACGTCAACACCGCGCGAATCATAAATTTTTTGCCAGAAAGGCAATATGTTACCGTCGGGGCCTGTAAAGTTTAATGGTTCGTATGGAAACATGTATGTTCCGTCAGGTTTTAGAAATGAAAGCTGTATGAGTTCGGAACAGTAATAGTCGTCGTTACCTGAAAGAAAAACCCAGTCGTAAGGCCGGCCAATAAGTTGTAGCGCCAGTTTGGCAGCATTTGCAGTAAGTTGTGGCGAATTGTGTTGAGATAATAAGCGCTTTGCGGTTACCTTTGGTTTGCCGTCGGGAGTTTTTGCCGATTTTTTCAGAAACAAGTCAAGCGGTGTTATACATACGCCAAGTTTTGGTTCGGCTTCAATTAAGAATGTTTTTTCAGGGGTATCGGCTGCGTGGATTATAAATGCCACGTGTATTGGACGGAATTCTACGGTGTCGGCAGTTGTGGATGCAGCTATTGATTTTGAAAATTCCGAGTTTCCTGCTCCCTGAAACAATATGTCGCCACGCTGCGGTTTGTAACTGTTTTGGGCGTTTAAGGTTGTTGCGGCAAACAGTAGCAAGAAAGTGAGTAATGATTTGGTCATAAAGCTTGTTATATGAAGGTTACGTTATATTTTTTTAGTATAGAGCATGGGTGGTATGACATTTTTGCGGCTCTCAGTCCGGGATCGCCTACATCTTCTTCACGATTTATAAACGTTATATCATGTAGTTTTAGCATATGCTCGGCAAATAGTTTGTTTATAGTTTCGCCTGCACCGGAAACATCGTGCCTCATTTTTTCTATGTGTACAAACAGTGTGTCGCGACAGCATTCGCCTATTGCAAAGGCAACTATTCCGTGACTAGGTGTTCGGAGGGCCACGCCTTCAAATCCGAGCGAGAAGTAGTTTTGAAGTACGCGCATTGTCTGGTCGTGTTCTACAACGGCAGTCACATAGCAGCTGTCAACGGCTGGTTGTCCGTATGTTTTGTAAAAATCTGTTATTTCCTGTATATTTCTTTGTGTTATTACTTCCATCTGCCATCCGGGGTTATCTGAGCAGAATCGGTTTATATGATTCCTTTTTTTATTGTACGGCTTGCCCTTCAGCGTTGCAAGGTCGGCGGCATTATACAGATAGTCGGCCCAGTCGGTAAGTTCCTGGGTGGTTATGTTCCCTATTTCGTATAACGGTTGTATGATGTCGGCCGGAACTGCCGACAGTGTAAGTGTTTTGTTTCTTTCGTAGCAGTATTCTCTGAGTATGCGTATTGATTCATTAAGAGGCAGTCGGCCAATAGGGAGTGAGAATGCCGGAAGCTGCAGATTGTTTTCTGCAACGCCTTTAATAAATAGTGTATCGGCTGCTATGGCATATTTATAATGAAAATATCCGGCCCACATGTATATTCCGGCCAGAGTATAGTCGCAAGTGCGCGACGTGGCCATAGACAGGTATTTTCGTAATATGGGAATTGAGTGTATGTCAACATTTCGAAACTGAAGTTTTTCAGTTGCAGTGGCATTCATAGTCTGAGTATTATAAATATTAGTAAATGTCTGTTTAAACAGAACTGTTGCAATATTTATAATGCTTCAGGTTTATGGAATGTTTAATCGTGATGGTATGGCTCTCCGCCTATTATAGTAAATGCCCTATACAGCTGCTCAACAAAGAACAGGCGCACCATTTCGTGTGAAAATGTCATGTCAGACAATGAAATAAGCTGGTTTGCACGGTTATATACATCAGTAGAAAATCCATATGGGCCTCCTATTATGAATGTAAGCCTTTGCGGCAGCGTCAGCATTTTTTTTTCTATAAATGCGGCAAACTGTCTTGAAGTGAAACGATGTCCTTTTTCGTCGAGCAGCACAACGTAGTCGGAATTTCCTATACGTTGCAGCATGGCCTGCCCTTCAAGTTCTTTTTGCCGCTGTTCTGAAATGCTTTTTGAGTTCTTTATGTCGGGAATTATGGTTGTTTCAAACGGTATGTAGTGGCTCAGCCGGTCGGTGTAAATTTTTATACCCTGTTGAAGGTATGCAGTGGTAGTTTTTCCTACGGCCATAAATTGTATTTTCATGGTGTAGTTTCAATTTTTGCTTCCATTAATTTGTCCGGGCTATTTTTCTGTTTTTTTTGTGGAACAGGCGGCAGTTGTGGTTCAGATGCTGAAACAGAGTCGGAAGGTATGGTTTTTGTAGAGTCGG
>SSTG01000056.1 GCA_004801635.1 Muribaculum caecicola | reverse complement strand
AAAAAGCGACCCCATGTTTGACGACGCGCCACCACCCATAAACGAGTAACCCGATATTGTCATTACATTCTCCACTTCAGGCAGCTTCATCACCATATCTGTAAGCTTGTCCATTACGTTCTGCGTACGTTCCAGCGAAGCACCCTGTGGCAGTTGTACAGAAGTCATAAAATAACCCTGGTCCTCTTTAGGCACATAACTTGTAGGCCACTTCAAAAATGCAACAAACCCTATAGCCGCCACAGCCAGAAACGAGCACAACGACACGGCAGGATGAGCCAGCATTTTAGTTATGCCCTTTTTGTAAAAATTCTCCGAAGCCGTATAACCCTTGTTGAATGCCCGGTAAATAATGTTTGTGGTATCCTTTTTGCGCGGAGTAAGAAACAATGCGCACAAAGCCGGGGTAAGCGTAAGGGCGTTAAATCCGGAAAATGCCGTACTCACGGCTATAGTCAAAGCAAACTGCTTATAAAGCTGCCCGGTGATTCCTGAAATAAACGCCGTAGGGATAAACACCGACAACAGCACAAGCACCTCGCCCACAACAGGCCCGGTCAGTTCCTGCATGGCTTTTTCGGCAGCCTGCCGCCGCGACAGCCGTCCCTGGTCAACAAGCCGGGAACAATCCTCAACAACCACAATGGCGTCGTCAACCACAATGGCTATAGCAAGAACCAGACCGAAAAGCGTAAGCGTGTTTATTGAAAATCCAAGCAGTTTCATCACGGCAAACGTTGCAATGAGTGAAACCGGAATGGTAAGCATCGGAATAACAACCGCCCTCCAATTCTGCAGAAACAGCAAAATCACAATCATTACAATAAGGGCAGTTTCAACAAATGTCACCATGACATCGTGAATCGACGCATCGACAAAATCAGCCGAATCAAGCACCACTGTATACTTCACTCCCGGAGGAAAATACTGCGACAAACGCTCCAGTTCCTCTCTGGCTGCCTTTGAAACCTGCAGGGCATTTGCCCCGGGCAGCTGCTTTATGCCTAGCAGGGCTGCCTCCCGGCCAGAAACCTCAGTTGTGGCAGCATACGATATCGAGCCTAAGTCCACGCGCCCCAAGTCGCCCAGACGCAAAATACCGCCATTATCAGCACGCACTATTATGTTTGCAAATTCAGCCGCTGTCGACAAATTTCCCTGCGATGTAACTGTAAACTCAAAAGCGTTGCCCGAATTATTAGGCTGCGTGCCTACAGAGCCGCCCGACACCTCCATATTCTGGCTGCGTATTGCCTCCTGAACGTCGGCAGGTGTCAGCCCTCGCGCACGCATCAATTCCGGGTCAAGCCACACACGCATACTATAGTTTCCACCACCGAAAGCCGTAACTCCACCCACTCCTTTCACTCTGGACAACGGGTCGGTAAGGTGCAAGTTAGCATAATTTGTAAGGTACAGGGCATCATAACGATTTGTAGAGTCGCCGGTAAGGGCGCAAAACAGCACAATATTTGTTGATTCCTTATTAACTGAAATTCCCTGCTGTGTCACAACAGAAGGCAGCTTGGGAGTAGCAAGATTCAGCCTGTTCTGTACATTTATGGCAGCCTGGTCAATGTCAGTGCCCTGTTCAAAAGTCACGGTCAGCATATAGCTGCCGTCACTGCCGGCCGACGAACTCATATACATCATGTTCTCCACCCCGTTAACCTGTTCTTCTATAGGCACACCGACTGAACGTGCCACAGTAGAAGCCGACGCACCAGGATACATGGCACTAACAACCACCGTAGGAGGTGTTATTTCCGGCAATTGCGCCACCGGAAGGGTATGTATGGTCAGCAACCCGGCAAGCACCATTAAAACGGCAAGCACCGTTGCAAAAATAGGTCTGTTTATAAAAAATCTTGAAAACATGACTGCTTATATTATTTTGGCCCTGGTTATATTCTATTTCACACCGGCATTTGAGGTGACAGGGTTCACCCTCATTCCGTCGCGCACCTTAAGCATTGCCGACGTAACATAACGGCTGTCCTTACTAATGCCATCGGTAACTATGCGCAGCGAATCTTCAAACAGCTCTCCTGTTTTTATAGGAGTATATACAACTGTATTTGAGTCAGATACAGTATAAACGTAATTACCCAGCTGGTCGGTACCGATAGAGGAATCTTTAACCAATACGGCATTATCAACCACACCAACCGGAAGATTTACCGTCACATACATTCCGTCGCGAAGCAAGCCGCGCGTATTAGGGATACTGGCTTTCAATGTAAATGTACCTGTGCTTTTATCAATAGCCGGTGCTGTATATGTAAGCGCGGCAGAGTAAACACTATTTCCTTCATCAGGAAAACTAACAGGTATATTATTGTAAATAGTGTCATTATCAGCCTGAGTGGCAAGCACATGCTGGTATTGCGAATCCTCTACATTAAAAACAACGACAATCTTCGAATCATCATATATAGTTGCCAATGTAACAGGTGCCCCGCCTCCGCTTACATATGCCCCCGGATCAAGTGTCGCACCCGACATCCTACCGGCAAAAGGAGCACGCACAGTACAATAGCTCAAATTTGTACGCGAATCGGCCAGCGCGGCCTCCGAACGCTTTATGGAAGCCCTGGCCTGTTCCATGTTCGAACGAGCCTGCACAACGTCCATAGCCGATACGGCATCACTTTCCAAAGCCAACTTCATGGCTTCGTACTGTCGCGAGGCATATTCATATTGCGAATTGGCTGTTGCAAGTGCTGCCTCTGCCTGCCTGACGGCATCGGCATACTGCGAAGGGTCGATAGTAAAAAGAACCGTACCTTTGGCAACATAATCACCGCCGGAATACGGGCGCGTAAGTATGGTTCCGTTAACACGGCCCACAATGTCAGCCTTGGCATTAGCATAAGTATAGCCGGGATATGACTTGTGTATCATCACAGACCGTACTTGCGGATGCTCCACACTGACAGAAAGGGCATCGCCAGATACTTTCGACGACGACTTTTTTTCGCCACAGCCACTTAACGTCACCACCGCTGCCACGGCCACGGCTAATCTAAAATAAAAAGACAAGTGTTTCATATCACGATGTTTATAAGTTCGACGAATTCCACCCTCCCCCCAAGGCCTCGTACAGCGCTATTTGAGCATTCAGGGCCTTGCCATGGGCTGAAATCAATGAATTCTGATTTGTAAGATAATCCAATTGAGCATTTACAACATTATTAAACGGCGACAGGCCGCGCTTATATAAATCGAGCGAAAGCTCAAGCGATTTACGGCTCTGCTCCACCACCTGGCCCAACATGTCTATTGTACGTATAGCGCTCTCAAAAGTGCTTATGCACCCGTCAACCTCGCTAACCGCATTTAAAACTGTAAGATTATAATTGTCAATCTGCATTTCCATCTGCTGCCGGGCCGCAACAGCATTATGCCTACGCGACATTCCCGAAAATACGTTCCAACTCAATGTGGGAGCAATTGTATAGGTAAATGAAGAATTAGTAAACAAGTTGCCTATTTTATGCGCTGCCGTACCAACCGAACCGTTCAATGTGAGGGTTGGCAGAAACTCTTTCTTAGCTATACCCAAAGCCGAGGCACTTGCAGCCAGATTATACTCTGCAGCCACCACGTCGGGCCTCCGCCTGAGCAAATCAACCGGCACGCCTATAGGCACAATAGCCCTGTAGTCGGGCAACGGGACCACCTTTTCCAAACGTGCATACATATTTTCAGGATATGTTCCCAAAAGCACCGACAGCGAGTTTATTGTGTTATGTATCAGCGATTCCAACCCCGGCAACGTGGCCCGTGTAGAATAGTAAACCACCCTGGCCTGCGTAACATCAAGCATAGAAGCCAGCCCGGCATTCATACGAGCCTCTGTTATGCCAACAATACGTTTCTGCGACTCAATATGCTCGGTGGCAACCTTCCATTGTGCCTGATATACTCGCAGCGACACATAAGTCTTGGCTATATTGGCACACACAGTAACCATAGCGGCAGCATATTCCGCCTTAGAAACATTATATAAATCTTTTTTCTGCCTGCTTTTGGCTGTAATCTTGCCAAACACATCAATTTCCCAACTCATGTTTAAACCCACATCAAAATAATCGGAAACAGAAGCCTGCACAGGATTACCATGCACGGTTGCTCCCGACGAACGCGACTTAGACCATCCCAGGCCGAGGTCGAGCGAAGGCATATATGCCGCCCGGGCCATAAGAAGCTGTTGCCGGGCTATCTCAATACGCCTTAAAGCCATTACAGCGTCGTAGTTTGCACGCACACCCTCATTAATAAGGGAGTCAAGCACCGGATCGGCAAATGTCTGCCACCAGGCATCATTATCCGGCATTTCCTGATTAAAATGCTCGGTATAGGCCCATTGTTCCGGTATTGTATCAAGAACCGTACCGCCACTCCCATACGGTTCTGAAGCCGACAATGGCGCTACGGCAAAAAACAATACCCAAAACGCCTTAATAGTTTTTGACATATAAAAATTTTTCTTGTTATTCTATTATAACCTATGAAGTAATCATTTCGTTTTTACCATAAGGATATATTTTTACAAAATTTCGCAATAAAAACGTTAAAGCCATTTAAACCTTTTCCTGTAGCCATGTCAAAGAACATGTAAAATAAATTTTAAAACAGAAAATAACATAACGAACAACGATGCAATTCACAATTTGGAGCCATACGATACGGCGTGTTATTACACCCTTTATTGGAATGGCCTTACTTGCAATGCCTGTCTACGGACAACAACAAGACAAAAAACAACAAAACACGGTAGCTCTGTCGGGAAGCCTTATTGACAGCGAAGGCGAACCTCTGATTGAAGCTACCGTAAAATTGCTGTCGGCACGCGACAGCCAGTTTGTAAAGGGCACTACAACTAATTTTGACGGGGTGTTCAAAATGGCTCAGATAAAGCCAGGACGCTACATACTCACTGCATCGTATATCGGATACGAACCTCTCGACACCACACTCAGGCTAGGACGTACGGCAAACGTAAAGCTAAAACCCATATTAATGCGTTCGTCATCGATAATGCTAAAAGAGGCCGTTGTTCATGGAGTAAAAACTCCAATAAAAGTAATGGAAGACACGGTTGAATACAATGCCGACTCTTACCACACACAGCCCAACGCCGTGGTTGAGGACCTTCTAAAACGCCTGCCAGGCGTGGAAGTAGGTACCGACGGTGCAATTACCGCCAACGGCAAAACCGTGTCAAAGATACTTATCGACGGCAAAGAGTTTTTCAGCGACGACCCTCAGGTGGCATCAAAGAACCTGCCGGCAAACATGATTGAAAAACTACAGGTTGTTGACCGCAAAAGCGATATGGCGCGTCTTACCGGGGTTGACGACGGCGAAGACGAAACAGTTATCAACCTGACATTCAAACGCGGCATGAACCAAGGCTGGTTCGGAACAGCCGAAACCGGATACGGTACCGACGACCGCTACATGGCATCATTCAATGTGAACCGTTTCTGGAACGGAAACCAGGTGACGCTGCTAGGAAATTTCAACAATACAAACCAACTGGGATTCACTGATTCAAACGGGAACCGCTTCCGCCGGTTCGGAGGGAACAACGGTATAACCGAGTCGCGCGCACTGGGTTTGAACTTCAACGTGGGAAAAGAAGATATTATACGCATAGGCGGCGACGTAATGTGGAGCAACACCGACCGCAAGTCAATTACACGCCAGGAGCGAGAATACCTGTTCAGCGATTATTCAACTTTTGCAAAAATCAACAAATATTCGCGCGACCGTGGCAACAACTTCCGCGGCGACTTCCGCGTGCTATGGAAACCCGACTCATTTAATACACTCGAGGTACGTCCTAACTTCTCGCTTAACTTCAACAAATCTCGAAGCACAGAAAACACCGACTACTTCAACCGCCACCATGAGCATGCAAGCCATAATGCTACAGGAAGCAACTCCGACGGCGATTCGTACGAATTCGGCGGACGCATAATTTACTCACACAGTTTCAAAAACCATCGCGGACGCTCATTCTCCTTATCGAGCAACTACCGGTATTCAAACGTTATCGAAAACGAATCGTCGTTCTCCGACTTTATCCGCCTGCTTGAAGACGACCCGGATAACGAAATGGACATACCCGACAAACTTGACCAGTATAACGACAACAAAACCTGGAGTAACCAGATAATGGGGCAGTTCACATGGACCGAACCTCTCGGCGACGTAAGCAACGGAAACTACCTCACATTCAGCTACCGGGCCAACTACCGCTGGAACAATGCCGACAAACTTGTATATAACCTGCCCGACGACTACGACCTTGGAATATATCCACCTGTAACAATTGGTCCCGGCGGATCATATATACCAGTGGAACCAGACCCTAAATATTCCAACCGTTATCGCAACAACTACTTCAACCAGCAAATTCGTGCCGGATACCGCAAGGTAACCAAAAACGCCAATCTAGAAGTAGGCCTGGCTCTGGTGCCACAAATGTCAAAGTCTATTTTCCTCGACAATGCCGACAAAAACATAGACCGATGGGTATGGAACTATGCCCCGTTCCTACGATATCGCTATAAATTCAGCAAACAATCGTCAATACAGGTTAACTACCGCGGACAATCATCACAACCGTCCATGACACAGCTGCAACCGGTGCTAGACATATCAAACCCAACAAACCAGATACAAGGTAACCCGAACCTGGACCCGTCGTTCAATCACAACCTAATGGTTCGTTATCAGAACTTCAGCATGGAATCGCAGCGCAGCGTTATGCTTATGGCCAATATACAAATGACACAAAATGCCATCATATCGGCAACGCAAATGTATGAAAACGGTTCGCGCCTAACCAGATACATAAACGTTAACGGCGTGTGGAACGGACGCTTGATGAACATGTTCTCAATGCCGTTCCGCAACAAAAAATGGTCATTCTCAAACCACATATTTACAAACGCAAGCCGCACCATAGGTTACAACAACAACCAGAAAAACACCTCGCTCACGTTTATGGTGAGCGAAAACCCCGGTATAACATTCCGCCCGGATAATTTCGAACTGGAATTGCGCCCACGCTACTCTTTGCAAACCACCCACAACACCGTGCAGGTTCAGGGCAATCAAACCGTGCACTCCTATGGAGGACGGTTTGACGGCAGCTACTATACATCGTGGGGCCTTACACTGCAAACCGACATAAACTATTCGGCAACATCCGGATATGCAGCAGGTTACAACACCAGAACATGGCTCTGGAACGCAACACTATCGCAACAGTTCCTAAAATCGAAATCGCTTACTTTGGCAGTAAAAGTTTTCGACCTGCTTAACCAACGCAGCAATATCCGTCGCACAGTAACGGCAAACTATATCGACGATATAGAATATAACTCGTTGACACGCTATTTCATGGTAACACTGTCGTACCGGTTTAACTCATTCGGCAAAGGCAACCGCCCCGAAGGATTCGAAGAAAGAGGCCCTGGCGGTCGTCGAGGATTCGGAGGCCCGCCTCACCGTTAGGCATACATAATATGAAAAAAGACATGCCAGGCATGTCTTTTTTCATATTATCTAATATAATTTCTTAAGCCTGATAACGGTGAACGAGTACGGCAATAACTCTACATTTCCGTCGGCTATGCCTACAACTTTTGTTTGTGGCGAGACTCCGGTATCTGACGGATTACCCGACAACACCGTTACTTCCGCTTCAGACAAATTGACAGGGATATTGCCTAAATCCAAAGCAAGCGAAGTGGCTACCGGCAATAAGTTTGCAATTTTGACTATATATGTATCCGTTTCTTTATTAAATACAACCGATGCTCCCTGACGCTTCATGGCTGTTGCCGGCAAATTCCCGGCACTTAGTTTTGACGCTATATATACCTCGCCGGAGTTATTTCCGAAAAGTTTCTGCACATAATAGTCAACAGTTGGCTTAACCTTTGTATTATTAAAATATATGAGGTCAGGACGCCATTGCGTATGCCCCTCCTTGGCCAACAAAGGCGCATACGATGTCATTTCAACAACATCGGCATTTCGTTCAACCGACAGCAGGTATAAGGCTTCGGTCAAGGCTGTTTCCACATTGCTCTGACGGCCCGGTAAATGGGCGGCATACTCACCTAGATAGACATGCGGTTTGTCACGGTCATAATTATCATAGAAATCCTGATTATTCACCATCCACCCAGGTGCAACATAGTAATGTTCGTCTACAAGAGGAATATGCATGCTGTCGGCCAACTGCCATCCATAAGTATAATCAGAACCTTCATAGAACGGGCCTGACGTGCCCACAATTTTAATATCGGGGTACTTTTCGGAAACGGCATTGCAAATCATTGTGAAACGCTCAACAAATGCCGGCGATATAAGGTCTTCGTTACCTATGCCTATATATTTCATATTAAACGGCTCCGGATGTCCGGCCTTGGCACGCACACGCCCCCAGCGCGATGTCCTTGCATCGCCGTTTGCATACTCTATCAAATCGAGCACATCCTGTATGTATTGAGGCATCTGTTCCATTGGAACTCCGCACTGTTGCCCGTTAGTAGTAACAAGGTTATGCGAATGTGCGGAAGGCACGCTGGAGTTCTGGCACGGCACACCGGCAGCAAGCACCGGCAGCGGCTCTGCACCCAGGTCCTCGCAGAACAGGAAATATTCATGATAGCCAAGGCCGCGTGTCTGATGATAACCCCACAGGTTGGAAAGAGGCTTACGCTCATAAAGTTCGCCTATAGAACCCTTCCAGTCATAAATATTATCTACACCGTTGCCATGGGCCACGCAACCTCCGGGGAAACGCACAAACTTTGGTTTCAGGCCGGCAAGTATTTCGGCAAGGTCGGCACGCAAACCGTTTTCACGCCCCTTGAACGTAGCATGAGGGAACAACGACACCATGTCGACATGCAATGTACGGCCAGCAGCCGGAGTTATGAACAGTTCTGCCGAATCGGCATCTGCTGACGGCATCAGTGTTGCCGTGACCTTTTTCCAATTTTTTGAAGACACTTTAATCTTTTCCGAAGCCACTACAAGCCCATTGCCGCCTACAAGCGAAACCTCTAACTGGACATTGCCTTCTGGCGCACGTCCATATAGGGAGAAACGGTATTTAGCGCCTTTCTTCACCGGAATACCGTCATAACCGTTATTTTTAACAGCATTTCCCCTCAAAACGGCATAATGACGGTTATTGGCATGAAGCGGCATAACAGTATCTATTTCCAATACGCCGTCCGAGCCATCGGAAACCGTCCATGCATATGAGTGTGTCCAGTTCTTCCTATCGGCCTGGTTATACTCAAAATCACGGTTCTGAACAAGCTCTGCATACAGTCCGCCGTCAGCGCCATAGTTTATATCCTCAAAAAATATACCTATCAGTTTGTCACTTATACCCTTTGCCGAATCAGGAAAAACCTTAAGACCGGCCTTAAACGGTTTCAACGAAGCATACTTGTAAGAATCCTGCGCCATTGTCTCGGCATTAAGCCCTTTTCTATAACGACGATGGTCGGCATATCGGTTCAGTCGCACTATTAACTGATATGGCACCTTTTGCACATATCCTTTCTGAATGCTGTTTCCAATTTTAAATACGGCAGCATTTACCGGTTTTGGTGTCGGGGTAAAATTCGCCGGCATTTCTGCAGCCGAGGCATGGTATGTTTGCGGAGACCACAGAAGCAGATCGTCTGACTGCGTATGCGCTACAGTTGAATCGGACGGCGACACAAACCACGTACAATGCCATAGGCCATCATACGCCGACTGCGTAAGCTTTGGAGAATACATACGTTTTGAGAACTCCTTACCGCCCCATGGCCCGAAATCAGAACTAAGAAACACTTCGGCATCATTAATATCGTTCCAGTTACAACTGTCCGCACTCCATACCAGCCTTAGGCCGGAGCCATCAGCACGGGCATACGAAAACATATATACCGAATCGGGCAGCGCTGCATGTACAGCCGGCACACAAACACCGGCCAACAATGCCGACGCAATAAGTGATTTGATTTTCATGATAATAGCTTTCAAAAATATATTTTGGTTATTTCAATACAAAAATACTGAAACACATTCAAAGTAACAAGCATATAAAACGACCGGGCAGCTCCTTTTAACAAGAACTGCCCGGCAAAATATAATGATACCCTATTGGATCAACGTATGATATTTTCAAGCTGGTCGGTATTTTTATCTATTTCGGGCTGCGGAACATCATAATTCTGCATATCGCCGGCAAAATATGAATCGTATGCGGCCATGTCAATAAGCCCGTGACCCGATAAATTGAACAAAATAACAGGAGCCGTACCCTGTTCGTTAGCCTTTTTAGCCTCGCGTATGGCGGCAGCAATGGCATGCGAACTTTCCGGTGCTGGAATTATGCCTTCGGCACGGGCAAACAAGGTAGCAGCCTGGAAAGTCTCAACCTGGGGTATGTCTACCGCGTCAATGCGTCCTTCCTCGCGCAACTGGCTCACAACAGAGCCTGCGCCATGGTATCGCAACCCTCCGGCATGGGTGTTGGCCGGGGCAAAGTTATGCCCGAGTGTATACATCGGAATCATAGGCGTATATCCTGCCTCGTCGCCAAAGTCATACTCAAACACACCGCGTGTAAGTTTCGGACATGAAGCCGGCTCAGCCGCAATGAAACGCGTATCTGTATCACCGGCAAAATTATGACGCATAAACGGGAAACAGATTCCAGAGAAATTAGAACCGCCGCCGAAACAACCAATAACTACATCAGGATACTCTCCGGCCATCTGCATCTGTTTTTCAGCTTCCAAACCAATAACAGTCTGGTGCAATGCCACATGGTTAAGCACCGAGCCTAAAACATATTTACAGTTTGGTGTTGACATGGCCAGTTCCACGGCTTCGGAAATAGCCGTACCTAGCGAACCCTGATAATTCGGATTCTCCGTTATGATTTTTCTACCGGCCTTCGTAGACATAGACGGCGATGCTATAACTTCGGCACCATAAGTCTGCATAATCGACCTGCGATAAGGTTTTTGGTGATACGACACCTTAACCATGTACACAGCAAGTTCCAAGCCGAAATGCTTTGCCGCCATTGACAACGCGGCACCCCACTGTCCGGCACCGGTTTCTGTCGTTATATTGGTAACCCCCTGCTTTTTGCAATAATAAGCCTGGGCTATAGCCGAATTTAGCTTATGCGAACCAACCGGACTTACACTCTCGTTTTTAAAATAAATATGAGCTTTTGTGCCCAGGGCCTTCTCCAAACCGGCAGCCCTTACCAGCGGTGTCGGACGCCAGATACGATACATTTCCCTTACCTCGTCAGGTATCTCAATCCATTCATCGGTCACATTCAATTCCTGACGCGCAGCTTCTTCCGAAAACAACGGAAACAAATCTTCGGCCGTCAGAGGCTTTTTTGTCACCGGGTCCAGCATAGGACGCGGCTTAACTGGCATTCCGGCCATCACGTTATACCATGCCGTAGGTATGTCTTTTTCCTGAAGAATGAATTTTTTTGATTCCATATTCCTTTTAATTTATATCAGGCGTGCCTTAAAAAGCAAATTCAAAGCGCCACCCAATACTGTATATTTTATGTATATTCAATTTAATTATCTAAATCAACAATACAAAATTAAATCTCATAATCGAATTATACAAATATATTTCATAATATTTTTATAAATAATGCTCTTTTTAGACATAAAATGCAATCAAAAACAACATATGCATAATTTATACATATATTACCGCATTTATGCATAATCCCTACCTTAAAACAGTTCGTAAATACGGCAAAGCCACCATGAAAATATGCCGGACAGCTGTTTATTGCGCAAAAAGACGCATCCATGTTAAGAAAGACTATAATTGTTGATTATATTTGTAACTAAGTTACTCACATCAACCAATCATAAAATGGCCCAATGAAAAAACTATTATTAATGCTGACCATATTTGTATCGGCAGCCACAATTTCCCAGGCAAAAAGCCTCCATGAGCTCCAACAAGAATTTGTCAATTTAAAATTCGGGCTTTTCATACACTTCGGCATGGGAACATACCTTAACGAAGACTGGGCCGACCCGGAACAACCGGCAACGCTTTTCAACCCACAAAAACTTAATTGCGACCAGTGGGCCGACGGTGCGCAAAGCGCAGGAATGTCGTTTGGATGCATTTCCGTAAAACACCACAACGGGTTCTGTATGTGGAACACCGCGACAACTCCTTACAGCGTAATGAACAGCGGCATAGCACGCGACGTTCTCAAAGAGTTCACCGACGCAATGCACCGGCGTAACATGAAAGTGATGTTTCACTTCTCCATACTGGACCTTCGCGAAAAAATTCTTCCACGGCACATAAAGCCATCCGACACCGATTTCATAAAAGCCCAATTGCGCGAGCTTCTAACCGGATACGGACCAGTAACAGCCCTTATGATTGACGGGTGGGATGCCCCGTGGGGAAGAATATCATACGACGACATTTCGTTTGAAGACATATACAGATATGTGAAATCAATACAGCCCGAATGCCTTGTTATGGACCTAAACGGAGCCAAATATCCAGGCGACGCATTGTTTTATTCCGACCTAAAAACCTACGAACAGGGTGCCGGACAACGCATAGACGGATCAAAGGCATGGCTGCCTTCAATGTCATGCGACCATCTTCAGCCAACCTGGTTCTGGAAAAGCTGGTTCCCATCCATGGAATTACCGTCGGCCGAATCAATGGTTGCCAACAATATCATACCTAAAAACGAGGCCGGATGCACTTTTATAATGAACGTGGCTCCTAATACCGACGGCCTACTTGACGACAACGCCCTGCAGCGACTTGCCGAAATAGGACGCTTATGGAAAAACAACCTTAAAGGCATTGAAATAGAAGAAGCCCCAGAGCCAATAATCAGCGCCAACATTGCCAAACACAGGCATGCAACCGGGTCATGGAGCTACGACTGCGAAATACACGACTTTGCCAACGACGACAACTTCCGCAGCTGCTGGGTGTCAAACCGTGCCGTAAAAGAGCCTTGGCTTATGATAGACCTGGAAACAGAACAGGAATTCAACACAGTCGCCATAACCGACAACAGCGAATGCACACTAAAGGCATACGCTTTGGAATACCGCAAAAACGGAGAATGGCACAAAGTGTTCAGCGGCGACGCTCCCACTACACGCCAGGTAAAGATACACCGCTTCAATAAAGTAAAAGGCGATGCCGTACGCCTGACCATAACCGGCTACAACGGCGAAGTAGCCATTGCCGAAATAGGTGTATACAACGAAAAACGATAAACGGTAAATTTACGCAACACTATAAAACCGGGGTTCCGTACTTTAATTACAGAACCCCGGTTATTACGTAGAATAAGGTTTCGACATCAGTCTTCCCTATCCCGATCCTTGGCTTTTTTCTTGTTTTTTGTAG
>SSTG01000055.1 GCA_004801635.1 Muribaculum caecicola | reverse complement strand
TATTTATACCTATGACCTTACTGAAAAGGGTGGGTGGCTGCCTGACTTCGATGAGCTTGAGCGTCTTCCTCTCGACAAGATAAAGCTGATGTGGATTAACTATCCGCACATGCCTACAGGCACTCCGGCCACAATGGAGTTGTTTGAACGGATTGTTGATTTTGGCCGTCGCCACGGTATAGTCATAGCCCACGACAATCCATATAGCTTTATTCTTAACGACAAGCCCCTTAGTTTGTTGCAGGTGCCCGGGGCAAAAGATGTGGCTGTTGAAATGAATTCTATGAGCAAGAGTCACAACATGGCTGGATGGCGTATAGGCATGGTAGCCTCGAATGCAACGTTTATTAATTGGATACTCAAGGTTAAGTCGAATATAGATTCGGGACAGTTCCGCCCAATGATGCAGGCTGCAGCAGAAGGGTTCTCGCTTGGCTCAGAGTGGTATGCCGAATTAAACGGGGTTTATGCGCAGCGCCGTGTAGTGGCCGAAGATATAATGAACGAACTCGGCTGTGCGTTTAATCCCGGCCAGAAGGGCCTTTTTCTGTGGGGCAGGGTACCTGACGGAAATGGCGAGCAGATGGCTGACAACTTGCTTTATAAAGCCCGTGTATTTGTAACGCCGGGTAGCGTGTTTGGCTCAAATGGAGACAATTATATACGCCTGTCTTTATGTGCAACAGAAGAAAAATTGAAAGAGGCGCTTCGTCGCATAAAAGAAATGAAAAATAACTAAATATCATTATATAACATGAAAGATCTGCAACCTATCATATTATCTGAATGCTGTTCATTGTTAAAGCCGCTTATAATTGCAGGCCCGTGCAGTGCCGAAAGTGAGCAACAGATGCTGGAAACAGCTGCCGACCTGGCCCGTAATGGTGTAAAGGTGTTTCGTGCCGGGATATGGAAGCCTCGTACAAAACCCGGCGGATTCGAGGGGGTGGGATTGCCCGGATTGGAATGGCTTAAAAAAGTGAAGCAGGCTACGGGTATGCTTACGGCAACGGAAGTGGCCACACGCCAGCATGTGAGCGATGCCCTGAATGCCGGTGTCGATATTTTATGGATAGGCGCACGCACGTCGGCCAATCCGTTTGCCATGCAAGAGATTGCCGATGCCCTGCAAGAACGCAACGCAGATGTGGCTGTACTGGTTAAGAATCCCGTAAACCCCGACCTGGAGTTATGGATAGGGGCAATGCAGCGAATTTATAATGCAGGTATACGTAGGCTTGGTGCCATTCACCGTGGCTTCAGCGCGTATGGAAAGCACCTTTACCGTAACATGCCTCAATGGCATATTCCTATAGAGCTTCGCCGCCGCTATCCGCAATTACCGCTCATATGCGATCCGTCGCACATCGGAGGCAAACGCGAACTTGTTGCTCCGCTTTCGCAGCAGGCAATGGATATGGGTTTTGACGGCCTTATAATAGAGAGCCATTGCGATCCTGATTGCGCACTGTCGGACAAGTCGCAGCAGGTAACTCCTGAAGTGCTAAACTTTATTTTGAATACGATTGTGTTACGCGACTCTGTTATTACTACCGAAAGCCTGACATTGCTCCGTCAGCAGATTGACCAGCTAGATAACGAATTGCTTGAAGTTTTAAACAAGCGTATGCGCGTATGCCGCGAAATAGGACAGTTTAAAAAAGAACACCGCATGCCTGTTGTGCAGATTGGCCGACATGATGAAATAATGCAGTCGCGCGCGCATTTGGCCGAAGAAATGGGTATGAGTCCCGATTTTATGCGTACCGTGTTGTCTGCAATTCATGAGGAGTCGGTTCGTCAGCAAATTAATATTTTTAACGACCGCACGCGATGAAGATACTTATTTTAGGTGCAGGAAAAATGGGGTCGTTCTTTTGCGACTTGCTATCAACACAACACGATCTGGGTGTGTATGACCCCGACCCGAAACGACTGCTGTTTACGTTCAACTGTCGTCGTTTTGCCTCGCTCGACGAGGTTCGCGGTTTTGAACCGGAAATGGTTATCAATGCCGCAACTGTAAAATACACTTTGCGGGCGTTTAATGAAACGTTGCCTTACCTGCCACAGCGGTGTATTTTGTCAGACATTGCCTCTGTCAAGACCGGGCTTCCCGAATTTTATGCATCTAGCGGCCATCCGTTTGTGTCGACACATCCAATGTTTGGACCTACGTTTGCCTCGCTGAGCAATCTGCAGAACGAAAATGCAATAATTATAGCAGAAAGTGACTGCCTCGGCAAGGCGTTTTTTAGGGATCTTTACCGTCAGTTGCGGTTGCACATAGAGGAATATACGTTTGCCGAACACGATAGTACGATAGCTTATTCTCTGTCGATACCTTTTGCGTCAACACTTGTGTTTGCCGGATGTATGAAACATCAGGATGCTCCTGGAACAACATTCAAACGTCATAAGGCCATTGCCGACGGACTAATGAGTGAGGACGATTTTCTACTTAGTGAAATTTTGTTCAATCCTAATACGCCCGAGCAGTTGCAGCGAATAGCCGGAAAACTTTCCGAACTTCTGGACATTGTGAAACGACGCGATTCCGACGCAATGAAAAAGTTTCTTGACAGTGTCCGGCAAAATCTTAAATAACGATTTTGCCGAATAGCCGTTCAATAAGTCCGCTTTTTCTCATTTCGTCAGTGGGCATTATGTGTAAGTGCGGATTGTCGACCAAGACAATGTTATCGCACATGCGCATGGCTATTTCCAGTTCGTGAGTAGAGAAAAGAACGCATTTGTTTAGCTCGTGGGCAAGCTTGCCAAGGAGCACGCACAGTTCATAACGGTTAGGCAGGTCGAGAAACGATGTCGGTTCGTCAAGCAGTATCACCGGAGTGTCCTGAGCCAGTGCCCTTGCCACCATTACACGTTGGCATTCCCCATCGCTCATAGTGTCTAGCGTGCGTCGGGAATATTCCTGCATACCCACCGCTTCCAGTGCCTTTTCAACTGCTTCGGTGTCTTTTGTCGAAAGCCGGCCTATCCAATCGGTGTACGGTGTCCGGCCTAGTCCTACTAACTGTAGGCAGGTGAGGTTTGCAATGCGCGTGCGCTGGGTGTTTACAAACGCAAGTCGGTGAGCTAATTCGTGCGTGTTTATTTTTGTTATGTCAAGGCCGTCTATAACTATATTGCCTGTATATTTGGAGTTAAGTCCGGCTATGGCCCGTAGCAGTGTTGATTTCCCCGATCCGTTTCGCCCGATAAGCGCCGTGAGGCTTCCGGCGTTTATTGCGGCATTGACATTGTCGAGAAGTTTACGGCTTTCGTACCCAATGGAGAAATTGTGCAGTTCTATCATTTCCTTTGCCATAAAATGTATCAGGCTATTGATTTATTGTGTAGTACTACCCAAACAACTATCGGTATTCCAAGCAGCGAGGTTACAACATTTATCGGCATCAGCATTAATTTTGAAAAAATATCGCATATTAGCATAGCTGCTATGCCGCATAGAAGTGTGGCCGGAATCAGTGAGCGGTGGTCGGCATCGCGTATAATCATTCTTGCTACATGCGGCATTGCAAGTCCGACAAATCCTATCGGACCGCAGAATGCCGTTACCGATCCGACCAGCAAAGTTGTAGCCGCAAATATCAGCAACCGGCTTTTGTGCAGGTTTAGGCCCATAGTTTTTGCATATTCTTCACCAAGCAGTAGCAGGTTAAGCGGCTTTATGGTGAAAACCGACAAAATAAGTCCTGCAGCAACCGAAGCCGAAAGAATTGCAAGCTGGTTCGATGTTACATCGCTAAGAGATCCCATGGTCCAGACAACAAATGTTTTTAGTGCATCTTCCTGACTTATGTATTGAAGTGCCTGCACCACGGCACTGATGCCAGACGAGAACATTATACCCAGGATTAATATAACCATTATATCTTTAATTCGCTGTCCGGCAATGGTTACAGCTGCTAAAATCATTGCTGAGCCTATCCATGCAGCTCCGGTAATGCCTAGTTGCATAAACCAGAAAGATGCTCCTATTACAGGGGCTCCAAGTACAAACAATGCCACTCCGAGGCTGGCTCCCGAACTGACCCCAAGCACATATGGCCCGGCTAACGGGTTGCGGAAAAGTGTTTGCATCTGTAATCCGCTAACTGACAACGCACCACCGGCAAGAATTGCCACTATTGCCTTGGTAAGGCGTATGCCAAATAGAATCTGTATAGTCTGTTTCGGACAATCACCACCTGTTACAGCGCCGATTATATGGCGTATTGGTATGCTGACAGAGCCTATGCCCATGTCAATTATAAAAAACAACAGGCATGCCGCTGTAAGTGCGATAAATGTAATTGTATGTCGTAAACTATGCATTATTAGTGCAAAATTAGCAATTTTTGCCAAATTTGAAACCGAATACTGCATGTGCGTCACTACCGGTAAGCGAAATGTCTTTTGTAGCCGCATTACTGCGGCCAACAGTGTATTTCCCGGGTAAAAATTTGGATGGTATGCGCCGGGCTAGGTATTTGGCAACAACTCCCATGGTCATGCGTAAGTTTAATTCTATGCACGGGGCTATGCTGCCGTCGGAAAGAATCATCATGTCGATACCTAGCCAGCCTGTGTAGTCTGAGCCTATTATGTCGGACAGTACGGTTTGCAGTGCTTCCTGGGTCTGCCTTAGCTGAAGCTTGTCTGCCCCGTTATTTATTAATATGTGTTCAAGTGCTTGTTCGGATGCCACTATGTTGCCGGCGTATGCAGTTCCTCCATTTGTGTCAAACACAGACAGGCCTTTGTACCCGGCAATCCCATTTGAAATATAAAACAGCATGGCAAAATCAAGTTTTCCGTTTAGCGCACTCTCGCACATAACAGATCCTTGGCGTTTTATTATCGATTCTAAAGAGGCTGTTGCATAACAATCGGGTTTGTTGGAAAGTTTGAAAACCCCGCGTCCGCTACTTGACCATGGCGCTTTTATGTAACCACCATTATGCTTGTTTAAGAAGCTGGTTACATCGGCCATAGACAGGCATTCAATAGCCGGTTGTGGTATTTTGAAAGGTAAATGCCCGGCAAGCCGGCTGGCTATTTCTGATGCGGTGCGTCTGTGGCTAAGCTGCCTTATTTTTTCTATTTGTTGTTGGGCTGGACATACCGCTCCGATTGCCGATAGTGTTTTTGCTGAATCATACGACCATCCCCAGGGCATTCCTGTTGCGTACCCGGCAATAGCATCGTTGCTGAATACAAGGTTGGCTTTTAGTCCAAATTCAGCATATAATTCCATGGCATGCTGTTCCAATGTTTCTTTGTTCCCTTCACGAATCAGAATATAGTCATTTTCGTCGGCCCACCATAGCGGCAACAATGCTCCGTCGCGGCCTAGGGCACGCACGTTTTCTGTGAGTTTGCGAGGAGTGCGTCCCGGCACCTCCGCCAGTCTTACATCATTCTCCGGATTAAAAAGAAGTACCCTTGGCATGTTTATGTTATACACTACGGTTATAATTATTGAACATAGTGTAAAATTACATATTTACAAGGAATGCTATGTCATTATTTCGAATTATTTAAAGCAACTTCAATATGTGGGATATTAATTTTTAGCATCGTGTAAAATCAACATATTGCTGTTCTTTGGGATGATATGATTCACTGCCGAGCAATCTGCTGGATATCATGAGGTCGGCGCTGGCAAGGTTGCAGGCTATGGGTGTGTTGTGTACTCGGCATTGGCGTAAAAGCATTTGAATATCGGCTTCGTGAGGCTGGGGGTTGAGGTCGTCTATAAGGAATACGGCCAGGTCTATTTCATTACGGACCACCAGGGCCGCTATTTCTGCATCGCCTCCCATCGGGCCGGAGTTCATACACTCTATGTCCGGACAGTATCCGGCTTCCTCAAGTGCCGATTTTACCAAACTGCCTGTTGTACCGGTACACACCAGGTGATGGTGAGACAAAAATTCGGCATTGTATACGGCCCATTCAATCATATCTGCTTTGCGGTGGTCGTGTGCCACCAACGCTATTGTTAGTTTTTGATTCATAATTTTATTAATAATAGGTAATGGTATACAGTTATAACAAACTAATTGTTAAAAAGATGCACTATTGGCAAAAAATATGATGTACAACTCTGGGTGTTTATGCCGGTGTGCTTCATAATGCTGTTTGAAGTGCCTTCTTGTGTCATTATAACTGTAAACAAAAACTGGCGTGCCATATTGTTTATGGCACGCCAGTCATAGTTTATAGGTTGGATATGCTATTTATTTTCTATAGCGTCAACTTCCGGATCTACTCCCCACTGCTGTTGGGCGAGACGACGGTAGTTGTTGTAGCGCCACTGGGCGTTGGCCTTGGCTGCTGCAAACAGTTCGGCTGCTTCTGAGGGGTACTGTTTCATTACAGATGCGTAACGAACTTCGCCTTTGAGGAAGTTTTCGAATTGGTCCCAGTCGGGCTGTTTGCTGTCGAGCGAGAATGGGTTTTGACCTTCTTCTTCTGCAGCAGGGTTGTAGCGCCACAGGTGCCAGTAACCACATGCAACAGCATTTGCTTCTTCTTGTTGAGCTTTGCCCATACCGGCCTTGATGCCGTGGTTGATACACGGTGCATATGCAATGATGATAGACGGACCGTCGTAAGCTTCTGCCTCGCGGATAGCCTTGAGAGCCTGGTTCTGGTCGGCACCCATTGCAATCTGTGCTGCGTAAACGTAGCCGTAGGTTGTTGCAATAAGACCGAGGTCTTTTTTGCGTATGCGTTTTCCTGCAGCGGCAAATTTGGCGATAGCGCCGATAGGTGTTGCCTTTGAAGCCTGTCCGCCTGTGTTAGAATAAACTTCGGTGTCAAGGACTAGTATGTTTACATTCTTGCCAGATGCAATTACGTGGTCAAGACCGCCGAAACCAATATCGTAGCTGGCACCGTCACCGCCAATTATCCACTGGCTGCGTTTAACCATGTATTGTTTCAGGTCAAGAACCTGTTTGCATGCATCGCATGCGCAGGCTTCCATCGCCGGAACAAGTTTGTCGGCAATTGCACGTGATGCAGTTGCGTCTTCTTTCTGGTCAAGCCATTGAGTTGCAAGTTCTTTTATTTCAGCAGAACAATCTTGGCAGTCAATTAGGGCGCGTATCTTGTCGGCAAGGCGTTCGCGCATCTTGTCAGAAGCGAGTGTCATACCCAGACCGAATTCGCAGAAGTCTTCAAACAGAGAGTTTGCCCATGCCGGTCCACGTCCGTTTTCGTCGGTGGTGTAGGGGGTTGATGGAACAGAACCTGAGTATATTGAAGAACATCCTGTAGCATTGGCTACCATTTCGCGATCTCCGAACAACTGTGTGATTAGTTTAACATAAGGAGTTTCACCACAACCGGAGCAAGCTCCCGAGAACTCGAACAGCGGTGTTGCGAACTGGGAGTTCTTAACGTTTAGCTTTATGTCGACAAGGTTTGCTTTTGACGATACGTTTGCTACGCAGTAATCCCAATCTTTCTGAACGTCGAGCTGGCTTTCGAGCGGTTTCATTGCCAGAGCTTTTACGCCTTTCTTGCCAGGACATACATCAACACAGTTGCCGCAGCCAAGACAGTCAAGAACGTCTACAGCCTGGATGAAGCGCATGTTTGCGAATGTTTTGCCGATTGCCGGAAGTGAGCCGTTTTCGCCGAATGGGGCGTTTGCCATTTCTTCTGGTGTGAGTACGAACGGACGTATTGAAGCGTGAGGACAAACGTATGCACATTTGTTACACTGTATACAGTTTTCAGAATTCCATTCAGGAACGAAAGCTGCAACACCTCGTTTTTCATATTTGGCAGTGCCCTGTTCCCAAGTTCCGTCAGGATTGTTTACGAATGTGGAAACTGGTAGAAGGTCGCCGTCCTGTGCGTTGATAGGGCGTACAACTTTGTTTATGAACTCTGAACCATCGGTTGCTGCCTGTGCATTGTCGGCAAGCTGTGCCCATGCCGGGTCAACGTTCAGTTTGTGGTATTCACCACCGCGGTCAACGGCAGCATTGTTCTTGTCAACAACGTCCTGTCCTTTTTTGCCGTATGACTTAACGATGAATTTCTTCATCTGCTCAACTGCAAGGTCAACCGGAATAACTTCGGTGATACGGAAGAATGCCGACTGGAGAATTGTGTTTGTGCGGTTGCCAAGACCTATTTCCTGCGCAATTTTGGTTGCATTGATGTAGTAAACGGTTATATTGTGCTCGGCAAAGTAGCGCTTAACTTTGTTGGGGAGGTTCTTTGCAAGTTCTTCGCCTTCCCAGATGGTGTTAAGAAGGAATGTGCCGCCGTCGCGCAAGCCGCGTGTAACGTCGTACATGTGCAGGTAGGCCTGTACGTGACATGCAACAAAGTTGGGGGTTGTCACCAGATAGGTTGAGCGGATAGGTTTGTCGCCGAAACGGAGGTGCGAGCATGTGAAACCGCCCGACTTTTTGGAGTCGTACGAGAAGTATGCCTGGCAATATTTGTTGGTGTTGTCACCGATAATCTTAACGGAGTTTTTGTTTGCACCAACAGTTCCGTCTGCACCGAGTCCGAAGAATTTGGCTTCGAATGTGCTCTTGTCGCCAAGTGCGATTTCTGCTTTGGGAGGAAGCGAAAGGAATGTGACATCGTCTACAATTCCTACTGTGAAACCGTTCTTAGGTTCGGGAAGTGCAAGGTTTTCGAATACTGAAAGTATTTGTGCCGGTGTGGTGTCTTTTGACGAAAGACCATAACGGCCGCCAACAATTACGGGGGCGTCTGCCTTGCCGTAGAAGCAGTCTTTTACGTCGAGGTACAGAGGTTCGCCATTTGCTCCGGGTTCTTTTGTACGGTCGAGCACGGCAATGCGTTTTGCTGTTTTTGGAACAGCTGCAAGGAAGTGCTTTGCCGAGAACGGACGGTAGAGGTGAACAGAAACAAGACCGACTTTTTCGCCTTTTTCAACAAGATAGTCAATAGCTTCCTGGGCAGCCTGTGTTACGGACCCCATAGCTATTATTACTCGTTCTGCATCGGGTGCTCCGTAGTAGTTGAACAGACCGTATTTGCGACCGGTGATTTCGGAAATCTTGTCCATATATTCCTCTACGATAGCAGGCACTGCGTCGTAGTAGCGGTTGCATGCTTCACGGTGCTGGAAGAACACGTCGGGGTTTTCTGCGGTTCCGCGAGCAACGGGTGCATCCGGATTGAGTGCACGCTTGCGGAAATCGGCAAGGGCTTCCTGGTCAACAAGCGGTGCAAGGTCTTCGTTTTCTAAAACTTCTATTTTCTGAATTTCGTGTGATGTGCGGAATCCGTCGAAGAAGTTTACGAAAGGAACGCGGCTCTTTATGGTTGCAAGGTGAGCCACGCCGGCAAGGTCCATGACTTCTTGTACGGAACCTTCGGCAAGCATTGCAAAACCAGTTTGGCGAACCGACATAACGTCCTGATGGTCGCCGAATATTGAAAGGGCGTGCGATGCCAGTGTACGTGCTGATACGTGGAATACGCATGGCAAAAGTTCACCGGCAATTTTGTACATGTTCGGAATCATAAGCAGCAGACCCTGTGAGGCTGTATAGGTGGTTGTTAGCGCACCAGCCTGCAGAGAGCCGTGAACTGCACCGGCTGCACCGCCTTCGCTCTGCATTTCCTGCACGAGCACGGTTTCGCCGAAAATGTTTTTTCTACCTGCGGCAGCCCATTCGTCGACATATTCAGCCATTGTCGATGACGGGGTGATGGGATAGATAGCTGCAACTTCCGAGAACATGTAGCTCACGTGTGCCGCTGCCTGGTTGCCATCGCAGGTCAGGAATTTTTTTTCTTTACTCATAATTTATGAAATCTGTTTATAGGGAAATATATAAGATGTCAGTTCAATCGTATGCCGTTTTTACCACATGGTGTGGCACGTATTGTTTATGTTGCAAAATTAGCTAATAATCCGCAAAATGCCAAATATAAGTCGTTATTTACGGTTCGTTTGTTACATGTTTGAAATAAATTTTTATATTCGGGCTTTTCCGTTAACCAATTACTGAAAAATGAACTATATTTGCATTTAAAATAATACTTTATACCTATGGCTCGGTTTTGTGTGAATTATCTTGGGTGTGGTTCGGCAACTCCTACGTTGAGGCATCAGCCCAGCTGCCAGATTATTGATTATCGCGATAATTTGATGATGGTTGACTGTGGTGAAGGGGCACAGCTGGCCATGCGTCGGCAACGGATGAAGTTTTCAAGGCTTAACCGCATATTTATTTCGCATTTGCATGGCGACCATTGTCTGGGTTTGCCCGGGCTATTGTCCACGTTGTCGTTAATCGGCAGGGACGGGGGAGAGATTACACTGTATACTTTTAAAGAAGGCGTGGAGTTGTTTGACAGACTTATGCGCTTTTTCTGCCATGGTATGCCGTATGAGATTAATTATCATGTTATAGATGCGGCAGCTCCGGCAGGCGAGGTTGTGCTTGACACGGATTCGCTGACGGTTAGTACGTTTCCGTTGCGGCATACCGTGCCATGCGTCGGTTTCTTGTTTAAAGAGAAACCGAAACCGAGGCATATACGGCGCGATATGGTTGATTTTTATAATGTTCCGGTGTCGAAATTACATGGCATTAAAAACGGTGACGACTTTGTTACCTCTGACGGCTGTATTGTACCTAATGCCGTGCTGACTACCGAAGCCGACGAGGCATATAGCTATGCATATTGTTCGGATACGGTTTATACGCCTGAGCTGGCAAAGGCGGTTGAGGGTGTGCACACGTTATATCACGAGGCTACATATACCAACGAAAGTAAGCATAAGGCCCTTACGCGAGGCCATTCGACAGCGCCGCAAGCTGCGCGTATTGCCCAGATGGCTGGTGTAAAGCGTTTGGTGTTAGGGCATTATTCGAAGCAATATGCCAACGAGGCCAGGCATCTTGAAGAAGCAAGGGCTATTTTCCCAAATACGGTTTTGTCGGACGAGGGTTTGAGGCTGGAGTTTTAACATGTATGGATAATGAATTACTTATGGATCAGAATGATATAGATATACGTTATATGCGTATGGCACTTGCCGAGGCTGGAAAGGCGTTTGCCGAGGACGAGGTGCCTATAGGCGCGGTTGTGGTTTGTGGCGACACGGTTGTGGGCCGGGGCCATAACATGACCGAGTCGCTGACAGATGTTACGGCTCATGCCGAAATGCAGGCAATTACGGCTGCGGCATCTACGCTTGGTGGCAAATATCTTACCGATTGCACTCTTTATGTGACGGTTGAGCCGTGCCTGATGTGTGCCGGGGCCATTGGGTGGAGCCAGATTAAGCGTGTTGTTTATGGTGCGCCGGACTCAAAAAGGGGATATACAACTTATGTGAATTCTTCACCTTTTCATCCGAAGGCTGTTGTTTCCGCAGGTGTTCTGTGCGACGAATGTTCCGCTTTGGTTCGTGATTTCTTTCAAAAGAAACGCTGAGCCAGTGTAGTTGCTTGTTGTTTGATTTTATTTGAATTTCTATGTGTCTGTTTGAAAATTTAGAATATAATAGCAGGTCGAAAGAGCTTGTTGACCGTGTGTCGAAAGAAATAATTGTGCTTGACGGAGCCATGGGCACCATGATTCAACAATATACTTTGACGGAAGCTGATTTTAGAGGACGTTTGTTTGCTGACTGGCCTTTGGCTTTGTCGGGTTGTAATGACGTGCTTTGTTTGACGCGGCCTGATATTATAGGTGAAATACATAGGGCTTATCTAGAGGCCGGGGCTTCGATAATAACTACAAACTCTTTTAATTCGAATGCTGTTTCACTGGCCGATTACGGATTGGAGCAGTATGTTGCCGAGTTGAACAAGCGTGCAGCCTTGTTGGCCCGTGGTGCTGCCGACAGTTTTATGGCAGCCAATCCGGATAAAGGCTGCTGGGTTGCCGGAAGTGTCGGTCCTACAAGCAAGTCGCTTACAATGCAGCTTGCCGTTCCGGAACATGGAAACAAGGCCTTTTCGTGGGATGTGCTTGAAGAAACTTATACGTGTCAGATAAAGGCTTTGATTGACGGTGGTGTAGACCTGGTTATTATTGAAACCATTTTTGACACGCTTAATGCCAAATGCGCGGCTTATTCGGCCCGTCGAGCCATGGAGGCTTGCGGCCGTAAGGTGCCCGTTATATTGTCGGCAACGCTCACCGAGTCGGGCCGTACGTTGTCGGGGCAGACTCTCGGTGCGTTTGTAGCAACATTGGCTCCGTTTGAACCGCTTGCTATTGGTTTGAACTGCGGATTTGGCGCGGCGGCAATGGCAAGGCATGTGAATGAGCTGCAGAAGTCGCCCTTTGCTGTGTCACTGTACCCGAATGCGGGACTGCCGAATGCCATTGGCGGATATGACGAATTGCCGGAAACTATGGGCGGTGATTTGCGCCCGATGCTTGCCGGTGGAATGTTGAACTTTGTGGGCGGTTGCTGTGGTACAACGCCTGAGCATATAAGGGTGATTGCTGCGATGGCCCGACAGTATAAGCCTCGTAAACTACCTGTTTGTGAGGCGGAAATGGTTCTGGCCGGTCTGGAGCCGAAAAAAGTGTCGGCACTTACCGGGTTTGTAAATGTTGGCGAGCGATGCAATGTTGCCGGCAGCCGTAAGTTTTTGCGTTTGATAAGTGAGGACAAGATTGGCGAGGCTGTGTCGGTGGCCTCATGTCAGGTTGAGGCAGGGGCGCAGGTTATCGACGTGAATATGGACGATGCCATGCTGGATTCTCGAAAGGAAATGATTCGTTTTTTGGGCGCTATAGGCGTGGAGCCGGAAGTGGCACGGGTGCCTGTGATGATTGATTCGTCGGACTGGGACACTATTGTTGCCGGATTGAAAAGCGTACAGGGCAGACCTATAGTTAATTCAATAAGTCTTAAGGAGGGCGAAGACGTGTTTCTGCGGCATGCCAGGTTTATAAGGGAAATGGGTGCTGCCGTGGTGGTGATGGCTTTTGACGAATCGGGACAGGCCGATACGCTGGCAAGGCGCAAGGCTGTATCGGAAAGGGCTTACTGGCTTTTGGTTGATAAGGCCGGGTTTAGGGGATGCGATATTGTTGTTGATCCGAATGTGCTGGCTGTTGCTACTGGTATTGAGGCTCATAATTCGTATGCTGCTGATTTTATTGAAACAATACAATGGATAAAGGATACGCTGCCGGGTGCCAAAGTGAGCGGCGGAGTTAGTAATTTGTCGTTCTCGTTTAGGGGCAATAACAGGCTTCGCGAGGCAATGCATGCCCGATTCTTGTTTCACGCCATTAAACGTGGTATGGATATGGCTATTGTTAATGCCGCGCAGTTATTTAACACCGACGAATTGGACAATAAATTACTCAAGGCCGTAGACGATGTAATTTTTAATACTGATGCTGAAGCTACTGAACGACTTGTCGAACTGGCTCCGGAATTCAGTAATATGGCAGTGTCGGAAAAAGATGTTGTTACGGCTGGTGCCAGGCTGATGCCGGAACAGCTGATTGAAAATGCAATAATAA
>SSTG01000054.1 GCA_004801635.1 Muribaculum caecicola | reverse complement strand
CCGGTTTATTTAATGTCTGGCTGGCATTAAAAACAATTGACACATGCACATAAGGCAAAACTTGTTTTTTCTAAGCTTTTGCACTAACTTTGTCATTCTAAAACTCAAAAAAATGGATATCAAAAACGACCCGAAAAAACTCTACACCGGCATGATTGCCCTGGCTGTCCTGCTCGTAATTGCCATCCTCGCAATAATATTCACCACAACTTCTATGAGCCGCAAGGTTCAGCAGGCAACACTGCAGAACGAACAGCTACAGCTTGAAAACGAGCAACTGCAGCTTTCAAACGAATACCAGACACTGAATTCAGAATTCGCCCAATACGAAGACCGCGCCGTATTACTGGCAAACGACTCACTCGTTGCCAAGTATGCTGCGGCAAAAACAAAAGTTGAAAAACTGCTTCAGGAACTGAAATCGGAAAAACGCAAAAGCGCGGCACAAATAAAACGCCTGCAAGACGAAATTGGCACCCTGAAAGGAATATTGCGCCATTACGTTGCCCAAATCGACTCACTAGGACGCGAAAACGCATCGCTGCGCAGCGAAAACGCAGAAATAAAGCAACGCAACCAGCAACTGTCTACACGCGTTGCATCAGAAACCCGTAAGAACGAGGAACTGTCGGAACGCATGGTACTGGCAGAAAAACTGAACATAACCGGTCTTCGCCTTGTAGGACTTAAGAAAAACGGCAAAGTTGAAAAAAACATAACCAAAGCCAAACAGCTCGAAGTACAGTTCACCATACCCCAGAACAACTCCACACCGGTAGGCGAAAAAGTAATATACCTGCGCATAACCTCGCCCGAAGGGCAACTTCTTGGCAACGGCGGCAACTTCCCGTTTGAAAACGGCTCGTTACAGTCAACGGCTCGCAAAACCATTGAATACGCTGGCGAAGAAATTTCAGGAATAACAATCTACTGGGACATAAACACAGCCCTTAACCCGGGCGACTATACCGTAGAACTGTTTGCCGACAACTACCGTCTGGCTTCGCGCAAATTCACAATGAAAAAATAACCCCCGGCATGCAGATTGTAGCAGACTCCTGGTTGTGGATTATAGGGCAGATAAACTCTATAGAAGTCAACACCGTATCGTCCATATTCAAACTATGCCTAAGCCTTATTCTAGGTTGCATAGTAGGCTTTGAACGGAAACGCAAAGGCCAGATGGCAGGAGTACGCACATTTGCGCTCATAGCAATGGGTGCCACACTGTCCATGATACTGTCCATATATGTTCCGCAGGAATACCTAGGCCTGAAAAACGGCGATCCGGGACGTATAGCGGCACAAGTTGTAACCGGCATAGGCTTTCTAGGAGCCGGAGCCATCATACAGATGAAAGGTTCCGTAAGAGGACTGACAACCGCCGCCGGCATATGGGTTATAGCAGCAATAGGTATGGCCGTAGGCGTAGGGCTGTATACAACCGCAATAATTACCACCATACTCATACTTATTGTGCTGGTAAGCATGGAAAAATGGGAGCACATTGTAGGGGCGGGAGCCGAATCAAGAATAATAAGGATAAAGCTGTCTGTGATTGCCGAAGACATTAACGGCTATCGGGAAGTTCTGTCACGCAACCACGTGCAACTGACAAACGTCTATGTTGAATACGATTACGACCTGCCCGTTACAAGGCTCAACCTGGTGGTGCTCGTACGCGAACGAACAAACTACCTGAAACTGTTTGCCGAACTGAAAACCGTAAAACCAACGCTGGCCATATCACTCGGCACACAGGTCAGCATATAGACCATATAACCAATGCTGTTTAACCTCATAACCCTGCTTGTCTCCGCCGCATCGGGCACACCGGCCGAAACATCAGCACAAGACATGGCCGCCGTAAATGTAGAGGCACTGATTTCGGACCTTGCATTCATACTCATTCTAGGGGCTGTGGTTACCGTGCTGTTCAAATGGCTTAAACAGCCAGTAGTATTAGGCTATATAGTAGCAGGATTCCTGGCCTCGCCGCACTTCTACTATCTGCCGTCCGTAACCACCGAGAGCAATATAGAGTTCTGGGCGCAGCTTGGCATAGTGGTGCTGCTGTTTTCGTTAGGGCTGGAATTTAGTTTCAAGAAACTCATAGGCGTAGGCGGATCGGCCATTGTCACGGCACTGGTAATTGTAACCGGCATGATGGCAACCGGCTTCATAATAGGGCGCATACTGCACTTCTCGTCAATGAACTCGCTGTTTTTGGGCGGAATGCTGTCAATGTCGTCAACAACAATCATAATAAAGGCTTTCACCGACCTGAACATACGGCGTAAAAAATTTGCATCGCTCGTATTTGCCGTACTTATTGTAGAAGACCTGTTTGCCGTGTTGATGATGGTAATACTCTCGTCAATAGCCATAAATAAAAGCGTGGAAGGCGCACAAATGGCATTCTCAATCGGCAAACTGATATTCTTTCTGGTAATATGGTTCCTTGTCGGCGTGTACATACTCCCCTCCCTGCTCAATAAAATACGCAGGTTTCTAAACAACGAGACACTGCTCATAGTGTCGCTTGGACTATGCTTCGGCATGGCCGTATTCTCTGTTTACTGCGGATTTTCGCTGGCTTTGGGAGCATTCGTCATGGGTTCGATAATTGCAGGAATAAGTTATGCCGAACGAATAGAGTCAGTGGTGGCACCCGTAAAAGACCTGTTCGGTGCCGTGTTTTTCATATCGGTGGGCATGATGGTAAACCTCGACATAATAATCCAGTACCTTAACCCTATACTGATTCTGTCGGCAGTTGTAATAATAGGTATGATTGTATTCGGAACATTCGGAATGCTTATAACAGGACAGCCGTTACGCATAGCCATAGAATCGGGATTTTCACTGACACAGATAGGAGAATTCGCATTCATTATAGCCTCGCTGGGCATGACCCTCGGCGTACTCGACCCCACAATTTACCCAATCGTGGTAGCCGTGTCGGTTATAACCACGTTTACAACACCCTATTTTATCCGCATAGCCGACCCGGTATACGGCATAATAGAAAAAATATTGCCACAGAGACTTTACTTTCTAATCGACCGCTACTCTGAAAAAGCAACTACCGAAAGCGAGACGCGCCAGTTGTGGATGTCGGTACTGAAACGCTATGTGTGGCGCATACTGCTATACTCCACAGTGCTTATCGCAATAATAATAGTGGCCCTGAACTACCTGCTTCCGTGGATGCTGGTGATAACACCTTCATGGGGACGGCTGCTTACAAGCATGCTGTCGCTACTGTCCATGGCACCGTTCCTGTTTGCCCTGGCACTGCCGGCATCAAAGCGCATAGAAAGGCGCAGGCTTGTATCGGCAAACGCGCATTTCGACGTTCCACTGATTGTAATGACCGTATTCAGGTTCATTCTTGCCATCGGGTTCATGATATACCTTTTAGGCTCTATACATTCAATGCGCGTGGGCTGGCTGGCTGGTTTCGTAATATTTATTGTACTTATAGGCACATTGTCGGGACGGTTGCGTACCAGGCTGCGCTCAATAGAATCAAGGTTTTTCAACAACCTGAACGAGCGCGAGCTACGCAGGTCGGGGAAAAACAACAGCCTTGTCAGCGACCTGCACATGGCTTACATGGAAGTGTCGCCTTCGTGCCCGTTTGTAGGAGAAAGACTTATCGATTCCAACCTGCGCCTCCGTTTTGGAGTAAACATAGCATCGATACAGCGCGGAAACACATTTATAGCCGTGCCAAACGGAAACGTACGCATATTCCCCGGCGACACACTGGGCATAATAGGCACCGACACCCAGATTGAGAACATGCTGCCGCTTGTCGAAGCACCCGAAAACGAACCCGACGAGACCCAACAGCAACCGGCATCAAACCTTAAGCTGACAAACATACAGCTCTCTGCCAAATCACCGCTAATAGGACTGACATCGGCATCTGCCGCCCTGCGCGACAAATACAAGACCCTGCTGGTTGCCATTCAACACACCGACGGCAGCTACGAGCATCCCACCGGGCAGACATTGTTCCAGGAGGGCGACACACTATGGGTTTTCGGCAGCCGCAAACAAATACAACGTCTCAGATAACAAAACCTTACGGAACTTATGTGGATTTTGCTGGCAATAATATCGGCACTCTCGCTAGGGGTATACGACATATTCAAGAAGCTGTCGCTACGCGGCAACAACGTTCCCGGAGTTTTGTTTCTAAACACCCTTTTCTGCTCGCTGCTGATGCTGCCCGTACTTGTACCTGCCATGCTTGACGGCCAGGCAGGCCCTGACGGAACCGTGCTGGGAAACCTCCACATACTGCTAAAATCGGCAATAGTGCTATCGTCATGGATACTCGGCTACTACTCGATTAAGCACCTGCCGCTCACCATTGCCGGGCCAATAAACGCAGCAAGACCGGTTATTGTGCTTGTAGGCGCACTGCTTATTTTCGGCGAAAGGCTTAACGCACTGCAATGGGCCGGCGTTACACTTGGTTTTTTCTCGCTGTTCTTTATATCGCGCATAGGGGTAAGCGAAGGTTTCTCATTCCGCCGATCGCTGTGGCTGTGGCTCGCCATAGGGGCAACAACTATGGGAGCCGTAAGCGCCTTGTACGACAAGTACCTTATGACACTCTACGAGCCTCTACAAGTACAGGCATGGTATTCGCTATACCAATGCCTTATTATGGGCATAACCGTACTAATAATAAACCGGGCCACACCAAAACGCACACCATTGGTATGGCGGTGGGGAATACTATGCATATCCATATTCCTAACGGCTGCCGACGTAGCCTATTTCTACGCGCTTTCGTTACCCGGGTCAATGATTGCCGTGGTGTCAATGCTAAGGCGCGGTGCCGTAATAGTATCGTTCATATACGGGGCCTTCGCCCTGCACGAACAGCACATACGCATAAAGCTATTAGATTTGTGCGTGCTGCTTGCCGGACTCTCGTTACTGGTATTGGGCAGCAGATAAACAAACGTTAATTATTCTCTGAAAAGAATCGACATATGAAAATCCAGACAAACACTCCTTCTGCCGAACACATACAGCAACAGCAGGCAACCATACAGCAATTTGACAACGCACTTGCCCGTTGCCGCGATATTTTTGTAAAAAAGCTTCAGGACTACGGGGCTTCATGGCGTATTCTGCGGCCACAGTCGCTAACAGACCAGATATACATAAAGGCCAACCGCATCCGCTCGCTTGAAACAAAAAAAGAATCGCTTGTCGGCGACGGCATACTGCCAGAATTCATTGCCATTGTAAACTATGGCATAATAGGGCTGATACAGCTTGAAAAAGGATTTGCCGAAACTGCCGACATGACCGCCGTGCAGGCAACGGAGCTTTACGACCGCCTTGCTGCCGAAACACGCGCCACAATGATTGCCAAAAACCACGACTACGACGAGGCTTGGCGGCTGATGCGCGTACAGTCGTACACAGACATAATACTCCAGAAAATTTTCCGCACCAAACAAATAGAGGACCATCACGGCCTCACTCTTGTTTCCGAAGGCGTAGATGCCAACTATCAGGACATGATAAACTATTCCATATTCGCAATAATAAAACTCACCGAAAATGCCTGACAAACAGGTTTCCTCCAAACTTAAGGCCGCCATATGGACAGCACGCGTCATTGCCGGCTCTGTTTTTATACTATCCGGCATAACCAAGGCCATAGACATCTGGGGCTTTGTTTTCAAGATAAACGACTATCTGGCCGTATGGCACATTCCTCAGCCTCACGCGCTGGTGCTTATAACAGCTTCCGCCATATCAATTGCCGAATTCATACTAGGAATGGCAATGGCCACAGGTTCGTACAAACGCACCGCGCCATGGATGCTTATGGCGGTAATGGCGGTAATGCTGCCACTCACGGCCTATATTGCAATAGCCAATCCGGTGGCTGACTGCGGATGTTTCGGCGACTTCCTGATAATATCAAACACGGCGACTCTGCTGAAAAACATTGCCATAACAGCACTGCTTGCATGGCTGCTTGTGTACAACCGTCGTATATCCGGGCTGTATCATCCGCTGTCGCAGTGGCTCCAGACAGCAATCGCCGTAGCCTATATAATAGCTACGGCCGCTTTCGGATACCACATACAGCCGCTTGTCGACTTCCGCCCGTTTCCCGAAGGCACAAACCTGGCAAAGGAAATAGCAGAAGCCCAAAACAACGACAATGCTGACAACCTGGTGTTCATTTACGAAAAAGAAGGTGAAAGCCGTCAGTTCGGCACCGACAATCTTCCCGACTCCACATGGACATTTGTAGACCGCATTGAAAAACAACCCCGGCCAGCATCAGGCACGCCGATAACACTGTTCGACTCCGACGGAGACGACGTTACATCCGAAGCCGTAACCGGCCATGGAACACAGATGCTTCTGCTAATTCCAGACATGGCGCATATCGACATTGCCGCAACCGACCTCGTTGCCGACCTGTGCAATTACGTCACCAAACCGCCTGTAAACGGTTCGTTTGCCGCAATCCTGCCGGCTGACGCTCCTGATGCTTCCGAAACATGGACCGACCTGGCCATGGCCGAATATCCTGTTTATACGGCCGACGACACCGAAATAAAGCAACTGGCCCGCGGCACAATGTCGCTGGTACTGCTCGCCGACGGGACAATACAGTGGAAAAGATCTGTTTCGTCAATCAGCCCCGACCTGATGGAAAACCAGGATACAGACATATTGCAACAGCTCGACCCACAATCAAGGCTCACATTCATACTACTGACCTCCTTTTTCATACTGGCCGAACTACTGCTGCTGGCATTAGACAAATCATCGATAACAATACACCATTTTATCGTCAGGAAAAACAAAAAAAATACATAACTTTGCACTCTCGAAAAAACTAACATTAAATATCCGAAAAATGAGAAAAAACATCGTTGCCGGAAACTGGAAAATGAACACAACCCTCCAGGAAGGCGTGGCTCTTGCCAAAGAAGTTAACGAAGCACTCAAAAACCAGCAGCCCAAATGCGACGTGGTAATATGTGTGCCATTCACACACCTTGCCTCTGTAAACCAGGTGATAGACCCTGAAAAACTCGGACTTGGTGCTGAAAACTGTGCCGACCATGTAAAAGGCGCATACACTGGCGAAGTTTCGGCCCCAATGGTAGCCTCTACTGGTGCAACTTACGTTATTCTCGGACACTCTGAACGCCGCCAATACTACGGTGAAACATCCGAAACACTAAAAACAAAAGTAAATCTGGCTCTTGAAAACAACCTTACTCCCATATTCTGTATAGGCGAAGTTCTTGAAGAACGCGAAAACGGAACATACAGCCAGGTTGTAAAAGCCCAGATAGAAGAAGCGCTGTTTAACCTGACAGCCGAAGAATTCTCAAAAATAGTACTTGCATACGAACCCGTATGGGCCATTGGAACAGGCAAGACCGCAACTGCCGAACAGGCTCAGGACATGCACGCATTCATACGTCAGACAATTGCCGACCGCTACGGAAAAGAAATTGCCGATAACACATCAATTCTATATGGCGGAAGCTGCAAACCGTCAAACGCAGCCGAACTGTTTGCAAAACCCGACGTTGACGGAGGCCTAATAGGAGGTGCCGCACTGGAAGCAGCATCTTTCATGGGCATCGTAACCGCATTCTAAACAATAACGCGGTTAAACATAAGCTTACCGGAGCCGGGCATCAACCCGGCTCCGTTTTTTACGGACATACCAACAACCAGGTAATTTTAAACCACCAGTTGCCATATACGTGTTTTATAATTAATTTTGTAAAAAAATACATATATGGACTACCGCGATATAGACTTAGGATTAAGCGTGCCTTGGGCCGACAGAAACATAGGCAGCACCATGCCACGGAATCCCGGCAGCCATTACAGCTGGGGCGACAACCTAAAATGGCGGTCAGAACGAAGTTACTACGCTATATTCGACAATATTCCGCACAACATTTGCGGCAACGCAGATTTCGACATTGCCACAATAGAAACCGGTGGAAGGTTCCGGCTTCCCACAACCGATGAAATAAAGGAACTTATCAACAATTGCAAATGGACATGGATTGATGCCGATGACGAATCATATCCCCTGTCGGGCTACGATGTATGCGGCCCTAACGGCAACCGCATATTCCTGCCGGCAGCCGGCTACGGACGCGGTTCGGTTGACGGAGAATCATTCGTTGAAGAATACGACATATACGGCTGTTACTGGTCGGGGCAGATAGACCCAGACAACAATTTGGCACACTGCCTTTTACTAAAACGCAACACCGTTGTCCTAGACAGCGAATGGCGTAGCAAGGGACTTTCTATACTCCCCGTACTAAATAAATAATTCAATGAACCGTACGCTGCACAAAACCATAGGCATAATATTACTGGCTGTTTTCGCATTTTTCCATTGCGGAAACTCGTTATTTATGCATACGCACAGCGTCAACGGCCTAACCATAGTACACTCACACCCTTACCACCCTTATAGCCAGCACTCACACACACAACACGCACTCGACACAATAGCGGCTCTGAATGCCGCATTGCTGTCAATGGAAACCAGCCGTCAGGAATATATAAACAAGCCGCATACATATTCGATATTGTTAGAATGTGTACGCACGGTATTCCTGCATAGCCTTCACATATACACACAGCAACTGCGTGCACCTCCCCACCACGGTTATATATTAGCCTGTACCCGATTAACAGGCTGTAAAACAATTTATATCAACCGTTTTCACCATTAAACAATGACCAGATTCATATTAATGGCAGCATTAACCATTATGTCTGCCACATCTGCCGTGTGCAACAACCTACGGCACCACATCTCGTCACTCCCATCCGACACCAACATAACAGGCCATGTGGTAGATGCCGCAACAGGCGAGCACCTGTCATACTACAATATCCGCCTAGCCGGCACAACTACAGGCACCACAACCGACGCTTCCGGCCACTATGCCCTACGCAATCTCAAACCAGGCAAATACATACTCGAGGCATCGTCAATAGGCTACCGTTCGCAACAAAAAAACATTTCCATTGAGCAAGGAAAAACTTATGAAATAAACTTTAGCGTCGAACCCGATGCTTTCATGTTGGACCAAGTTGTAGTTACAGGCAGCAAAAGCGAACAAAAACGCCGAAATTCCCCAGTCCTTGTAGGCGTACTTAACAACCAGCTGTTCAACCTGGTAAGCGCACGTTCCCTAGCCGACGGACTAAACTTCCAACCGGGCGTACGCGTTGAAAACGACTGCCAGAACTGCGGCTTCACACAAGTACGCATAAACGGCCTCGACGGACACTATTCACAGATACTGATGAATTCCAGACCCGTATTTTCTGCCCTTACCGGAGTATACGGGCTGGAACAAATTCCGGCAAACATGATTGAACGCGTTGAAATAATGCGCGGAGGCGGTTCGGCACTGTTCGGATCGTCGGCCATAGGCGGCACGGTAAACATAATCACAAAAGACCCTGTTGCCAACTATGCAGAAGCCGGACATTCAATAATGTCGACAGGCATATCAGGAAGCCTTGACAACAATACCACCGTAAATGCCTCCATAACCGGGGCGAACAACCGGGCAGGACTAATGATATACGGGCAAAACCGTAACCGCGACGGATACGACCATAACGGCGACGGTTTTACAGAAATTGCAACACTCAAGTCACAGACTCTGGGCATACGTGCCTTCATGCGTCCCGACAACAACTCACGCCTGTCAATAGAATACCACGGAACACATGAATACCGTCGTGGCGGCGACAACCTGGACCTTCCGCCGCACCAGGCGTGGATTGCAGAAGAAGTGGAACACGACATACACGGCGGGGAACTCTCATTCGACCTGTGGTCGAAAAACCGTATCAGCCACCTGAACACGTTTGTTGCCGCACAGAACACACGCCGTAAAAGCTATTATGGCAGCGAGCTGGACCCAGACGCATACGGCCGCACACACGACCTGGTAGTAACCGCAGGCGCACAATACACCCACAATTTTACCCGGCTTATGTTCATGCCGGCCGAATTTATTGCCGGAATAGAATATAACCACAATTATCTTAACGACGTAACAATAGGTTACGACCACCGCCTCAGCCAGCGCGTAAATATTTACAGCGGATACCTGCAAAATGAATGGCGAAACGAACGGTGGGGATTCCTTATCGGTTCACGCATCGACAAACATTCAATGATAAACCGCCCCATATTGTCGCCACGCGCAAATATAAGGTTCAATCCTAGCGAAAAATTAAACCTCCGCCTGTCCTACTCAACCGGATTCCGCTCGCCGCAAGCCTACGACGAGGACCTGCACATAGCCATTGTTGGCGGCGAACGCGTAGTAACCGTACTTGCTCCCGGCCTGAAACAGGAAAGCAGCAACAGCCTGAGTGCTTCGGCCGATTTTTACCAACGCTTCGGAAACATACAGGCCAATTTTATGATAGAGGCGTTTTACACCGATCTGCGCGACGTTTTTGCACTGCGCAAACTACAACTGCCGGATGCAGCCGGAAACACAGTGCTCGAACGTTACAACGGCGGAGGGGCCACCGTGGGCGGACTGAATTTGGAAGCAAAAGCAATATTTTCGCCACGTCTGCAAGTGCAACTCGGCGCAACATGGCAACAAAGCCGCTACAAACAACCCGAACACTGGAGCGAAAATCCCGATATACCACCTGTCAGACGCATGTTCCGCACCCCCGACGTGTACGGCTACATAACCGCAACATACAAGCCAATCCGCAATTTATCCATTGCCTTTTCCGGCACCTACACAGGCAGCATGCTTGTACAGCACATGGAGGGATCAGGAACACCTGTCGACAAAACGGTAAAATCTCCACAATTTTTCGATGCCGGCATAAAGGTATCATACGAAATAAAGGTATTCAACACCTGTTGCATAGAGCCATCCATAGGAATAACCAACCTGTTCAACAGTTACCAGGACGACTTCGATTCAGGCTATCTGCGCGATTCCGGCTACATTTACGGCCCCTCTACCCCACGTTCGCTAACAGCCTCTGTAAAAGTACACCTGTAACTACATCCGTTTTGAATTATGCAAAAAGCACTGAAGTTTGTCGCAACCGACTATTTATTTAACCACCTATTTGTTTTTATTTTCAAAAATGATTAACTTTGTGGGCATTTTTTCGCGCAGGCCATAAAAGAGTAATCCGGTTCCATACCGGACACACCGCCTGACGGAGTTTAACCCTGTAATTCAAAATTAACAGATGTACGCAATTGTAGAAATTCAAGGACAGCAGTTTAAGGCAGAAGCCGGAAAGTTCTTGTATGTTCACTATCTCGGCGACGAGAAAAAAGAAGGCGAAACAGTAGAGTTCGACCGTGTCCTGCTAGTTGATGCCGACGGTGACGTTAAAGTCGGAGCACCTACCGTTGAAGGTGCAAAAGTGGTATGCGAAGTAGCAGTACCGCTGGTGAAGGGCGACAAAGTAATCGTTTTCAAGAAGAAACGTCGCAAAGGCTATCGCCGCAAAAACGGCCATCGCCAGTGCTTCTCCAAAGTTGTGATTAAAGAATTAGTTGCTTAACCCCTTAAAATCTTACAGAAATGGCACATAAGAAAGGTGTTGGTAGTTCCAAGAACGGCCGTGAGTCAGAAAGCAAACGACTTGGCGTTAAGATTTTTGGCGGTCAGAAAGCTAAAGCCGGCAACATTATCAAACGTCAGCGTGGCACAGTTCACCACCCGGGCCTTAACGTAGGCATGGGCAAGGATCATACAATCTATGCCCTTGTTGACGGAGTAGTTATGTTCACCACAGGCAAAAATGGCCGTCGCTTTATCAGCGTAGAGCCTACAGGCCAGGCATAACCCGGCAAGGTTCATACCAGCAATCACAAAAAATCAATTAAGGAGCCGTGTCGGAATGGACACGGCTCCTTAATATTTTAAAAACACTTGTGAAACAGATGCGAGACATGTATTTGGCAAATATGCAACTACCGTATATGGAACCACTTCGTGGTACATACACTCTCATCACACCGGCACTCTCCAACAAGCCCTCGGAGAGGTTCCACGCGTAAATACCTTATGTCGAACCCTCATTAAGAGGCTGTTTAATAATCATTGTTAATAACAGGGTGGTGAATTTTCAGTTAAGGTGCAGTTTATGAGGAGGGAGCATAGCGGGCTATGTGACCGACGAGTAAATGCGCATTAACTGAAAAGGCACCATACAGAACTAATGTTTAATTTGTGTCAATGAACGACTGTAATGAAGTAAGTAGCGCCTCCGAAAGTTTTAACAAGCATTATTAAACAGCCTCTAAATAAATTACACAGGGTCTACATCGTAGGAAACCACCAGCTGGCGCATTGACGGGTCGGACATAAACGACTCATGTGTTTGACGAAGTATGTTTTTAAGCTTTGACATAGAAGCATCCAACTCTACTTTAAGCATTATTTTCCGTATGTAAAAATTCTGTATACGCGACACAAACGGTTCTTCAGGGCCAAAAACACGGTTCCCGAAAAGCTGCCTCAAACGGCTGCCGTATGCACCGGCCATATGCGATAATGCCTCACGGTTTCTATGCTTCAGATAAATGTCTATAACCCTTGTAAACGGCGGATAGTTATAACGGCGGCGTTCCTCAAGCTCATGCTGGAAAAAACCTTCATAATCATGCCCTAGCAAGAAACTGATAACCGGATGCTGCGGCTGCGAGGTCTGCACAACGACAAGACCTGACGAATCGCCCCGTCTGCCGGCCCGGCCGGCAACCTGCTCAAGCATGTTGAACGCACGTTCTGCCGAACGGAAGTCAGGCAGGTTTATCGCCTGGTCGGCATTCAGCACGCCAACCACCGACACGCCGCCGAAATCCAGACCCTTTGTAACCATTTGCGTACCTACCAGAATCTGAGCCTTGCCTTCGGAAAATTCTGTTATAATATTCTCATACCCGTCCTTATTGCGGGTACTGTCAAGGTCCATACGCAAAACACGGGCATTTTCAAAACATGTTTCGGCTGCTTCCTCAACCCGTTCGGTTCCATAGCCAAATGTTGTTATAGCCGGTTCGTGACAGTTAGGACACACGTCGGGCAACGGCATACGTGTTCCGCAATAATGGCAAACCATGTCGTTTGTACTGCGGTGGTATGTCATTGACACATCGCAATAAGGGCACTTGGGTACATAGGCACACTGCCGGCACACCACCACCGGGGCAAAGCCTCGTCGGTTGTGAAACAATATAGCCTGATGGCCGTTTTTTAATGCTTCACGCACGGCACCAGCCAGACGGCCGCTCACCGTGCCTTGCACGGCACCTTTTTCACGCTCCCTGAGCATGTCTACTACGTCTATTTCCGGCAGCTTGACACCGGCATACCGCTCTGTAATGGAAACCAGTCCATACCGCCCCGACCGGGCTTTATAATATGTTTCCACCGAAGGTGTAGCACTGCCTAGCAACGTTCTGGCACCATGCATTCCGGCCAATACTATGGCACAGTCACGGGCATTGTATCGCGGTGCCGGATCAAATTGTTTATAACTTCCTTCGTGTTCCTCGTCAACAATAACCAGTCCGAGCGTTGAAAAAGGAAGGAATATAGACGAACGCGCACCCAGCACAACACACGGA
>SSTG01000053.1 GCA_004801635.1 Muribaculum caecicola | reverse complement strand
GACTGAAAATTAAGTGTTTAACAGCATAAATTTAATTTTTGTCATCTACTAAACAACTAAAATGAAATTATTCATTACATCCGTCTTAATAGTATTTTCAACATTTACTGTATCGGCGCAGGAGCTGAAAGTAACCGGATTCCGAGCCGTGCCTATGGATCTGTCGGCAAGCACGCACATGCGCCGCGATGCCAACAACACGCCTTGTGCCCTGGTAAAAGTGGTGCTGCGCGCCGAAGGGGCTTCGTTTGAGGGAAATATTGTAGGCGACACACAGTTCCGAACCAACGAATATTGGGTATACCTTACCGAGGGGACAAAAATGCTTCGCATCAAGCATATATCGGCAAATCCGTTAATGGTTAAATTTTCAGATTATAATATTAACGCGCTACAATCAAAATGCACATACGAAATGAATTTGGAATATAGCGAAAGTTCCGATAATCAGCTTAACAACACACAGGCTACTAAAATAAAAGCTTTACAATTGTATCATAATAAAGAATATCCCATTGCTTTTGAACTTTTCAACAGCATTCAACAAGATCCAAAGGCACAATACTACATCGGAAAGATGTATCTCAATGGGGAAGGTACGTCTAAAAATATTTCATTAGCCGCAGAATGGCTGGCAAAATCAGCTAACAATAATAATGTTGAAGCGGCCAATGAACTAGGAGACCTATATTATTCAAGTATAATTAAACCTATCGACAATAGTCATTCATGGGATAAAGCAATGAGATTGTATTGGATAGGTGAAAAAGTAAACGATCCTCATGCATTATTCAAACTCGGATGTATAGATCTCTTTCTTTTCAAAAACAATAATAATGCAGAAAAGCACTTTGAAAGAGCAGCCAAAGCAGGTGGATCTGATTACGAGTGGCATATTGCCGAAATGTACTTATATACAACTGGGCAAACCTTACAGATGGATGATAATAAAAGATATGAAGCAGCTATAAAATGGTGTAAAGAAGCTGTTGAACATGGATCAACGGAAGCAGCAAATTATCTAGGCGAGTGTTACTATGTCGGCAAACTCGGACTTGCAAAAGATTATAATATGGCTTTATATTATTTAAACAAAGCAGAGGGAAAGGAAGTTATAAAAGGCCATATTTATCAAGATAGAAAAGAATACTCAAGCGCATTCAATTGCTACAAAAAAGCTGCAGAAAGGCTTGATAACCCATGGGCTATGTACTTGCTCGGATATTACTACTACTATGGAACTGGGACAAATACCAATAAACAAGAAGCTTATAAATGGATGAAGTTATCGGCCGATAATAATCGGGCTGAAGCAATCAAATTTCTGTCGGAACATAAGTTTTAACACATAGCTTCTAGAACCATCATAAGCCGTTCATTGTCCGAAGCCACGGTTGTAGCCATAAGGCGCAATCCGCATTCGTCGGCAGGCTTGACTTTAAGTTTACGCCTCAATATATCTGCCTCCATAGGAAAATTACGAACCGCTACATCTATATGCGGATATGTACGCGCAAATGTTTTAAGCACACTCGAACTGAACGGCAATATGTTAATTACCCTACGGCATGTGCCCGGAAATCCATCAATTTTATCAGGAGATGTGTAAAGATGCGTATTTGCCGACAGTTTTAACACTCCAAAACGACTGCACAACAGTTTATATGGTGCGGCTTTTTGCGTAACAGGCCAAGGTTCATACAAATACCAGCCCTGTTGCGGAATGCCATACTCTGACCGGGCACCAGCCTCCTCCGCCCTGGTAAATACCAAGTGGGCATTCGGTGTCCATATATGTATCAGCGCCTCTGTTACAGCATCATTATCCAAATCTACCACGGCAACCAGTTCCTTGCATTCACGATGCGATCCAACAGCATATACATCGGTTGTTCCGGGTAAATCGCTGACCACAGAAGAAATATCGAGCATTGGCGACATCTTTACTATGAGCTTCCGCGCAATACGCGCCAGCTTCGGAAGCAGCCATGTAACATCCGGCTGGCAGTCATGTAAAGAAAACAACCGGCAATTATCCTTCCCACGCCTTGCCGGGTCAATAAAGGCCACGTCGAAAGCCTTGTCATGCAAAGCAGCCACATAGTTGCAACAATCGGCACACACAACTGTCACATTTCCAAGCCCGAGAACAGAAGCATTATGCTCTAACGCCCTGGCAACTTCCGGCTGAATCTCAACAGCTGTTACCTCACGGCATGTCGATGCCAGATGAAAAGAGTCAATACCAAGACCGGCAGTAAGGTCTGTCACCGAAGCTCCCGGCGAAACAAGCCCGGCATGAAAAGCTGCCAGAGTATCAGACGTGCACTGTTCAGCCGACAAAGCCGTAGGAAATAGAAAACTCTCAAAAGCCAGCTCCTTGGGTATTTTTGCATCTGCACGCTTCCGGCACTCAATCTGGGTAATGGCCAAGTCTGTCCAGGTGGCTTTCTTAGCTGAAAGCCGCAAACGCATAGTGTCGGCGTGGCTGTTGTCTGACACCCATTGCCAAAATTCAGCATCTACCATTTAATCAAGCAAATAGTACAAGGTCAAAAATAAAAAAATCCTGCCGGCAAATCCAAAAAAGAACCGCCGGCAGGGAAAACACATGAAATTATCTATTTTTTAACCTTTTATAGCCGCTACACCGGGAAGTACCTTGCCCTCGATTGCTTCAAGCAGAGCGCCACCACCGGTAGAAACATACGAAACCTGGTCGGCCATGCCGAACTTGTTCACGCATGCAACAGAGTCGCCACCGCCAACAAGCGAGAAAGCCCCGTTGTTAGTTGCCTCAACAATAGCTTCTGCTATTGCGCGAGAACCGGCAGTAAAGTTGTCAAATTCAAACACACCGGCAGGACCGTTCCAAAGTATTGTCTTTGACGGACGGATAACTTCGGCAAAACGTTTGCGAGTTTCTGGTCCGGCATCCATGCCTTCCCAGCCTTCCGGAATATCCATTACCGAGCAAACCTGTGTATTGGCATCGTTAGAGAACGCGTCGCCAGCCACACAGTCAGTAGCCAAAACGAGGTTTACACCCTTGTCTTTGGCCATCTTCATAATGTCTAAAGCCAGCTGAAACTTGTCGTCTTCGCATATAGACGTACCAATGTTGCCGCCTTGTGCCTTGGCAAATGTATACGTCATACCGCCACAAAGAATCAGGTTGTCAACCTTGTCCATAAGGTTTTCGATAATGCCTATCTTTGTAGATACTTTCGAACCGCCCATAATTGCTGTAAACGGACGCTTGATGTCGGAAAGGATATTGTCAACAGCCTTAACCTCTTTTTCCATAAGGTAACCCAGCATCTTGCTGTCAGCATCAAAATAATCGGCAATTACAGCAGTTGAGGCATGCTTGCGGTGAGCAGTTCCGAATGCGTCATTCACATATACATCGGCATATCCGGCCAAAGTCTTTGCAAAATTTTTCTGGCGGTCTTTCATTTCTTTCTTAGCCGCATCGTAAGCAGGGTCTTCCTTGTCAATTCCTACAGGCTTGCCTTCTTCTTCAGGATAAAAGCGAAGATTTTCAAGCAGAAGTACTTCGCCTGGCTTCAGATTGGCTGCTGCGTCGGCTGCGTTTCCACAATCGTCGGCAAATTTAACATCCGTGCCAAGAGCCTTGGCAACGTCGTCCTTAATCTGTGCCAGCGAGAATTTAGGATTAACCTTGCCTTTGGGTTTGCCCATATGTGACATTATTATAAGGCTGCCGCCGTCATTAAGTATTTTCTTCAGTGTTGGAAGCGCGCCACGAATACGTGTATCGTCGGTTATTTTACCGTTTTCATCCAGGGGCACATTGAAGTCCACCCTGACAATAGCCTTCTTACCGGAGAAATTGTAGTTGTCGATTGTCTGCATTTTGGTTGATATTTATTTTTAATTGATATTGTTTTCAAAAATTGACCTATTCAACATTAGCTTTTCACAAGTCACGGCAAAATTAGAGAAATATTTCCTTATTGACAAAACTATTTCGTTATAACTATGCTTGATTTTGATTGTCAAACGTTAAATCAAGCTAACAGGCCTCAAAACCGGGTTATTACAACAAAAAAGGATCAATATCGTCAATCCTGGCTTTATCCGGAGCCGTCTCTATAATATTGCACAACTTCGACGCAATATTTTTTGCACCAATTGCTTCCAGGCGTTTCTGCATAGTGGAGAAGTCCTTGATGTCGACAGAGGCAACAAATTCCAATAATGCCAAGGACTTGTCCGACTCGCCGCACCTAAGGTGGCTCAGTGCAATTAGCAATAAATCGGAAATATTGCATGAAACACTTTCAGGCTGTGCACTCTTTAGCATAAAGTTTTCATGCAATGACGAAACTTCGGCATAACAGCCTGCCTGATACAATGCTCCCAGCAGCAACGACCATGATGTTATGGAACCGTTCACATGCAGCCACGCCAAAAGAATGTCGGCAGCGGCAATATGACGGCCCAACATAGACTGTTCGCCGGCCCATGCATTTATTTCTTCGTCGGTAAGTTCTGGTGCCGAATTTATATACCCTTTCAATGCCAAGGCATTCAATTCGCGGTCGCCCAACAGAAGCGCGTTGGCGGCAACACTGCGATTTGACGGGAACTTTTTAACAAGCGGCTCTATAACCGCCTTGGCTTCAGACTGCCGGTTCTCAAAACAAAGCATTACGCACAGCGTTACTGCTGCATCTATGTCGGATGGAGAAGTTTCTACAAGTTCCCTGACAATAGACAATGCCAACGGCCTGTCGGCGTTCCTGTCGTAAAGAATCTGCGCCCGTGCCAGCTGAAGCTCGCGGTTTGACCCGTCAATGGCCAACGCGTAGTCAATGGCGTTAAGCGCACTGGCGAAATCCTCAATCTGGTTATATTCGTCGGCCAGCAACTGCCAGTAAAGCACATTGAACGGCTCTATTCCGGTAAGCTCGTCAAGCAGCCTTATTGCCTGCTCATGATCGGCCGCATCGGCACATGCCCTGGCCAGCTCATACAAAAACGTATCCTGATATAGGCATCTGCCTTGTACAAAGGCTTTATTTTCACACAACCAGTCAAGAATCTGCAATTCAACACATGCCCCGACCAACTGTATAATTGTTTCGTCGTCAAAGTCCCTGAAAGCACGCACTAATGAAGCCATTGCTTTACAGGCATCATCAGGCTTTGGCCGAGTAACAAGCAGGTGCAATATATCCCATAACGCCGATTCGTGCACATGGCCCTGCATAAGGTGCCCGGCCGAATCGGCCAGTCCCAGATTCTGTGTAAAGAAATAAGCACGGCGCTGGCACATATCCTCATTATCAGGACACTGCCGCATTGCACATATAACAGCCATCAACTGCACATATTCGTCACCATTATCGTTAGCATAGTCATATATGCTTATAAGATCGTCCTCGTCAATAAGGTTATCTGGTATATTGCCCGACAGCACACACGTACGGAATTTGTCGTACAACCGTTTGATATGCCTCTGATCGCTGTTACTATCAATCATTTTTTCTGAATTTTCTCCCAGGTATCCTTTAGCTGCATAGTTCGGTTAAATATCATATGCGAGCTGTCTGAATCAGGGTCAAGTGTAAAATAGCCAATACGCTGAAACTGCAACGGCATACCAACTTTGGCCGATTCTGCCACAAACGGTTCCACCTTTATGCCGTCAACCACTTTCAACGAATCAGGGTTAAGCAGTTCTCGGAAGTCTCGGTCTTTTTCCTCGGCAGGGTTTTCTACGGCAAACAAACGGTCGTAAAGGCGTGCCGAAGCGTCTACGGCATGTTTTGCCGATACCCAATGCAGCGTTCCTTTAACTTTCCGCATGCTTCCCGGCATTCCGCTCCGTGTTTCCGGATCGTAAGTACAGTGTATTTCCGTTATATTTCCGTCGGCATCTTTCACCACGTCGGTGCACATAACTATATAGGCACCTTTCAGGCGCACCTCGCCACCGGGAGCAAGACGGAAGAACTTTTTCGGCGGATTCTCCATAAAATCATCGCGCTCAATATAAATTTCGCGAGAAAACGGCATCTGGTGAGATCCTGCGGCAGAGTCCTCAGGATTATTCTCCATTTCAACCATTTCCACTTTATCCTCAGGATAATTGGTTATAACCACTTTAACCGGATTCATAACTGCCATTACGCGTGTAGCCACCTGGTTCAGGTTGTCGCGTACGGCATGCTCCAACAACGAAATGCTGTTAAGTGCCTCGAACTTGGTATAACCTATCATGTTTATAAAGTTCTTGACCGATTCGGGAGTAAATCCACGGCGGCGCATACCGGATATTGTAGGCATGCGAGGGTCGTCCCATCCGGCAACAAGACCTTCCTTTACCAGCTGAAGCAGCTTGCGCTTGCTCATAACAGTATATGTCAGGTTCAGGCGGTTGAACTCATATTGTCGGGGACGGTAAGTTCCATCGGTAAGCTCGTCTACAAAATAGTCGTAAAGCGGACGGTGAGGCACAAACTCAAGTGTGCATATTGAATGTGTAACGCCCTCGAAAAAGTCACTTTGTCCGTGAGCAAAGTCATACATCGGATAAACGTTCCACTTCGTTCCCGTACGGTGGTGGGGGGTTTTTATTATGCGGTACATTATCGGGTCGCGGAAGTGCATGTTAGGCGATGCCATGTCTATCTTTGCCCTGAGCACATAGGTACCCTCGTCAAACTCGCCTGCGTTCATGCGGCGGAAAAGGTCAAGATTTTCCTCAACGGGGCGGTCGCGGCAGGGGCTGGCCACACCGGCCTGGGTAGGCGTTCCTTTCTGACGGGCAATCTCCTCCGATGTCTGATGGTCAACATATGCCTTTCCTTCTTTTATCAGGCGTTCGGCCAAATCATAAAGCTTTTGAAAATAATCAGAGGCATAACGCAAGTTGTCGCCCCAGTCAAAACCGAGCCAGTGAATGTCCTCCATTATTGCGTCAACATACTCCGTATCTTCCTTTATGGGATTTGTATCGTCAAAACGCAAAAAACACTTTCCTCCAAATTTTTCGGCAATGCCGAAGTCCATGCAAATAGCTTTGGCATGGCCAATGTGCAGGTACCCGTTAGGTTCCGGTGGAAAACGTGTCTGCACACGGCCTCCGTTCTTACCCTCTTTAATATCATCAGCCACTATTTGTTCAACAAAGTTCAGGCCTGTTTTTTCTTCGGCCAGTTCGTCTTTTATGTCCGACATTGCTTTATATATTTGATATTATTAACCTGTTTACATTCGCTGCAAAACGAATTAGCTACAAAATTAAACAATCTCTTTGTTTTTTTGTAAATTTATAGACAAAATCTATTTTCAAATTCCAACAAAAGGGCTATTTTGCACATTACTTAATAGTAATGAAAATTATTGGCAACATACACAGACACCTGCGGCGCACATACAACAGAATGCGGCTGTCTTGGCACACACAAATGCGGCAGAGGCAGTCTGCCATACGCTCGCTACTTCGCATACTAGACATTGCCACGTTTTTCGGTGCACTTGGCTTTATGGTATGCTTCGTGTTGTATATCGGCTACGAACATTCACCGTCGCAACTGCAAACTCTTTACTCAACCATGCATTCACTGCGATGGTTGTTTGCACTAAACATAACATTCCGGCTGGCAATCAACTTCAGGCAAACCATTGCAGAAACCCGTATTGTAAAATGGATTGTAGATACCGGCATATTGGTATCTGTGGCAATACCTTTGCTACACACCAATATTGCCGCATCGTGGCCTGCGCTTGCTAATGTGCTTTCGGGTCAATGGCTCAATATCGGCATCCTGCTAGCATATTCCATTGTAGACATAAGCTATGCGGTTATGCGTATAATGAACCGGCGCACAAACCCGCCACTTATGATGTCGGGAAGTTTTCTGGTGTTTATTATCATCGGCTCGGTCCTGCTTACGCTGCCCAAAGCAACATATAACGGACTGCAATATACCGACGCGTTGTTCGTTTCCACCTCGGCAGTATGTATAACCGGACTTACCACTGTCGATATTCCGGCCACATTCACCCCTTTCGGACAAGGCGTTCTGGCGCTCCTGATTCAGATAGGCGGACTTGGCGTACTCACTTTCACCAGCTTTTTCGCCATATTCTTTTCCGGAAACACGTCTATATACTCGCAACTTCTGGTTAAGGACATGATAAGTTCCAAATCAGTAAACGCACTAATGCCCACGCTACTTTACATATTTATGTTTACAATAGTAGTGGAACTCACCGGGGCATTAGCCGTATGGTGGACTACGCACGACTATCTGACGCACATGTCACCGGGACAACAAATATCGTTTTCCCTGTTTCATTCCCTATCGGCATTTTGCAACGCCGGATTCTGTACACTTCCAGGCGGAATGTCCAATCCGGCTTTACTTAACTCAAACCAGTCAGTCTATTTGGTAACAAGCATAATAGTACTGGCAGGAGGCATCGGCTTTCCTGTACTGGTAAACATTCGCGACGCATTCAGCGAATACATACACCGCATGTTTAACCGTGTGCGCCATCGCAAGACCTATGGCCGGCAAATTCACCTATACAACCTTAACACCAAACTGTCGCTGTATGCAACTATAATATTGTTCTTGCTTAGCACCATCGCCTTCTTCATTTTCGAAAGGCAAAACTCAATGAACGGCATGAGCACCTACACACAGGTTTGTCAGTCGGTATTTAATGCAACTTGTCCGCGTAGTTCCGGATTTCAGTCAATCAGCCCTGTGCTGTTTTCACCAGCAACTTTCCTCATTGTATTACTACTGATGTGGATAGGCGGCGCATCGCAGTCAACGGCAGGCGGCATAAAGGTAAACACATTGTCAGCATCGCTACTCACCCTGCGCGCCACCATACTTGGCAAAAACAAAGTTACTGCCTACAACCGCACCATATCAACCGGCTCTATAAGGAGGGCAAACGCCATAGTAACCCTGTCGTTATTAGCGTTGTTTGTCTACACAACCGCGCTACTTCTGCTTGAACCGGGACTTCCGCCCAAAGCCGTTATATTTGAAACCGTATCGGCCTTGTTCACAGTAGGTTCGTCGCTGGGAATTACCGACCAGCTATCAGATATATCAAAAATCACACTCTGTTCGGCAATGTTTCTAGGTCGTGTCGGCATAATATCGCTATTAATAGGCATTACCGGAAACCAAACAAATCCCCCCATCGACTTTCCAACCGACAACGTAATAATAAATTAATTTTTCTAATTATGCGATACCTTATAATAGGCCTGGGAATTTACGGTTCAAACCTCGCCACCGACCTCACCGCCATGGGACACGAAGTAATAGGCGCCGACATTAATCCGATAACAATTGAAAATATAAAAGATAAAATATCAACCGTATATACACTTGATTCAACCGAGGAGCCTGCCATTGCCGCATTACCGCTAAAAGCTGTCGACCTGGTTATTGTGGCCATAGGCGAAAATTTCGGAGCTTCAGTGAAAACAGTAGCCATACTGCGCAAACTCGGAGTCAAGGCAATATATGCCCGGGCTGTCGACGACATTCACCAGACAATACTTGAAGGCTTCAAAGTTGACCGCATACTTATTCCGGAACAACGTGCCGCACGTGAACTTACCCGCGAACTTGCAATTGGGCCGCAAATAGATGCCATGCGGATAGACCGCGACACATACATACTAAAATTCAAGGTTTCCCCAATTTTTGTGGGGCTTTCACTTGGCGATGCCGAAATAGAAAAGCGCTACGGAATGAAAATCATAGTGCTGTCACGCCCGGTAATGCAACGCAACATGATCGGTATCCAAACCCCGATAATCAAGGTAAAACAAGATGTCGCAGCCGATACCATACTGGAAAAAGACGACGAACTCACTGTTTTGGCAACGCAGAAACAATTCAAAGAAATGTTCCGAAGCCTATAATAACCCGCACAAGACATTATGGCACATCATATATGAACCATAAATCTGGAAACAATGTTAAATAAAGAAAACGTTTCTAGCTATGAGTTCTAATGCAACCCCTAACATACCTGCCACAACCAACCTGAGAAAAAAACATGAAGAAAGATTCCGCCATACAGGCCGAATCATAGTCAGCATAATGAACTTTATTGTACTGGTTTTATCCGTGCTGCTCATAGTGTATATTTCAATTGACACATTTGAAGACAAACAACTGCTTGAAAACCACCATTACATGACATTCCAACTGTGGGTTTGCATTTTCTTCATTCTCGACTTTTTTGTATGCCTGATTTTCGCTGAAAGAAAATGGAGGTTTGTAGGCCACCGTCTGGCATTTCTGCTATTATCCATACCGTACCTGAACATAATCAGCATTCTCAACATTCCACTAAGTTCCGATGCTCTCTACTTTATACGCTTCATTCCGTTAATGCGCGGAGCCCTGGCGCTTTCAATCGTTATCGGATATATGTCGTCGAACGCTGTAACCAGCCTGTTTATGTCGTACCTGTCTATAATGCTGCTACTTGTATATTTTTGCAGTCTGATATTTTTTCAGCGCGAGCACCCGGTAAACCCCGATGTACAAACCTACTGGACAGCACTATGGTGGGCAATGATGAATATGAGCACTGTGGGCTGTAATGTAAACCCGATAACTGTTGCAGGAAAAATAACAGCAGTGATACTGCCTGTATCAGGCATGATAATATTCCCCCTATTCACCGTATACCTTACCGACTTCGTGAGCCGTTCCGTAAAAAAAGCCAAAGACACAGCACATGATGACAGTGGTAATAAGGCTGAAAGCTAATTGCCTTGTCGCTATTTATCTGAATCGTAAAGATGAAGTATCTTCATAAAACAGTCAACAACGTCAGGCAACCCGGTATATTTGCCTTTATCCTCACTAAGCTTGCACGTGTGGCAATAGAACGGCCATGATTCCGTAATTTTAACGTCAACAAGTTTTATTACTATATTCAAAGGCATTACACCGGAAAAGTCATTGGTAAAATGCGTTCCTATTCCAAAGGAAGGAATGCACCTGCCTTTTGCATACCGTTGTATTTCCAAAGCCCCGTCAACATTAAGAGCGTTGCTGAACACAACCTGTTTTGTACAGGGATCAATGCCTAACGATTTGTACTTATCAACAATCCGGTCCAATTCCTTAAAGTTATCACCGCTGTCAACACGCAGCCCTTTGAACATGTTTGCATAATCCTCCGAGAAATTCAGGCTGAATATACGCCAGCCGTATGTATCATATAAAAACGTACCCAACGCCCCCCTGTAAGTGCTACGCCATTTTTCCATGGCTATATGATTCGACATCTGCGGACCATACATTCCTGCTATAGCGCAAACAAACTCATGAGCCATAGTGCCTACGGGAGTCATGTCGTATTTCATTGCCAGATACACGTTGCTAGTCCCGACAAAACGACCTGCACTGCAAGGCATTGCTTTTTGGCATTCACTCATGGCGCGAACCACGGTATCCTGTGCAGCAAACGAAGCCCTGCGCCTGGTTCCGAAATCACTGAAAACACAACCTGCATTTATAAGCCGTTCGGCTTTATACCAGGATTTTTCATAATATGCATCATAATCGAAACACCGGTGCTGACCCGTCATCATGTAGTAAAGCTCAGAAACAATAGCTAGAACTTTAACCTCCAGCAAAATTGTATGACACCAGCTGCCTTCGAAAATTATGTCAAGCTTTCCGGAAGAATCCTGACTTATTGTTACAAGACTGCTGTCGTAACGGAATCCTTTTAGGAAATCATAGAACCATGCAGGAATATACCTGCATTTTTTACGCATAAACAATATTTCATCTGCCGTGATTTGCAAATTCTCAAGCATTTCAATCTGCCTTCGAAGTTCGTTGGCAAAGCCATCGGGGTACACGGTGCCACCACGGTCAATAAAACGGTATCTTACCTGCGTACGCGGATAGTTTTCAATCACTGCGCAACACATAGTGAATTTATACAAATCGTCGTCAGTAAAATGCCTTATAATTTGTTGCATATAAAAACATATTTATCTTTAACCGGCCATTTCAATTCTCACCCTGCAGAGCCACTTCGCCACACTGCATTACCGGCACATGCGACGGGCATTTCTTTCTTGCCTCTTCCTGCAAATCGGCAGCTGAGTCGCACTCGTCCACAATTTCCACACCGAGCATAGTCTCTATAACATCTTCCAAAGTGACAATGCCGCGCATGCATCCGTATTCGTCTGTAATTACAGATATGTGTTCATTGTGCTCCTGCATTGATTCCCATATATTTGAAATGCTTTCCTCCTCACGGAAATAAAGAACCGGACGCAGAATTGACGATACAGGATCGCCCTCATTACCGGAACAAATTCTGTCAAGAACTGTGGCCCGAAGCACATATCCGGTTATATATTCTTTACGGTCGGAGTATACCGGTATACGCGAAAAAGCAGCGAATTCCTTGCGTCTGTAAAATTCCGACATCGTAGTCTGCGCCGAAACCGACTCAACCACAATATACGGTGTCATTACTTCTTCGGCCTTTACATTTTTCAATTTAAGCGAACTTCTGATTATTTTACTCTCTTGCTCCTGAAACACGCCTTCTTCCTCGCCAACATCAATCATGGCAGCAACTTCTTCACGACTCACTGAAAGAGGCTGTATCTTAGGTGCAAAACAACGGGTAAGCTGTTCCGAAAGCCATACCAGCGGATAAGTAATAAAAATAAGTACGCGTATCACATTTGCCGATGGCATGGCAAGCTCCCTCCAATAAGAAGCCCCAATTGTTTTAGGTATTATTTCAGAAAGCACAAGTATAAGCAATGTCAGAACGGCCGATATGATGCCAAAATAAGCCTCTCCAAAAATTTTAACCGATTCCGAACCTACGCCGGCGGCACCAACAGTGTGGGCCACGGTATTCAGCGAAAGTATGGCAGCAACCGGCCTGTCGATATTTGTTTTATAACGCATCATCAACGGAGCGCTTTTAGCCCCCTGGCTTTCTTTCATTGAGATAAACGACACCGGTGTAGAAAGCAACACGGCTTCAAGAACAGAACATAAAAACGATAGAGCCAGGGCCCCGAACAAATACAATAATATTAATTCCATAAGTTAAACGGAGAATCTGTTTAATTTTTATAATGTTAAACAAAATAAACACATACAGGGTTCAATTTCCATTTCCCATGCATATATCTCACTTCGTCCAACCAATGTCTGTAAAACCGGGAACAAGCCTGCCCATTAACAGAATTTAATAATTTCAACGTCTGTTTTTCGGCTATATTGACTAATTTCGCGCTGGTTTTACAACAAGTGCTTCAAAACTCGGTTTAAACAGGAAGCATTTATCTATATATCAGTTGGTTGTGTTACATTAGCAAATTATATAAAGCGTTCAACCAACAACATTTAGGCAATAAAAAACATTTATAAATCAATCACAATTCAAAGTAAAAAAATTAACGCAAAGGCTATGTTTAAACATTTCTCTAAAATGCTAATTTTCTTACTGCTTGCATATGCTTGTCCAAAAGCGTATGCAAACGTAGTATCTGTTGACAATGCAAAGCAACTTGCAGCAAACTTCTTCAGCGCTACGCACAAAGCAAAATTAGCCACAGCCGACGCCTTGGAACTTGCCTACACGGCAGGAAACTCGTCCAAGCCCCTTTATTATGTATTTAACGCAATAAACGGAAACGGATTCGTTATCGTGTCAGCCGAAGACTGTACCACTCCGATATTGGGCTATT
>SSTG01000052.1 GCA_004801635.1 Muribaculum caecicola | reverse complement strand
TCCGGGCGCTCACGCCTTATCATTTCCAACAACGGGCGGCCTTGTTCAAATTCGCCAAGCGACGCGGCATGCATCCATATATACCGTCGTCCTGGGTCAAGCTCTGAATTAAGCCGGGCAAATGTCTCGCTTTGCCCGGCGAGCATGCGGTCGGCTTTTTTGTTTTTTCCAGAAGCAACTTTTACCCCTAGGCGGAACAGGTGTATGCCGGCGTTGTAAAGCGGATTCATGTTTATGCGTTTTCGTTTTTAATTTTTTCAATGCCGAGTGCTATGCGGCCTATGGTTTTTTCTTTGCCCATCAGTTCGGTTATGTCGAACATGTGCGGACCTTTGCACTCGCCAACTACACAAAGTCGGAAAGCGTTCATAACATTCCCAAGGTGGTAGCCCTTTTCTGCAATCCAGTCAAGTACTACTTTTTCGGCTGACGCGCTGGTCATGTCGGTCAGGCCGGCTATTACCGTGGAAAGCTGATGCATTATTTCCGGCATTTCATTGTTCCAACGCTTTTTGATATCTTTAGGGTTATATTCGGCAGGGTCGGTAAAAAAGAATTTTGCCTGGTTCCATAGCTCGTCAATAAAATGGACGCGTCCTTTCACCATGCCTACGGCCCTGGCTATATATTCGTCGGTAAAATCGTCAGGATTGACACCGTTGGCCTTTAATACGGGTTTGAACAGGCCGGCCAGTTTTTCGTCGGGCATACGCATAAGGTATTCGTGGTTGAACCAGCGTCCCTTTTCGTAGTCAAACCGTGCTCCTGAACGTGAGCAATGTTCAAATGAGAACCGATTTATAAGTTCATCCATCGACATTATTTCATTGTCGTCGCCCGGGTTCCATCCAAGCAGGGCCAGAAAGTTCACAACGGCTTCTGGCAGGTAGCCGGCTTCACGGTATCCGGAACTTACCTCGCCTGTAACGGGGTTATGCCATTCAAGTGGGAATACGGGGAACCCAAGACGGTCGCCGTCGCGTTTCGACAATTTGCCTTTGCCGTCGGGCTTCAGCAGGAGTGGGAGGTGAACGAAACGGGGGGCGGTGTCGGCCCATCCGAAAGCTTCATAGAGCAAAACGTGTAGTGGAGCCGACGGCAGCCATTCTTCGCCGCGTATAACGTGCGACACTTCCATAAGGTGGTCGTCGACAATGTTTGCCAAATGATATGTGGGAAGGTCGTCGGCGCTTTTATATAGAACTTTGTCGTCAAGTATCGACGAGTTTATCGTTACGGTGCCGCGTAGTAAGTCGTCAACCTCTACGTCGCGTCCGGGCTCTATTTTGAAGCGTACCACATAGGGTGTTCCTTCGGCTATGAGGCGTTCTACATCCTCTTTTGCCATGGTTAGCGAGTTCCGCATACTGCCTCGCGTAGTGGCATCGTACTGGAAGTTCTGTATTTCTGCCCGTTTGGCTTCAAGTTCGGCAGCGGTGTCGAAAGCAATGTATGCCTTGTCTGCGTCAAGAAGCATTTTTACATGCTGCCGGTATATGTCGCGACGCTCGCTTTGTTTGTACGGGCCGTATGCGCCGCCTTCGCGCACGCCTTCGTCAATGCCGATGCCAAGCCATGCAAGGGCTTCGTTTATATATTCTTCGGCTCCCGGTACAAAACGGTTTGAGTCGGTGTCTTCAATACGTAGAATCATGTCGCCGCCGTTCTGACGGGCAAACAGGTAGTTAAACAATGCGGTGCGTACGCCGCCTATGTGTAGAGGCCCGGTGGGCGAGGGTGCGAATCGAACTCTTACTTTGCGTTCCATTTCTGTTCAAAACTGGGTTAAACAACGCCGGCAGACAATGCCGTGCACTTAAATGCCCAAAATTACAAAATTCTTTTCATTTAATTGCGGCTATTCTGAAATTTTGTTAAAAGATGCTCTCCGTCCGGTTATTTGCAACCCCGTTGCCGCATCTTGCGGGAAGTTGTATTTTGCTGAAGAATTATTGATAAAAATTCAAGCAGGTTCTTAATGCATCGGAAAAATTTGTAAATTTGCAACTTAAATTCAAACTGGTTTTAAACGTATTTTTTACTTTTGGCCGGTTTGTTAACACGAGTTACAATCATGAATATTTCATACAACTGGCTAAAGCGCTATATCGACTTCAATCTGTCGCCCGAAGAACTGTCAGCAGTGCTGACTTCCGTAGGTTTGGAGACCGGGTCGGTGGAAGAAGTAGAATCTGTAAAAGGCGGACTCCGTGGAATAGTTATAGGAAAAGTGCTCACTTGCGAGGAACATCCCAACAGCGACCACCTGCACATAACTACAGTTGACCTGGGCGATGGCAACGGCCCTGTACAGATTGTGTGCGGCGCACCCAATGTGGCCGCAGGACAGACCGTTGTGGTGGCTACGGTAGGCACCGTGCTTTATGACGGCGACAAGGAGTTCCAGATTAAGAAATCGAAGATACGCGGTGTTGAATCGTTCGGCATGATTTGTGCCGAGGACGAAATTGGTGTAGGAACGTCGCACGACGGCATAATTGTGCTTGATTCGGAAGTGGCTCCCGGAACACCGGCATCTGAATATTACGGACTGACTTCCGACTATGTGCTGGAAGTTGACCTCACGCCTAACCGCGCCGATGCGGCATCGCATTTCGGCGTTGCGCGCGACCTGGCAGCCTGGCTGGCATGTCATGCTGTTGAAAGCCCGCTAAAACGTCCGGATGTGAGTGGGTTTGCTCCCGATTGTCCCGAAGGCGGTATTGCCGTGGAAGTTGCCGATACGGCGGCTTGTCCCCGGTACAGCGGTGTTACGATTCGTAACATAAAGGTTGCAGAAAGTCCGGAATGGCTAAAAAAACTGCTTATATCAATCGGGCAGCGGCCTATAAACAACATTGTAGACATTACTAACTTTATACTTTTCGGCATGGGGCAGCCGTTACACTGCTTCGACCTGAATCACGTTGGCGGTGAAAAAATAGTCGTTACCCCGTGTGCCGACCAGACACCGTTTGTCACGCTCGACGGTGTGGAACGGAAATTGTCGTCGGCCGACTTGATGATATGCGATTCGGAAAAGCGGCCCATGTGCCTTGCCGGCGTTTATGGAGGCCTTAATTCCGGTGTGACAGACCAGACAACGTCAATATTCTTGGAAAGTGCCTATTTTAACCCTACATCGATACGTAAAAGTGCCCGTCGCCACGGTTTGAACACCGACGCATCGTTCCGTTATGAGCGCGGTACCGACCCTAATGCTACCGTGTATTGCCTTAAACTGGCTGCATTGCTGGTTAAAGAACTGGCCGGAGGTGAAATTTGCGGCGATATAATAGACATATATCCAAATCCGGTGAAACCGTTCCCTGTAGAGCTTAAATACGACTATGCTGCACGCCTTATAGGAAAGCATATACCTAATAACCAGGTTAACTCTATAGCGCGTTCGCTGGAAATGGAAATAACCGCTGTAACCGACGAGTCCGTTTCACTGCTTGTGCCCACATACCGTGTAGACGTGCAGCGTCCTTGTGATGTAGTGGAAGACATACTCAGAATTTACGGGTATAATAATATTGAGATTTCGTCTGAACTTCACGCATCGTTGTCGGCTAAAACTGAAACCGACCTTAGCAACCAGCTACGCGAGCTGATAAGCAACCAGCTTACTGCTTGCGGATTCAACGAGATACTAAACAACTCGCTTACTGCGGCGTCATATTATGGCGAAAATTCGGAACTTACCGATGCTTCGCATCAGCCGGTATCGTTGCTAAATCCGCTTAGTAACGACTTGTCTGTGATGCGGATGGACATGCTGTTCGGCGGCTTGGAGACAATTGAGCATAATGCAAACCGCAAGTTGCCCGATTTAATGCTGTATGAATTTGGAAATGTGTACAGTATAGACCCGTCGGTGGAATATACGCAGGAGAAGCCTGTGGCAGCTTTTACAGAAACAGAAAAACTGGCAATCTGGCTTACCGGACTTGTGCGTCAGCCCAACTGGCTGCTTCCGGCTGAGAAATCAACAATATTTCATCTGAAAGCCGTTGTTGCCAATGTATTGGCCCGATTGGGGCTGTCGGCCAAAGATATAGACTTTGTTCCGGCCGAAAGTCCGCTAATGTCGCAAGCGTTGTCGGTAGTGACACGTTCTGGCAAACAACTCGGCTTATGCGGTACGGTAGCAAAACGCCACCTAAAGCATTTTGAAATCAAACAAGAAGTATTGTATGCCGAACTCGACTGGCGTGTAATGGTTAAGTTGGCTGCAAAGCGCAGTGTAACCTATACGCCACTGCCACGCACACAACCTGTGAAACGCGACCTAGCCCTGTTGCTAGATGCCGGTGTTACCATGGCACAGGTTGAAAAAGTAGTGCGCGGTAGTGAAAAGAAATTGTTACGTTCGGTAACTTTGTTCGACGTTTATGAAGGTGCCAACCTACAGCCCGGAAAAAAGAGCTATGCCATAGCCATCACGCTTCAGGATGATGAAAAGACCCTTAATGAGCACCAGATAGAGGCCGTGATGAAAAAAATAACATCGAACCTGTCGGCCCAACTCGGAGCCCAACTTCGTTGATAATTCACAAAAAAGAAAAACAAATATCATAAAATCCAACTATGGGAAGAGCATTTGAATACCGCAAAGCAAGAAAGCTGAAACGCTGGGGCAACATGTCCCGTACATTCACGCGCATCGGTAAAGAAATAACTATTGCTGCCAAGGCCGGCGGTCCCGACCCGTCGACAAACCCACGTCTTCGTGCATTGATGCAGAATGCCAAGGCTGCCAATATGCCTAAAGACACTGTTGAGCGTGCAATTAAAAAAGCTACTGATAAAGATTCGGGCGACTATAAGGAAATTTCTTACGAGGGATACGGCCCGTTCGGTATTGCAATTTTTGTTGAGGCTGCCACAGACAACAACACACGTACGGTTGCCAACATACGTTCTTATTTCAATAAACATGGAGGCAGCTTGGGAACACAGGGTTCGCTTACTTTTTTGTTCGACCATAAATCGGTGTTTCACATAAAACCCAAAGAAGGCGTTTCTATGGACGACCTGGAATTGGAACTGATTGACTACGGTGTTGACGAAATCGAGCCCGACGAAGAAGAAATTGTTCTTTATGGTGCGTTTGAAGAATATGCCAATATCCAAAAATATTTGGAAGACAACGGTTTCGAAATTATTTCCTCGGAATTTGAACGTATTCCTAACGACTTGAAAGACGTTACCGCCGAACAGCGCGCCGCCCTTGAAAAACTTATTGAAAAGATTGAGGAGGACGAGGACGTACAGAACGTGTTCCACAATATGAAGGAAGAAAGCGAGGATTAACATTTCTAAAATTCTTTTTTATAAATACAGGGGCCGCCCGGCAATGGGCCGGTCCCTGCTTTTATCAAGAATATATGGCTGTACAACACATAGACCCTACGCTGAAGGAACTGCTCGATTTCCATGCCGCGCGTGTAAATTCGCCGGAATTCGTTCAAAACGACCCTGTTCAGTTTCCGCGTCTTTTTACGTCGCAACGCGATATAGAGATAGTGTCGCTGCTTTGTTCTACAATAGCGTGGGGCAACAGGAAAATGATATGTGCCGATTGTGCGAAAATGCTGGCGCTTATGGACAATGCCCCGTACCGGTATGTTATGGAACGGGGTTATGACGACCTTCCGGAACATCAGAATATTCACCGGACCTTTTTTACCGACAATCTGGCTCACTTTTTGCGCGGCCTATATGCAATTTACAGCAAATACGGTACATTGGCCGACTTTGCCTTGGACTGCGGCGTGCGCGAAGCCGAATTTCCGTCATGGCATCTGGCCGAGGCTGTCAACCGGCAGCTGTATATGGCAAATGGTGAATGCTCCGATTCGCGCTGTTTGCCGCTGAATATGGGTCAGACCGCGTTGAAACGCCTCAATATGGCCTTGCGGTGGCTTGTGCGCGACGACGGTATTGTGGATCTGGGTGTGTGGAAAGGTGTTATAGAGCCTTCCAGGCTTTTTGTACCGCTTGACGTGCATGTCGGTAATACGGCACGTGCGCTCGGCCTGTTGCAACGCAAGGCTGCCGACAGGAAGTCGGCCGTGGAGCTGACAGGAGTTTTGCGCGCACTTCGTCCGCACGATCCGGTGTGGTATGATTATGCTTTGTTCGGCATCGGTGTAGAAGGCGTTTTGCGCTGATAATTGGCTGTTTAAATAATTTTAACACGGATTAGGCCTGCTGTTGTTGCGCTGTTGTTAATTTTACCTTGTTATATACTTGTTGATAACAAGTAAGAAATATACATATGAAACGATTTCAAGTATTTATAGCGGCTTTTGCCGTGTGTGCCGTACAGACATTTGCAGCACAGCCACTTGCCGCACCGTTAAGTCCGAACCATAATTTCGGAAATATTGCAGAAAAGGGTGGCCGCGTCAGCTGCGAGTTCAAGGTTGTGAATACAGGCGACAAGCCACTTGTGTTTATATCGGCAACCGCGGCATGCGGATGCACTAAGCCAAAAGTGCCAAAACAGCCTGTTGCCCCGGGCGATACGGCGGTAGTTGTTGTTAGTTACGACCCTTATGGCCGGCCAGGAGAGTTTAACAAGACGGTTACGGTAAAGACAAATGCCAAGCCGTCAAAGCTTAAATTGCGCATTACTGGCACGGTTATACCTGGAAAATAATATGGGCATGAATAATTGTATTATCAAAATTGCTGCGCCGGTGCTGATTCTTGCATCGGCTACAACTATGAATGCCGGGCCTGTGGGGCGTTGGCTGAAAACCTCGCACGACTTCGGGGCATTTGACGAAGATATGGGAAACATGACTACGGAATTCCGGCTTCTTAACGAAGGTGATGCTCCATTGGTTATACTTTCGGCAAACGCTTCGTGCGGCTGCACTGCTCCCAGCTACAACCGCGAGCCTATAAATCCCGGCGATACGGCGGTAATGACTGTTACATATAACCCGTTTGCACGTCCAGGTAAGTTTGACAAAAAAATAAAAGTGCGCACAAACGATGCCTCGGCACCAAATACGGTGCTTGCTATCAAGGGCGTGGTTATAGGTTCGGCTAATACCCTCCGTGCACATTTCCCGGTGGATGCAGGAAAATTAAAACTGCGTAATTCTATGCTTAATTTCGGCGAAATAGCGAAGGGGCGTACAAAAACATCTTTTCTTGACGGGTATAACCACAGTGCCGATACGGTAAGGCCAGTTATTACCGGGTTGCCAGGATATATTGATGTGAATATTGCCCCGGCCGAAGTTCCCCCCGGACAGCAGTTCACTCTTACGTTTTTTTGCAATACGGCAAAAGCTCCAGACCTTTGGGGGCTTAATTCGGCCAAGGCGTTTATCAAAGCCGATGCTGATGCATCGCAGGGACAGCCTCTGGAGTTCATAACGGTTTTGAACGAGGATTTTTCCGGTCTTACGGCAAAACAGCTGGAGCGTGCTCCGAGAATATCGGTCAGTACGTCGTCGGTTGATTTGGGAAGCGTTGAAAAGGGCAGTAGGCCAACCGCTGAAATAATAGTGCAGAACTATGGCCGCGAGCCCCTTGTGTTGCGCCGCGTTTCTTCGTCTGATTCGTCTGTGACCGTTAAGACCGGTTCTACTAAGATAAAGGCAGGAAAACAAGCTGTGATTAAGATAACTGTCGACACCGACAAAGTGTCAGACACACGAGGATTGATAAATTCAAAATTGTCAATAATAGCAAATGATCCGCAACGTCCCGTGTCAGGTGTGCGTATTGTGGGTGAAATAATAGAAAAATAATCAATCTCTTAATGGAAAAAGAAAACAACATCCACACGCATACGGTGCAACATTGCCACATAGAAAACGATGAGCAGTTTGCCGGTCTTACGGTTAATGTTGGTGTTAAACAGCCTCCGTCGGTAAATCCCTATATGAAGCCGCGTGTTCGGCGAACAATGCCTGCTGTAGGGGAAATTGTTGAAGGCATACTCCGGGGCGACGTTACCATGCTCTCGCGTGCGGTGACGTTGGTTGAAAGCGTGTCGCCGCAGCATCAGTCGCTGGCTCAGGAGGTTATAGAAAAGTGTCTTCCATATTCAGGCAATTCGCGCCGGATAGGTATTACGGGTGTTCCGGGAGCCGGTAAGTCTACATCTATAGACTCTTTTGGGCTTCATGTGTTGAAACAGGGCGGCAAACTTGCCGTATTGGCCATAGACCCGTCTAGCGAACGCACAAAAGGGTCTATTCTCGGCGACAAAACACGCATGGAGCGTCTGGCCGTGCATCCGTCGGCATTTATACGCCCCAGCCCGTCGGCAGGCAGCCTGGGCGGAGTAGCGCGCAAGACGCGTGAGACAATAGTGCTGTGCGAGGCTGCCGGATATAACAATATATTTGTTGAAACCGTAGGCGTTGGACAAAGCGAGACAGCCGTACACTCGATGGTAGATTTTTTTCTGCTTATACAGCTTGCCGGTACTGGCGACGAACTTCAGGGCATTAAGCGCGGTATAATGGAAATGGCCGACGGAATTGTGATAAACAAAGCCGATGGTGACAATGTTGACCGCGCACGTCTTGCCCAGGCACAGTTCCGTAGCGCGTTGCATCTTTTTCCGCCAACACAGTCGGGCTGGATTCCGGAAGTTCTGTGCTATTCCGGTTATTACGACCTGGGCATAGGGGAAGTATGGGACATGATAGACCGTTATTTTGAGTTTAGCAAGAGCAACGGTTACTTCGATACCAAACGCCAGCAGCAGGCGCGTTACTGGATGTACGAGACTATAGACGAGCAGTTGCGCCGCAACTTTTATAATAATCCGGAAGTGGAGCGTATGCTGCGTGAAAAAGAGGCTCGCGTATTGTCGAACCTGCAGTCGTCGTTTACCGCTGCGCGCGATGTCCTTGACTGTTATTATGCCGCAGGTAAAGGGTCTGTTTAAGAATTGTATGTTCAAATAAGCTAACGGGCCTTGGCAATGTATGTATTGCCAAGGCCCGTTAGTTTATTTATTGGGTATTTATTCCTTGTCGTCTTCTGGTTTGGATATTTTTTCAACAAGGGAAGCCGTTAGCTCGTAGCGTCCGCCGCATGTGAATTTAAACAGGCCCGGCATAGAGAAGCCTTCCCATATGGTACATTCAAAATCGGTAATTTTGTATGATGGCATAGGGTCGCCTTTAATGTTGTTTGTGAGCAGGTAAGGTATGGCTTCGTCTATTCTGAGTGTCAGAACGCCGCTTTCAGCATTGATGTCGTATTTTACGCCTTCGATCATGAAATCGATTTTCTTTTTCATTTCTTTGTCGAAGTTGGCCTGATACATGTATACATTGGCTGTTTTTTTCTCTGTGTCGGCCGACATTTCTATGCGAACGTTGTTTGTTGCAACGTCGTTGGTTATGAACGGTTCGGAATCGGGGTTTTGAGTGTCGATTACCGATGTGTTGGAGAAGAAGCCCAAATCGGCACCGAAGGCGCTCATGCGGTCGCCACCGGAGAAAGTCATTTTTATTGAGGTGTTCGATGTTCTGGAAACATTCCAGGCCAGGGCCGACAATGTTCCGGATAAGGTTGCCGGCATGTCTTCGTCGAAGTTGAGGTAGGTTGTTGCTGTGTTGGGCTTGAAAGTATAGTCCATTTGAGTGGTAGACGCACCGAGGGTAAGGTTTTCGCATGTACCCATGTTTATGATTTTTCCGTCGGGCTTTTTGATAGTGGCAATTACCATTTTGGATTCTTGCGGGCTGTACATGTCCATTGTAAATGAAGCCACAGTTGCCGTATATTTGGTTGTTCCGGCAGGATCTGATACGGCAACAATTATATTGCGTGCGAATGTGCTCTCATATGTGTTGTTGTCGTCGCTGTTACATGAATAGAGTGCCGTAGTTGCTAAAACTGATGCAATGATTACTGAAGTTTTGTTCATTTTGATTTTTTGTTTTATAATTTGATAAATGATTGTCAGATTTTTATGCGGAGAGTAATGCCGATTCTACGAGGTTTGCCACGTTGGAGAAAGGCATTTCCCATAGAAACGAAATAAAATGTAGAGTATTGCATGGCGGTTAGATTTTCGCCCCATAAAGTTGCAGAATAACGTTTGTTAACTATACCTACCGATGCACCCAGTAATGTGTAGAAGTTTTGCGACACAGAATTTGTATCGTCCCAGTAAATTGGCCCTATGCCTCGGCAGTTCACGTTGAATTCGATGCGGTCGGGCATGTTTGCCGTGTTTGTTTTTAGTGGAAGATAATAGTTTGCCGATGCGAAAAAGGTGTTTTGGGGAGCATATGGTATGCGCTTTCCGCGTAGATCTTCAATGCCGTTGTTATAGCTGCGGAAACGTGCGTCGGTGAATCCGTATGATGTGCTGAAGCGCCATTGCCGACCGGGCTGCCATGTTAACGATACTTCTGCCCCGGCGCTGCGTGTGCGTCCGGCGTTTGTCATTATCCGTCCTGTGGTACTTCCATCAGGAAATGATGTGAGCTGCTGGTTTCTACAGTCTATGTAGAATAGTGCTATCTGCGATGTCCAAACATTGTCGGGCGTGGTGCAGTGCGCGCCAATTTCGTAGTTCATGCTGCGTTCAGGGCGGTACGACACAACTTGTTCCGGGCTGTATTGCTGCGATATGCCCATATAGCCCATGAGACGCTGTTGCAGCACGTCGCTAAACATCTGTGTGTTGAACCCTCCGGCCTTGTATCCCCGGGCTATTGAGGCGTATACGTTGTTACCTGTTATATTGTTCCATTTGTATACGGCAGTGAACCTTGGCAGGAATTCTATGAATTTTTTGTGTAACCGTCCACGGTCGTCAATGTCTATTGTGCGTTTTGCATACAGGGTGGTGTGGTTTGGAACAGTTGCATCCATTACGTCGTAGCCGGTAAGGCAGTTGCTTTTGTAATATAGGGTGTTTTGTTCGTAGTCAATCCTTATGCCGGCAGTAAGTGTCCAGTTGCCCAGCTGTATCTGGCTTTGGTGGTATGCGGCTATTCCCCACACGGGCTGGCGGAAGCGTGAATCAAGGTTAAAACTGTTTTCCTGCCATACGATGGGATACTCCGGATTGTACTGGTTGCGATGGGCTATTATAAGTTCTTCTATTCCGGTTTCTTTAAATATTACCGGGGCAAACATATTAGAGTGTTTGTAGAAACCGAACATGCCTCCAAGCCAGTTGTAGGGACCTTTGCTTCCTTTGGCCACGAGGTCGAGTGTGAACGCCATTTCGTGCCTGGCCTGCGTGAGTGTGAAATACGGTTGCGGCAGAAAGTCCTGGTCGAGGGTCATGTTGTCGTTAATATACTGGAAGCTTGCAATTCCCGACAAGGTTAATCCGGGTAATAGCCAGTGCGCTGTAAGGCCGTCGGTTACAGAAACGCGTTTGTAAAAACATGTATCGTTGTATGCTATCTGGCCTGATTTGACGGACTGGTACGGATATCCGCCTTGTCGGCCAACCAATACCGATGCCGTGTTTTCAAGTGTCAAGTTTGACATTGGCTGCCATGACGTGCGCCAACGTACCGACCATTGGTCTTCTTTGTCGGTATGGCGGCCGTTGTATTGGTTGCGGAAGAATCCGTCGGTGTGGGTGTAGTAACCGGCTATTGACATTCCGGCTGATTCGCTTATGCGGCCGTAGTATGAAGCCCCTGCCTTTATAGAATTTGCACGGGAGTATTCCGCCATGGCCCTGAAGCCTTTGGTGCGTAGTGGCGAAAGGGTATATATGTTTATGAGGCCTCCCATTGTGTTGCGGCCGTACAGAGTGCTCTGCGGTCCGCGTAAAAGTTCAATACGTTCAATGTCCAGAAGGTCGAAATCGTAATTGTCCTTGTTCAGGTAAGGCACGTTGTCAATGTTAAGCCCGACTACTGGCTGGTCTATGCGTGCGCCAAGTCCGCGCACGTATATTGAAGATGTCATTCGGGAGCCGTAGTCAGGTATGTAAAAATTAGGAGCAATTTCACTTGCATCCTTCATAGTTACCACATTAAGCCGTTCTATTTCGTTTTTGCCTATTACGGTGGATGCCGTAGGCAGATTATCGGCCAATGCGGTTTGTTTGATTGCCGTTACTGAAATTTCCGACAGTCTGACTGAAATGGAATCGGTGGTTTCAGCGGCGTTTGCAGACAAGGCTATAATCGCCGCTGATAGTATGGCGGCGATTAATTTGAAATTTTGAAAAAACAGTGTTCCCGATTCTTTTTTCACAGGTGCAAAGTTATGCATATGCGCTAACATATGCAATCACTATTAATAGTGATAGGGGCTACAAATATCGGTTAATCAGCTGTTTCTGTTCGGATTTCTGGGGAACCACCCTTTGTTTACACGCTGGCGTTGTTCAAAAATTTCTTTTATTGACCAGAAAAGTGAAAAAGCCCCTACGCCGAGCAGTGACTGCCAGAATATGTTTTCAACCAATAGGGCGCCTATAAAGCACGCAATGCCCCCTATTAAGAATGCCCACCAGCATTTTACTCCGAAATAATATTCTCCTTTTATAACCAGAGGATGGCACATTCCTATTATAAGAAATGTGCATAACCCTATGGCTAATCCGGTTAAAGAATGGGTAGAAAGAAATTCGGTCATTTTAAAATTCAAATTTTTCAAGTTTCATGCCGTTGGCTGTAAGTGCTTCTATGAGTGGAACTATGCGTTTAAAGTGCGTGCTGTCCATGTGTGCGGCAAGGCTGGCTTGGTCAGTCCATGTTTCGCAGAACATTAGTACATCATGACGAGTGGTTGATGTAAACAGACCGTAGCTTACACAGCCGTTGTCCTTTAACGACTCTGCTACAAGTTCGTTTCCTAATTCAATGGCTTTGAGTTTGTCGCCATCGGTTTTTACTTGAAAAAATGCATTAAGTCTTATCATTGTGTTTATAGTTAAATTTAATACTATTTTCTAGTTTGCCGGTTTGGATGTTATAGTTCCTCCTGCCGAATGTGCCGATAGTGCAGGGGCGTATTGGCTCTGTGCCGATGCAATGCCTGAGGCGAATGAACCGGCATTGTTAACCGTGAGCTGGTAGCTGATTCGGTATATGCCTTTGGGCATGTGGGTTACAAACATGTTTGTCGATGCGTCAAGGTTCTCGCGGTAGAAGCAAATTCCTTCTGCCCATATAGGTTTTGGCAATTGGTCAACGGGTTCGAGACATGCCGCACGGTTGTCTATAATGGCAACATAGTCTATGTCGCGCCCGGCGTTAATTTCCAGGTTTACCTGTATGATGTCGCCAACAGTCAGTGAATCGGCTTTGGCCCATTTTGTTCCTTCAGGGGTGTCGATACGTTTGTAAATAGTTTTTTCAATAGACAAGTCTGTACAGGAAACAGGCTTGATGTTTTGCATCTGCGCGGTATACTGGCTGTATACGGCTCCCCACGAGGGGGTGTTGCTGTCTTTTTCTATGGTCAGTTTCTTTCCTGACGGCGATAGTTTTGAAATATCGGTGCGTATGTATCCGGTATGGCTGTCGGCAGAGGTATTGTCTATTTTCTTTCGGCCTATTTTTATTATGGCAGGTGTTTGTGGCCGGGTCCAGTCGGAACCGGTTGAAAGCATGGTGTAAATGATGCCGGTTGTCGCTGTTGATGTACCCCAGTTGCGAGCTTCTTTCTGCAGAACTATCCACTGGCGTATTTTGTCGATGTTGTCTGATGACGGCTCGAGCAATGCGTATGCTTCTAGGATAATGCATGTACGTGCAACATTGTCAGGTAGCCACCACATGGCAGATGTTTCTACCGAGGGCCACCACATGCCTTTTGCCGGGTCGGTTACGGCATATTGGCCAATTGACTGCATGGCATTGAGTGCTTGCTGTTTGTAGCCGTTGTGGTTTAACAGGATAGCTGACACGGCCTTATACGGAGCCGTACCGTTTTTCCAGCTGGCAGACAGGTCTTTTACCGTGCGTGCGGTCATTGCCTTTAGCTTGCTGTTCATAGGTATGGACTGGTAATATATCTGGCGTAGATAGGTGAAAGGCATGTCGGTTGCTTCGGGATTCTTTTCAAGAATCTCGGTCTTTTGTGCATCGATATAGGAAACGGCCTCGCGCGTCATTTTGTCTAGACGTTTGTCGGCAGGCAAGAATCCTAGCCGGTTTAACCTGCCGAGAACGAACAGTAGGTTTTCGGTTGCCCATTCCGATGGTTTATCGGACTGCTCTATCCAGCGCCAGCCTCCGCCTGCGCAACTTAACTTGTCAAGTTTGTCGATTGACGATTCTATAGCACGGTCTATATTGTCTTTGTCAAAAAGCAGGGCCAGGCGTGCCATCCGTTCCGTATCGGATTGTGCGTCTGACATCCAAGGTGTGCATTCCAGCAATACGGTTTTCAGGTCGGAATTGCGCTGAAGCATGGAAACAAGGGTTGAGTCGGATTTGTCTGATTCTGTCCAATATTTTAATGCTTCCGAAATTTCAGGGTTGGTTGTCGTTATTCCTTGTGCCACAGCCGCACTGAACAGGGCTGCTCCGGCAGAAACGGCATCATTGGCCGAACTGCTTCTCAAACCA
>SSTG01000051.1 GCA_004801635.1 Muribaculum caecicola | reverse complement strand
ATATTATAGGGGCGGCGGCGCGCGAAAGGGAGCAGGCGTATCCGCAACTGAGCATTCAGGAACGCACTATGTACATGTATGCCGTAATAGGGCTGTCGCCACGGGCAATGAGCGTTTTGCTTGGAATGAACATAGAGAATGTTTACAACCGTAAAAGCCGGCTGAAAGCCAAACTTAGGGCCGGCCCGGCCGAGTTTGTTGACGCGCTTAATGCCTGACCGCTGTGCTTTATGTTGTCAAAATTACCTGGCGGTTGTGTGTAAAAATATATTGCTAGTTTCCGGCAACGGCTATTTTGCGTGTGGCTGTTGCCGAGGGAGAACCGTCGGCCGGTGTTACTGTGGCGCGGTACACGTATATGCCACGGCCTACCCGTCGGCCTGCGCGGTCGCTGAGGTCCCACTGTATGGGTGCCGATTCGAACAGGTCGCTACGTCCGCTGCGGCTTGACCCCCATACCATGCGCCCCATAAGGTCGTAAATGCCCAGGTCGACTTTTATAACGGCATCGGGACGGTTATGGCGTACGTAGAAATTAGCGTGGTCTATGGCCGGGTTGGCATCGGTGTACAGGTCTATGATTTTAGGGGCCTGGTTTGGCTCTACAACGAACTCTATGGTGCTTTCACCCATGTTGTTGGATGTGTCCCATATCCTTAGGCGCAGGGTGTGCCGTCCTTGCGTCAGTTCAGGCAGCTGGTAATAAAGTTTCCCCGATTTGGCCCCGTCGGTTCCCGGCACATAGCTTTCTGTAACGTCGGTAAATGTTTTCGAACCGTCGAGTTGCAGTGATATCTGGTGTCCTATGCCGGCCGACGACATGTTTATGCCAACGTTGTCCGACACACCTGCTATTACCATTGGTGTGGCGTTTACCTTGTCGCCTGAACGGAATGATTCGGAATTAAGCGCGAAAAGCTCTATTACAGGGGCTTCTATGTCGGAATTGTCGGAGTCGTCGTAGCCGTATACGTAGAAATCGCGTGTCACGCCTGACGCGTCGGCATTGTTGTCAGAGTCGGCATATATGTTCATGGTTGCCGGACGGTAGTTCGACGCAATCTCCGATGGCATGTCGAGCGTAATCGTGAATTCGCCGTTTTCCACCTTCGACCGTCCGACAAACAGTTTCTCGCCCATTTCCTGGAATGTTATGTTTTTGCCGTCGTTATAGTGGGCAAGTGATGTTGTGGAGTATTCGGCATCGAACACGGTGGCGGTCATTGTGCCGTTGAAACCGGTGGCGGTGTTTCCGTCGCCGTCAACAATACGGCCTCGCACGTCTACGTTCTGGTGGGCCATTATTACAGGCTTGTCGTCAGCACTTACTTCTTTATCGCCTATTGTTTCTATTATTGCGCGGTAGGTGGTGTTTGACAGGGGCATGGCCGGGTCTCCCAGAAGCACGTAGCGCAGTTTGTTATCGTCGCCGGACGATGAAATAAGTGTGTTTTTGGCATTCTGGAGCAGCTCGCCTATAGGCACACGGCGGCCGGCACCTACGGTTGCGCTTATGGCCGAGGCAAGCGCCTTGCACATACGTTCGTTAAGGCCTATGTAGACGGGCCGTGTGGCGGCTATTGCACCTATAATGCCGTTTTCATTAAAGAACAGGGTTTCTGCTCCTGATTCGTCAGGGGTGTCCCAGCGCAGAAAGTTGCATGTTGCAGCAAACAGCATGGGCGGATTTGTGAACCGGGCGTTATGTATGTCGTCAATGGTCAGCAGTCCTTCGGCAGTCCAGCTGGTTGTGCTTGCATGTCCTATATACCACCACCATATTGCCCCTTGGTTTAATAAGCGCCACATGCGGTCGTGGGCATCGGGTGTCTGCCCGTTAATGAGGGGGAATGCGTCGACATAAACTTTATGATACACGTTCTGGAGCCCTCCGGTTGTGGACATGAATTCGGTGTACACTTTTTCCATCTGGTCTATGTGGTCCCCGTAATTTCCGTCGTCGGTGGCCATTACTATGCGGTTTTTCCATTCGCTTCGATGCTCGTCGGCCATGTATCGGCGTATTTTTTCAACGCTTACGGCAGCTTCCGATTCGGAGCTTACCGGGATACGGCCTACGGCTATGCACAGGCGGTCGGTTCCGAATTTTGCCCCTGAGCCGTCAAGCAGGAATGCCAGATAGTCCTCGGTTGTAAACGATGTTGAACTTGACCCCGATTCCTGGCTCTGCCATTGCAGGAGGATGTTGTTTTTTATCTGGCGTGCTTCGGGGGTTATTCCGCGGTGGTCGTACATTGCGCGGCCGAACATAAGTGCGTAGCGTAGTTTGCTGTCTTTGCCGTCGGAGGTGCCTCCGCCACGGTCCCAGAACATTTTAAGCATACGTCTTACGGCATTTATGTCGGGTGTTCCGCCGGAAAACTCGTTGAAGCATTCGTTGTCGGTTACTACCAGTACGTCCAGGTTTTGCGGATCTGTACGATGCAGGTTGGCTAGCGATTCCGCATACTGCCGCCATTGCGGCAGCGTGATAATGACCATGTCGGGTGTTTCTCGCCCGTGCAGGTTCTGGTTCGGCACAGTAGCGGCCAGTTCCACTGACGGCATGCTGCTTCCGGGAGTCCAGGCTACGTATTCGGCTTTTGAGTTGTCTCGCCGTGTGTTCCAGCTGATTTGTCCTTGGGTATTTGGTTCGGAGGTTACTACGCGCCTTATGTCGGCGGCATCTGTAACGTCCCATACGCGTGTCTGTGCGGTGGCTCCTTCCAATGTGGCTTTGCCGGTGTTCCAAAGTCTGAATTCCAAGGGGGCTGAACCTAGTGACAGTTTGCGCGGATAATTCAGCGTTATATTGTCCAGGCGTGCCAGTCGCAACGGGTTGGCATTGGTGGCGAATGTAACGTCGAGCGACACGCGGTCGTCGGTGTTTTCAACCGTTACCGGTATGTTGACAAGGCTGTAATGCAGGTTGTTGTTGTCGGTAGTTGCGTCAAGTATTGATTCGGGCGGCAGCTGTATTTCCTTGCCGTTTACGCTCATTGTTATGGTGGACTTGCCGTTTATTGCCTTGTAGGCGAACGCGCAGTTTACCCATATATCTTTTTCCGACTTGTCGCGTTCGGGAAGGTTGAAGGTAAATGTCTGTTTGCGAGTATAGCGAAAATCCTCGCCTATGAACCTGTGTCCGGTTTGTCCGGGCGAAACCAGTTCTTTTTCGTGCACAATTATTTCCTGAAAAAACGATGTTCCCGTGGTTGCCGACGGCTCGCCTATTGTTGGCGTTTCGGCACTAAGCTCCTCGTCGGTAGCCTCTGTGAGCAGGTAGAATGTTTCCTCGGAATAATAATTTGGAGCTGTTTTCCAATACTTCTGCTGTGTTACAGTGTGTGTGTTTGCGCCCGTCGAGTAAAATACCAGTCCTTGTGCGGTGTATTCGCATAGGGTCATGGGGAGGTCGTCGATGTAGTTGTTTAGCGAGAGTATGTCGCCTGTGGGGCGTGCGCCGTAGCCGTAAACCCTTACGCGTTCCGGACGGCTGAACCCCCATTGCCGCAACTGGGACGGGGTTATGCAGTGTATACCTGACCGCGATGTCTTTACTTTTACCCAGTTGCCTTGTGCCAGACGCGATTCGGCGGCATAGGTTTCAGGAGCAAAGGCATCTGCACGGAGCGGAGAGAGCAGGCAGGTAACCGCTGCCAGTAATGTTGACAAGTATCTGAGGAGGCTATATGATGACATATGTGTATTATAAGGTTAATTGTGGCCGTGGGGTATTGGCATGGCCATACGGTTAATTAACGGTAAAATACGTTGTTTATTATAGCGAGTCCATTTTTAGCATGCATTGCAGCACCGACAGCCCCTCGGCCACGGTGGCAACTTTTTCCACAGACATTGAACGGCGTTTGTTTTTTTCGCGCAGCCGGCAACGTCGCGGATTGGCCTGCAGATAGTTGAGTATGCGCCCGAACATAGGCGACTGGTAGTAGGCCCGGTTGTTGTCGTCTACGAAGTAAAGGTACATATAGCCTTGTTTAAGGGTTACTTTCTCTATGCCGAGGCGTTTTGCCGTTTGCCGTAGCGGCGGTATGCGCAGAAGTTCGTCGGCTTCGTGCGGTATTTTGCCGAAGCGGTCCTCAAGGCGGAGTTTGAACTGGGCCAGGTCGAGGTCGCGCTCAATGGAGTCAAGTTCTTTGTACAGGCTTATTCGTTCTGATGCCTGCGGCACGTAGCCGGCCGGCAATAGGAGTTCCAGGTCAGACTCTACGGCGCAGTCGGTAACAAATTCGTCAGGGTTGCCGGCTGTGTTGTCCGTATCGGACAGAACGTCGGAAAATTCCTGTGTTTTCAGCTCGGTAACAGCCTCGCGCAACACGCGCTGGTATGTTTCGTAACCAAGGTCGGCAATGAATCCTGATTGTTCTGCCCCGAGCAGGTTGCCGGCACCTCGAATGTCGAGGTCCTGCATGGCTATCTGTATGCCTGAGCCTAGTTCGCTGAAACTCTCAATGGCTTGCAGGCGGCGGCGTGCAACCGGGGTAAGCGGTTGTCCAGGAGGCACCATCAGGTAGCAGAACGCCTTGCGGTTGCTGCGCCCTACGCGTCCGCGCAGCTGGTGCAGTTCGCTTAGTCCGAAGTTTTGGGCGTTGTTTATCACCATTGTGTTTACGTTAGGCATGTCTATGCCCGATTCTATGATGGTGGTTGCCAGCAATACGTCGTAGTCGTGGTTGGCAAAGCTTATTATTGATTTTTCAAGTTCGGCAGGCGGCAGCTGCCCGTGGGCTACAAGTGTGCGTGCGTCGGGGACAAGGGCTTTTACGCGTGCTTCAAGTTCGTAAAGGCCTTCAATGCGCGGATTCACTATGAACACCTGCCCGTTGCGTGACATTTCAAAGTTTACGGCCTCGGCCAAAATGTCGTCGGTGAGCGAGTTTACTGATGTGAGTATAGGGTAGCGGTTGGGCGGAGGTGTGTTTATGGCCGAGAGGTCGCGTGCGCCCATGAGCGAGAACTGCAGCGTGCGCGGAATTGGCGTGGCCGACATTGTAAGTGTGTCTACGTTAACCTTTAGCTGTTTCAGCTTTTCTTTTACGGCAACGCCGAATTTCTGTTCCTCGTCCACTATTAGCAGTCCGAGGTCGTGGAAGTGTATGTCCTTGCCAATTATTTTATGGGTGCCTACGAGTATGTCTATCTTGCCTTCGGCCAGGTCGGCAAGAACTTGCCGTGTTTCCTTGGCAGTGCGCGCGCGTGACAGGTATTCCACGCGTACGGGGAAATTTGCAAGTCGTTCGGTAAAGGTTCGGAAGTGCTGGTAGGCCAGTACGGTGGTCGGTACCAGCACGGCTGTCTGCTTGCCGTCGGTGGCGGCTTTGAAAGCTGCGCGTATGGCTACTTCTGTCTTGCCGAATCCTACGTCGCCGCATATCAGGCGGTCCATTGGCCGGGCTGATTCCATATCGGTTTTGACAGCCTGTGTGGCTGTAAGCTGGTCGGGAGTGTCTTCATAAATAAAAGAAGCCTCCAGCTCGTGCTGCAGATATGAGTCGGGCGAGAATGCGAAGCCCTTTTCGTCGCGACGGGCGGCATATAGCTTTATCAGGTCGCGCGCTATGTCTTTTAGCTTGTTTTTTGTGCGTTCCTTCATTTTGCCCCATGCGCCGGAGCTGAGGCGGCATATGCGTGGCTGTGCCCCTTCTTTGCCTCTGTATTTGGATAATTTGTGCAAAGAGTGTATTGACACCAGCAGCAGGTCGTCGTCGGCATATTGCAGTTTTACCATTTCCTGCATGCGGCCGTTCACCTCGGTGCGTACCAGTCCGCCGAAACGGGCCACGCCGTTGTCGACGTGCACAACGTAGTCGCCTATCTCTATCTGCCCCAGCTCTTTTAACGACAAGGCCAGTTTGCCGGTCCTTGTGCGGTCGGAGCGGAGCGAATATTTGTGGAAGCGGTCGAATATCTGGTGGTCGGTTAGCACGCACACATGTGCCTGGTGGTCGACAATGCCGGCATGCAGCGTGCCGATAACGGGGTCGAACCTAAGGTCTGAGTCGCCACGGTCGGTGAAAATGGCGCGCAGACGTTCTATTTGTTTTTCGGAGTCGCTTAACACGAACATTTTGTAGCCTTCGGTCTGATAGTGCCGGAAAGAATCGGCTATCATGTCGAAGTTTTTGTGGTATATGCCCTGTGGTGCCGTGCCGAAGTCTATGTGGGCGGTTGTTTCAAATGCCGATGCGGCAGTGGCGGCGGCAGTGAAATGCACTATGGATGCGGCGCGTAGGGAATGTTCAAATGTGTCAGGGTCGACAACGCGGTCCATTGCCCCGGGGTCGCCTTCGTCGGCCAGCATTGCTGTGGGGCTGAATTGTTCTCCGGCAATGGCACGCATGCGTTCAAGAGTGTAGTCCGGGTCGCGCATCCACATAGTTATGCCGGTTCCGGTAAAGTCGAGCAGTGAGCCCATCGAAGCCATTTTGCCTGAATCGATATGCGCCGTTATGTCGGCGGCTTCAAGTCGCGATTCCGAAAGCTGTGTCTCTATGTTGAAAGTGCGTATCGACTCTATTTCATCGCCGAAAAGGTCTATTCTCAGGGGTTGTTCGTAGCTGTAGGCATATATGTCGAGTATGGAACCGCGCACGGCAAAGTGCCCGGGGTCGTACACATAGTCCTGTTGCTTGAACCCGTTTGAGCGGAGCCACTTCAGTGTTTCTGTGAGGTCGAGCGTGTTTCCCTTTGCAATGTGCAGTGTGTGTGCTGATAGGGCTTTGCGCGAGGATGCTTTTTCGGCCAGGGCTTCGGGGTATGTTACCAGAAACCTTAGTTCCGGAGCGTCCCACCGGTTAAGGGCCTCGGTGCGCATTATTTGCGAGGGAGGGTCGGGCTGACCGTATTTTATGTGGCGTTTATAGCCTGACGGAAACATCATAACGGCTTCTTCGCCAAGAAGTCGTGACAGGTCGTGATACAGATAGCCGGCATCGTCGGGCGAGTCGCCCACAACAATTACTGGTTTTTCGGCTTTTGGAACAGATGCCATTATCAGGGCCGGTGCCGAGCCGGCAAGCGATGTGAACAATGCCCTGAACGGTACTGGCGACTGCAATACTTTCTCTACAGCCTGCCGCCGTGCCGGGTTCAGTATCAGTTGCGGAATCTGCTGTAACTTCATTTCTTTTTAATGTCGGCCTTTGGTGCTGCAAGAATCTGCCTGTATCGTTCTGGAGCGGCTTCTATTGCCATTACGGTGTCTATTGCCGCATCGTTTTTAAGTGTCTGTATTATCTGGCCTTTCTGGTAGTAATAGCGTTTTAGAATCTCCGTGGCCAACAGGTCGGCTATGTCTTTGCGGTTCTGGTCAAGGTCGTGGTCAAGGTTGTGATGCAGCAGCTTTTCAAGTTTGTCGATATGGTTTTTGACAGAGTCGTTCATGTAGCCTTCGGTTTTGGCGGCTTTACGCAGGTTTTCTATCATTTGTTCGCATACCTTGTCGTATTGGAACTTTTCCGGGTCTACAAATTTTTTGAAGTCGTTGAACACGGAGTCGGTTATCTCGAAATTTTCTGCCGGGGCTATTGCCGGATTTTCTGCCCGGAACTTTGTGGCGTAGTCGAATGCCCAATTATCCGACACAATGTTGTATGTAAGCCTGTTTACGTCGCCATAAGTCACTTTTATATCGGGGGTTATTCCACCGCCGTCGCGCACTTCGCGCCCGGCCGCCGTTTTGAACACGTTGGTGAGCGAGTCGGGTATACGCGCCACTGTCCCGTCGGAGTTCCGACGCGAATAGTCAATGGCCTGTATAAGTCGTCCCGAGGGGATATAGTATTTGGCCGTGGTTACTTTAAGTATGCCTTCGTACGGAAGCTGCCGTGTGGTTTGTACCAGCCCTTTGCCGTATGAGCGCGTGCCGGCTATTACGGCACGGTCAAGGTCTTGCAGTGCACCGGCGGTGATTTCTGACGATGATGCCGATTGACCGTCGATGAGTACGTATAGCGGTGTGCCGGTATCTACCGGCCGGTCGGTGGTTTTGTATATCTTTTCGTTCAGTATCCCTTTGCCGCGAGTGCGCAGGACCTCGGTGTTCTTGGGAACGAAAAGTCCTACAATCTGTACGGCTTCTTCAAGCAGTCCGCCGTGGTTGCCGCGCAGGTCGAGCACATAGGCTTTTACCCTGGGGTCTTTTTTTAGTTCGGTGAGTGCCTGGCGCACTTGTCGGGTTGCCTTGTCGGTGAACTGGGTAAGGTAAATATAGCCGAGTGTGTCGCGCACCACCCCGTAGTAGGGCACGGCCGGCAGTTGTATTTGCTGGCGCGTAATTGTAAAATGGCGCAGAGAGTCACCGTCGTAAGGGCGTTTTACCGTCAGGTGCAGCTTGGTTCCGGGCTGCCCCTTGAGGCGTGAGCTGACAGAGTCGGTGTGCCAGGTAAGCACGGTGTCGTTTTCTATGGCAACAATGGTGTCGCCTGGCAGCAGCCCGGCTATTGCCGACGGCGAACTTTCGTAAGGTTCGGAAATTATTACGCCTTTTCCACGGTTCGGTTCGGCAATTATGGAGCCAATGCCGCCATATTCGGCCGATGTCATCATGGTAAGGTCGTCGTGGTCCGAAGGCGGATAATACTCCGTGTAGGGGTCTACCTGGTTTAACATTGCGGCTATGGCGGTGTTTATCGATTTTTCAGAATCGATAGAGTCGACATAAAAATTCTGAAGTTCTTTATATAGCGAGGCAAACACGTCCAGGTTGCGTGTTATGTCGCTTTTGTTACTGCGCGTGTCGGCAACAGCCGACAGTGCCAGTACGGAAACAAATAGGGCAATCGCTATGCGGCTGCCTGTGTGGGGGTTATGCAAATTTTTATTCATAGCAGTTTGTTATGTGCGGCAGAGCCTGAAGCTTGGTACGGTTTAACATGCCGGAGTTAAATTAACCTATGAGGCCTAACAGGCCGCTAAGTTACTCAATAATTATAACAACTTTGAATAAAAAAGTTTAAAACTGGTTTCCGGAATATATTTGTGAAAATAGGGAAAAGGTTAACGGCCTGTTATTTGCCGGTTATGATAATGCGTATGTCGTGCAGTTTGTTGAGGGCGGCCATTGGGGTGAGGTTGTTGATGTCCAGGTTTAGAATTTCATCGCGAACCTGCTGTAGCACGGGGTCGTCGAGCTGGAAAAACGACAGTTGCATGCCGGGCGAATTTTCGGTTTGCAGCAGTTTGTGCGTGTCCGGGCGTGCTGCCTTGGCTGCCTGTTCGTCTGTCTCGGCTGTTTCGCGTGAGTTTATGCTCTCCAGACGGTGTAGCACTTCGGTTGCCCTTGCCACTATTTCTGGCGGCATGCCTGCCAGTTTGGCCACATGTATACCGAAACTGTGTTCGCTTCCTCCGCGCGATAGTTTGCGGAGAAATACCACTTTGCCGTTTATTTCCCTTACCGACACATTGTAGTTTTTAACGCGGTCGAATCCGGCTTCCATGTCGTTGAGTTCGTGGTAGTGGGTGGCAAAAAGTGTTTTTGGGTGTATGCCGTTGTGGTTGTGTATGTGTTCTACTATGGCCCAGGCAATGGAAATGCCGTCGTATGTCGAGGTTCCGCGGCCCAGTTCGTCAAACAGTATAAGCGACCGGCGGCTCATATTGTTGAGTATGGATGCGGCTTCGTTCATTTCAACCATGAACGTTGATTCGCCCAGCGAAATGTTGTCGGAAGCCCCGACACGCGTGAACACTTTGTCGACAATGCCTATATGCGCAGAGTCGGCAGCCACGAAACAGCCTGTCTGGGCCATGATTACGTTTAGTGCCGTTTGGCGCAGCAGGGCCGATTTACCCGACATGTTGGGACCTGTAATCATGAGTATCTGGGCCGATTCGTTGTTGAGGGTTACGGAGTTGGCAATGTAGGGGTCGGACTCAGGCAGCTGGCGTTCTATTACGGGGTGACGGGCTTCGCATAACGACAGTTCCAGCGAGTTGTCGACTACGGGGCGGTTGTAGTGGTTGGCAAGTGAGACACGGGCAAACGATGTAAGCACGTCGAGCCGCCCGATAAGCGTTGCATCAAGCTGTATGGCCTGGATATAGTCGGATACGGCAGCTACAAGTGCGGCAAATAGCCTGTTTTCAATTATTTCTATCCGTTCTTGCGCGGTAAGGATTTTTTCCTCGTATTGCTTCAGTTCCTCGGTGATATAGCGCTCGGCGTTTACAAGTGTCTGCTTGCGTATCCATTGTGGCGGAACTTTGTCGCGGTGGGTGTTCGTTACCTCTATATAGTAACCGAAAACGTTGTTGTAGCCTATTTTGAGCGAACCAATGCCTGTTGTCTCTGACTCTCGTTGCTGCAGGCGCAAAAGATAGTCTTTTCCTTGAAATGCTATTTCGCGTAATTCGTCTAATTCGGCATCGACACCCGGCTTTATTACCTGTCCGCGGTTCACGGCCACGGGCGCGTCGTCAACAATTTCGTGTTCAATGCGTTCTCGCAGCTGCGTGCACGGGTTCAGCTGTTCGGCAATAGTTGTTAGTGATTCGTGTCCGGAGCACATTTGCCGCAGGTCGGCAACAGCGGCCAGTGAGTCGCGCAAAAACACCAGTTCGCGCGGGCTTACCCTGCCTACTGCAACTTTTGATATTATCCTTTCCATGTCGCCTACGCCTTCCAGACGGGCTGTTACGGCGTTGCGTGTGCCGGTGTCGCGCATAAGCTGTTCCACGGCATCAAGGCGCGCGTTTATGGCTTCTGTGTCTTTGAGGGGGAATAGCAGCCAGCGGCGCATCATTCTTGCCCCCATCGGGGTTACGGTGGTGTCAAGTATGTCGAGCAACGAACGGCCTTCTTCGCCCAATGGGTTGACAAGCTCCAGGTTGCGCACCGTAAATTTGTCGAGACGGACATAGTTTTCTTCCTCGATACGGGCCAGTTTGGTTATATGGGCCGTTTGGGTGTGGTTTGTTATGTCGAGGTAGTGCATGGCCGCGCCGGCGGCTATTACAGCCGACGGCATTGCCGTTATGCCGAATCCTTTAAGCGATGTCGTGCCGAATTGCTTAAGCAGCCGCTCGCGTGCCGCGTCGGCAGTAAAAATCCAGTCGTCTAGTTCAAACGACAGGTATGCGGCGGAGAATGTTTCGTCGAGCAACCGTCTGCGTCCGCGTTCAACCAGCACTTCTTTTGGGGCAAACTTGTCCATCAGCTTGTCAACATAGTCGGCGTTTCCTTCGGCTGCAAGGAACTCGCCGGTGCTGATGTCGAGGAAACTCACCCCTACCGCGCCTCGCTGGCCGAAGTATACGGCAGCCAGAAAGTTGTTTTCTCGGTGGTTTAATACAGTGTCGGTAACGGCCACGCCGGGTGTAACAAGTTCGGTAATGCCCCGTTTTACCAGCTTCTTTGTGAGTTTCGGGTCTTCAAGTTGTTCACAAATGGCCACTCGTTTTCCTGCGCGTACCAGTTTTGGCAGGTAGGAGTCGAGCGCGTGATGCGGAAACCCGGCCAGTTCCACGTATTGTGCCGAGCCGTTGGCGCGGCGCGTTAGCGTTATGCCGAGAATTTCTGATGCCTGTATGGCATCGTCGGAGAATGTTTCGTAAAAGTCTCCTACGCGGAACAGGAGTATTGCGTCGGGATGCTTTGCCTTCATCTCGACGTATTGTTTCATTAACGGTGTTTCAACTATTTTCTTTGCCAAAACGGTGTGTCAAGGTTGGATGTCGGCATCTGATTCGCCGAACAGGTTGTACATTTCCTGAAATCGTGCCAGGGTGTCGGAACCGTGCCGTGCCATTGATGCGCGTACACGTTCTATAGGTTTTTTACGCATTGTGCCGCTTTTGGAGTAGAATTTGTCGGCATAGCAAACCAGTTTTTCCAAAAGTGTGACGGGCATGTAGTCGGCCAGGGGCAGGGGCATGTCCTGTTGTATTATGTCCTCGGCCGTTATTCCCGTGCCGGTGTGGCGTTCGGCTACAAGGGCCCATTGCTCCGGTGCGTTTTCGTCACGTAGAAGGCGTGCGCCGATAACGCCGTGCTGCAGGTACGGGAGCGTCCCGAAGCAGTGTATTCCCGGTGCGTCGGTGGCAAAGATGCCTATGTCGTGAAGCATGGCGGCTCCCTCGAGCAGTTGTGGGTCTATGCCAAGGGAGCGCTCGCGGTTAAGTGCAAGTGCCAGGTTGGTTACCTGACGGGCGTGTAGCATGTATATGCGCCTCGATTCCGGGTCGCTGGCATCAGCAGGGTAATATTTGTCAATTATGGCTTGGTAGTCGGTCATGCGCGTCCAGGGGCTAGTCGAGCACGGTTACCCAGCCGTGAACGTCTTCTTCGTCGCCAAGTTGCACGGCGCGGAGTTTGTTGTACAGCGCGGTGGTTACGGGGCCGGGCTGTCCGTCGGCCGACAGCACATATTTGTCACCTGTGTCGATGTCGTCTATTTCGCCTACGGGCGATGCCACGGCGGCGGTACCGCATGCGGCGGCTTCCTGTATGTGGGCCAGCTCGTCAATGGTTATGTGGCGGCGTTCAACCTCTATTCCCATGTCCTGTGCAAGCTGCATAAGGCTCATGTTGGTTATTGACGGGAGTATTGATTCCGATGCCGGCGTGATGTAGCGTCCGTCTTTGATGGCGAAAAAATTTGCAGGGCCGCATTCGTCAAGGTATTTTTTTTCCTTAGGGTCGAGGTAGAGTACGGCCGAATAGCCCATAGAGTGAGCTTTTTCACCGGCAGCAAGCGATGCCGCATAGTTTCCGCCAACCTTCCATCGGCCTGTCCCTTTGGGGGCAACGCGGTCGAAATCGCGCATTATGCATATGTTGGTTGGCTTGAAGCCCGATTTGAAATAGGGGCCTACGGGCGACACGAGTATCAGGAACAGGTATTCCGATGCCGGCTTTACGCCTACCTGTGCCGATATGCCTATTTCCAGAGGCCGTATGTATAGCGACGCGCCTGAGCCGTAGGGTGGGACAAAGCGCTCGTTGAGCTTGACTACTTTTTTTACCATTTCGGCAAATAACCCGGCTGGCACCGGTTCCATCATTATGCCTTTTGCGCTGTCAATGATGCGTTTTGCATTTTCTTCAAGGCGGAATATGCGTATTTTACCGTCTTTTCCGCGAAAGGCTTTCAGCCCTTCGAATATTTCTTGCCCGTAGTGCAGTGCTGTGGCGGCAATATGCAGGTTTACGGTTTCTGACTGCGATACTTCGATATCGCCCCATTTTCCGTCGCGGTAGTAACAGCGTACGTTATAGTCGGTGGGGATGTAGCCGAACGACAGGTTGCCCCAGTCAAGTTCCTTTTCCATTGTTTTGTGTTTTTAATGTTAAATATGTCTTTTATGGAAAAGACATTGTGCGAATTTACATTTTATTTTTGACTCTAAATCCACAAATACTGGAAATTTTTGCAATTTTTACACTTGAAATACGTTGTATTTATATGTTCAGATGCTTTATGATATGTATGTGCGCCGTTTTTGCGGCCTTTGTGCCGGTAAAGGTTTCAGCCCAGGCTTTCGACGACGACGAGGCCCTGGTGGACGCGCTGTCGGTCGGGCTTGAGCGCGTACCCGAGGCAAGGCAGAAGCTTATGCGTGGCAGGTATCATTTTGTTACTGAGCAGGGCGATACGGCATTGATGGTTGTGCTGAACAACATAACCGTTTATCCGCCGATGCGGTTTAAGAGCAAGAAGCAGGAAAAATTCTACTGGCGCACCGTGCGCGATGTAAAACGTACGCTCCCGTATGCCAAGCTTATAGCCGAAACACTGTTGGAAACTTATGAATATATAGAGACTTTCCCCACGCAGAAAGAGCGCGAGGAATACCTTGCGCGTATGGAAAAGGAGATATTCAAGCAGTATAAGCCTGTATTAAAGCGGTTCACCAGGTCGCAGGGACAAATGTTGGTGAAGCTTATCAATCGCGAAACCAACCAGAGCAGCTACAATATAATAAAGGCTTTTCTGGGGTCGTTCAGGGCCGGGTTCTGGCAGACGTTCGGACACTTTTTCGGGGTTAATCTGAAAACCGGCTATAAACCTGACAAGGACGACAAGGATGCCGTTATAGAGCGCGTTTGCGTGCTTGTGGAACAGGGAATGCTGTGATATATAATTATTTGGCTGCAGTTTGAATAAATTTTTAATATAATGTGTATTTTTATTGGTTTATTTGTTGCAAAAACGGCTTTAATTTTCTTAAATTTGTAGTCCGAAGGATAAAAAACTTTCATTATAAAAACGTATATAGAATCGAGGCTTAACTAAATACCAAAATAATAAAAACATTATGGCGAAATCTCAATTAGATTCATTAGATTTTAAAATCCTCAGGACGCTTTCTTCCAATGGACGTAAACCTTACCTAGAAATTGCCCGTGAGTGTAATGTGTCGGGAGCTGCCATTCATCAGCGTATACAGAAACTAAATGCGATGGGTGTGTTAAAAGGGTCGGAATGCCTTATAGAGCCGTCGGCAGTTGGCTACGACACTTGTGCATATATAGGATTTTTCTTAAAAGACCCGTCTCATTTCGACCAGGTTGTTGAGAAGCTGAAACAGATACCGGAGGTTGTCGAGGTGCATTTCACAACAGGTAAGTATGACATGTTCATAAAGCTTTATGCTCATAACAACGACCATCTGCTTCATCTCATACACAATGAACTGAACGGACTCGGGCTGGCACGCACGGAGTCGC
>SSTG01000050.1 GCA_004801635.1 Muribaculum caecicola | reverse complement strand
AAGCAATATAACGGCCATGGGTGTTCCCGACTCGACAGGCACACTGACAAATACCCCTGTTTTCAAGGATAAAAGCGGTGAGTATCAGAGTGAGACGATGGACTATAACATAAAGTCGCAACGAGGTTTCATTACCAACGTTATCACCGAACAGGGCGAAGGCTATATAACAGGCGGACAGACAAAGAAAATGGAAAACGGCGAATATTATATGCAGAACGGCCGTTATTCAACTTGTACCGACCATGAACACCCCCACTTCTACATGCAGCTTACAAAAGCCAAAGTGAGGCCGAAGAAAGACGTAATCAGCGGTCCGGCCTATATGGTGCTGGCCGGGCTTCCTCTGCCGCTGGCCGTTCCGTTTGGCTATTTCCCGTTTACCGACAAATATTCGTCGGGCATCATATTCCCCACTTTTGGCGATGATTACAGCCGTGGTTTCTATTTGTCGAACGGAGGGTATTATTTTGCCATAAACGACAATATTGACCTTGCCCTTACAGGTGAGATATATACAAAAGGCTCATGGGGGCTGTCTGCGCAGTCAAGCTATATAAAGCGCTACAAGTATTCGGGCAGTTTTCATATGAGCTATCTTAACAGCGTATATGGTGAAAAAGGGAGTCCTGACTATTCAAAGCAGACCAACTTCCAGGTGTTGTGGAGCCATACGCAGGATGCAAAGTTTAATCCCAACCTGTCAATGTCGGCAAGTGTTAACTTCACCACCAGCGGCTATTCGCGAAACGATGTAAATTCTTATTACTCACCATCGTTTACGGAAAACACCAAGTCGTCTACCGTTAACATGACCTATCGTATACCAAACTCCAAATGGTCGTTTTCAACCACTGCCAATATAACGCAGCGAACCTCCGACTCCACAATGGCAGTGTCGTTTCCGAACCTTACGGTGTCTATGTCGCAGGTGTACCCGTTCAAACGCAAGCGTTCATCGGGCCGCGAGCGCTGGTATGAAAAAATAAAGTTGTCATATTCGGGTGTGTTCCAGAACTCGCTCACGGCAAAACAGGATGTGTTTTTTAAGAAAAGCCTTATAAAGGACTGGAGAAACGGCATGAAACACAATATTCCGGTATCTGCCACATTCTCGCTTTTCAAGTATATAAACCTTACGCCGTCTATAAATCTGAACGACCGCATGTACACCAACAAGGTGCGCCGGCAGTGGGACCCTAATGCCTCGATGGAGGTGTGCGATACAACCTATGGATTTTATAATGTATGGGACTTTACTGCATCGCTGTCGCTCGATACGAAAATTTACGGTTTTTTCCAGCCGATGAAATTTTTGGGCGACAAGGTGAAAATGATAAGGCATGTACTAACGCCTACGGTTTCTTTTTCGGGAAATCCTGATTTTTCGTCGCCGTTTTTCGGTTATTACGGCAATTACCAGTACTATAACACTAACGGCGAACTGGTGAAAAAGAAATATTCGTATTTTGCCAACTCGCTTTACGGCACACCGTCAATTGGAAAATCAGGAACGGTGTCGGTGCAGTTTGCCAACAACTTGGAAATGAAAGTGAAGACAAACGACTCTATTGGCGAGAAAAAAGTGTCGCTTATAGAGAACTTCACTGTTGGCCAAAGTTATAACTTTGCAGCCGACTCCATGAACTGGAGCGATATAAACACGTCGCTGCTTTTGCGCCTTACCAAAAACTTTAACCTCAACCTTAATGCTACCTGGGACGTGTACACCTATGCCCTGTCGCCTTCAGGTTCGCCTGTGCGCGTAAACAAAACGCGTCTTCAGGCCGGCAAGGGGCTGGGCCGGCTGTCGAGCACGGGAACGTCGTTTTCTTATACGTTTAATAACAATACCTTTAAACGTAAAAAGAAAAAAGACGAGGAGAAGAAAGATGACGGTGTTCCGCCTGACAGCGAAGGCTATGAGGAGGACTATTCCGACGGCCGGCGGCCCTCGCAGAATAACGGTGGCAACGACGATATGTCGTTCTCTTCCGACGGCTATATGGACTGGTCTATTCCATGGAGTCTTTCGGTTAACTATTCTATAAACTATGGCTACGGTTCGTTCAACTACAAGAAGCTGGAGTACAACGGCCGCCTGACTCAGAACCTGAGCTTTTCAGGGTCTATACAGCCTACAAAAAACTGGAATTTCGGTTTCTCGGCATCGTATAACTTTGACATGAAAAAAATTGCCTATATGAATTGCAACATATCGCGCGATTTGCACTGTTTTACCATGACTGCCAGCTTTGTGCCTGTAGGGCCTTATAAAAGCTATAACTTCCATATAGCTGTCAAGTCGTCGCTTCTGCAGGATTTGAAATACGACAAGCGCTCGTCATACTCCAACGGTGTTACATGGTATTAATAAATGCTTGAGATGTGTTGATGTCTGACAGGCGCGTCGGTGCTTTGACAGCATATTTGTTATTCTTTGCGTTATTTTGGCCGGTGGCGAACTGCCCAATAGGTTTAAAAATGTTGTAATAGTTGTGGATATCTTAAAAAAATTGTAATTTAACGCTCGCAAACTAATCAATCTGTTGTATGAAAGTATTATTACCCTTACTGGCTGCCGGTATCGCGCTCTCTGCTGCCGCAGCAAATGAAGTTTACAAAACCTCAAATGAAGGTATTGTTTATACCTTTGCCGATTTGGCCAAGATTGAGGGTTCGGGTGTGACCAAAACCGGTGAAAACATATACACCGTTGAAAAGGACATAGAGGTGCCTGCAAATGACGGTCTTACACTTGAAAACAATACCACTCTCCGTCTTGGTGCCAACGTTCTTATCAAAATGTGGGGCGGCAAGCATAACTTTGCCCCTGCCGACACGGCTACTATTACTTCTAACGGCGACGGTGTCATGCCCAAAGGTATCCAGTTTACAGACATGGATAAAACGATAGAGGTAAAGCATGTCCGTTTTGAGGGTGCCGGAGTTAAATTCGGAGGTCCTGCGGCTTCTATTGTCGAGAACTGTACATTTTATGAGCATAACGACAAGATTGGCCACTATGCTATAAACTATGCCGGCCATAGCATGGGCAACGAGGTGCGCCACTGCTATTTTCTTCGCACTGCCATGTCGGCCATCGGTGCCGGTGCCAATATTGCTGCCGGTGTAGTGATTGAAGACAACATAATGGAGGACTGTTCTACGGCCAACCGCAACTATCCCGTTATTAACGAGACACCGGCTGCCGATAACGGCCCCATAATCATACGTCGCAATAAAATACTTGGCGGCAAACGCCTTATGCCGGGGGCTATATCGGTGTCGAACATGCTGTCAATGATTGGCGACCATAAGGTAATTATAGAAGACAACTATATTGACAACAGCCGCTACGGCTTGAACCTTATGGGCCATTATATGGACTTCCGTGTTACGGGTAACACTATTTTGAATTGTCACTATGAGTCAAATTCGGTAAACGGCGGTTCGGGTGTTACTGTCTATTCGCAGTCGGCTGATAATGCGTCGAAGGTATATATGTCTGGAAACCGTATTGAAGGCTGCCTGTGGGGTGTGACCCTTGTGGGGACTGCTGTGGCCAACCTTGGTAATATTTCGGTCGATGCTTCGAGTGCCGATTACAATCCCGGCGGCAATTCGTTCAAAAACAATGGAAACTGCGGCAAGGCCCCCGAAGGAGCCGAAACAGCCTTCGACCCGTCTATACCCTACGACCTGTATAACAATACAGCCGCTACGGTTTATGCCCAGGGTAATGTTTGGGGCGGTGCCGACCAGTCGGATGCCGAAGTTGAAAAACGCATATTCCATAAAGCTGACGATGCTAATCTGGGCGAAGTCATATACAAGCCCGTAGGCACTACGTCGGGAATTTCGGTTGCCGGCGAGGATAATTTCGATATAAGCGTGTATGGCGACGGTGCAATAACCATTGAAGGTGCTGCCGTGGGTACGCCTGTATCGGTTTATGATGTGGCCGGTTCGCTGCTGTACCGCGGTGTTACGGACGAAACAATTCAACTAGGGCGTAAAGGCCTCGTTGTTGTTGTTGTTGGCAGTAAGGCTGTGCGCGTAGCGCTGTAGGCTGTTCTGATAGAGATAAACGCAACGTTATCCGGTGTTTGTCAGCATCTGGATAACGTTGCGTGTGTATTTTCTCTATATGGAACAAATTTAAACAATTGCGGACGTTTGCCGACAATTAATTTACGGGCAACGGCTTAATTTTGTAATTAAAACACAACCTAATCAATCACATGAACTGCATTATTAAATCATTACTATTTTCTGCGTTTCTTGCTTGTTGCATACAGGTGTGCGCGGCAGCGAAACATTCCGTATATGATACCAAGGTGGAGCAGCTTGTTTCGCCGCTTGGCATAGACAACCCGGCTCCGCGTTTCAGTTGGAAAACAGCGTCGCCGTCGCGAGGCTTTATCCAGAAATCATACAGAATACGAGTGGGCACTGATTCGGCTGCCGTAGCTTCGGGTAGCGCCGATGTATGGGACAGTGAGACATGCCTGTCCAACCGTTCAGTACTGGTTCCGTTCAAGGGCAGTGAATTGGCTCCTGCAACTACCTATTTTTGGACTGTGGCCGTTGAAAGCGGCGATGGCGATGTGGCGGTTTCGCCTGTAGCGCGGTTCACGACGGGCTTGTTCGAGCCTTCGCAGTGGGCCGGTGCGAAATGGATAGGGCTTGAACCCGACGGAGAGATAATAGTACCTTTCATACATGGAATAAAGGTGCCGGAACACCTTCACCGCGGCCGCCTGATAGGCCGTTATACAATGCCTATGCTCCGTAACGAGACCAAGCTGTCCAACAAGCCTATAGCGTCGGCTTTGGCTTTTGTGTGCGGTTTGGGGCATTTTGATTTTTATGTTAACGGGCAGCGTCAGGGCGAGCATTTTCTTGATCCCGGATGGACAAAGTACGACAAGGAAGCACAATATGTAGCGTTTGATATTTCCAACAGCCTCCGACCCGGACAGGCTAATGCGCTTGGCGTGATGCTTGGTAACGGCTTTTACAACATACCTAACGAGCGCTATTACAAACTTACCGGTTCGTTTGGGGCTCCCAAGCTGAAAATGGCGGTGATTGTAACGTACGCCGACGGAACCAGGCAGACCATAACAACCGATGCCCGTAGCTGGCGTGCTGCCTCCGGCCCTATAACCTACTCTAGCATATACGGGGGCGAGGATTATGACGCTCGCCTAGAGCGTGATGGCTGGAACATGCCCGGATACGATGCCGGAAACTGGAAAAAGCCCGTAGAAACACCGCTGGACATTCGGCTAAAATCGCAGCAGGGAACGCATCTGGCCGTACGCCACGAGCTTCCGGTAATGTCGTCGGAAGTTAATTCAAAAGGTTTCAGGGTATATGATTTCGGACAAAATATGTCGGGAATTGTCCGTGTGTCGGTAAAGGGCCGTAAAGGCCAGTCGGTGCGTTTGCGGTTGAGCGAGTTGCTTAATCCCGACGGAACGCCCAACCAGAGTGCGTCGGGCGACCCGTTTTATCTGGAATATACCATCGGTGCCGACTCTGTGGTGGAAACCTGGCAGCCTCAATTTACATATTACGGTTTCCGGTATGCCCAGCTTGAGAACGGTGTTGATGCTACAGATGCTAATCCCCTCTCGCTGCCGCAGGTAGTAGGCATACAGGCCTTACACACTGCCAATGCCGCGCCACAGGTGGGCACGTTCTCTTGTTCGAAACCGTTGTTTAACTCTATATACAACCTTATTGACTGGGCTATACGCTCAAATATGGCATCAGTGCTTACGGACTGTCCGCACCGCGAAAAAATAGGCTGGCAGGAGCAGAACTACCTTATGCAGAATTCTATGCTGTATAACTACGACCTGTCGTCGCTGTTCCCAAAAATAATGTCCGATTTGGAAGCTTCGCAATGGAAGCAGGGAACCATTCCTACCATAGCTCCGGAATATGTGTTGTTTGCCGACGGGTTTGAGGATACTCCAGAATGGGGCAGTGCCTTTATAATATGCCCGTGGGAAATTTACCGCTGGTATGGCGATGACACGCTTGTCCGCCGCCACTACCCTGCCATGCAGCGATATATAGACTATCTTGGCACCCGTGCCGACAACAATATAGTGGCCTATGGGCTTGGCGACTGGTTTGACATAGCTCCCGGAAAGCCCGGCCGTTCAAAATTGACATCGAATGGTGTAACTGCCACTGCCACGTATTATTACGACGTGCTCACTATGTCGAAGATTGCCGGGTTGCTTGGCAAGCCCGACGATGCGGCTCGCTATAGCGCGCTTGCCGCCCGTATAAAGGATTCATACAACAAGGCGTTTTTCCATGCCGACAAGGGGTATTACGACCGTAATTCGCAGACAGCAAATGCTATTTCGCTGCATTTCGGCCTTGTTCCGTATGGTCGTGAGGCCGATGTGCTTAATGCCCTTGTTGACGACATACGCCAGCGTGGAAATGCACTTACAGCCGGCGACATAGGCTACCGCTATGTGCTCCGCGCCCTTGAGGAGGGCGGCCGTACCGATGTTATTTTTGACATGAATTCGCATTACGACAAGCCTGGTTATGGCTGGCAGCTTGCACACGGGGCTACGGCGCTGACAGAGTCGTGGCAGGCATACGGCTTTGTGTCGAACAACCACCTTATGCTAGGCCACCTTATGGAATGGCTGTATAGCGGTTTGGGCGGCATACGTCAGGCCGACAATTCTATTGCGTTCCATAACATTGAAATAAACCCTATGCCTGTAGGCGATGTGAATTATGCTTCAACAACTTACCAGACTCCGTATGGCGAGGTTTCATGCCGTTGGGAGCGCAAGCCGGGCATGTATACGATGAAGCTCACCGTTCCGGCTAACTCTGCCGCCTGTGTAACCTTGCCGGCATCGACGGCATCGCAGGTGTCTGACTATGGTACGCCGCTTGCTGATGCGGAGGGCATCAGCAACATTATTCCCGGTTCGCGAACCGGGAATCCGAATCTTACTTTCACGGCAGCTTCAGGAACTTATAATTTCCAGGTGGCCAATCCGGTTTGGTGAACTAATCTTATTTATTAAAAATAAATACTTTGCCGGACAAGTCTGTTTTATATAAATTTGTCCGGCAAAAAATAATAATGTTTTTATGGTACGTGGTGTTGCTCGTTATGGCAATTCCGGTTTTGACATCCTGTAGTGATAGTGATGATCAAGAAGAATACTATGTGCGCTATTCAATGGGTGTAAAGCCCGGCGACGAGGTGTTTATGAGCGTTATGGGTACAGACGGAGAGACAATAGTGCAACAAACATCGTATGCACCCACTGTTTTTTATACTGTGGGCCCTGTACATAAAGGCTTTGAAGCTTCTATGGCCGGCAGTGTTAACGGTGGTCATGCGGCCGAGTATCTGAAAAACGGCTCACATATTAATATATACTGTAGGAAAGTAATTAAGCTGTCTGAATAGTATTTTCAGGCTTATTGTAGCGCAATAAAGAATCTGTTATTGTTGCGACGAGCCTGTGTAAAATGCCTGTACTTTGCCAAAAGGCAGTTGTCCTTCCATTTTTAGGGGAATGCGTGCCGAATCGGTAGAAATCCATGTGTACATTGGTGCGTCGGATGTCTTGCCGTTTTGTGTAAACGAGAATGTAACTTCGTAAGTGTGGCGTGTTCCCGAATTTAATTTTATGGTTCGACGGCCGTTGTAGCTGATTGTCAGGCGTTCAACCTTCCTGCCTGAAAACAGGTCGAGAACAACGGTTTCGCCGGGTTTCATTGACTGGAAGTCGAGCCGGCGCATGTAATAGAAAACTGAAAGCATGTCCAGGCCGGGCAGTGTGCCGTGAAGCACGGTGTCGGAAACGGTTACCGGGCCATTGTTTTTAGAACGCTCGCGGTGGGAATATACGGTAACCTCGTTGCCGTTGCGGCTATAGCACAGGCGGTCGACATTGTTGGCAGAACCTTCGTGGGTAAGTTTTACATACATGCTTGGCAGGCATGAGGGGCTCGCCATTTCCGATTTAAGAGTGTCGCGCACGCGGTATACTTTGTCGGCCCATGGCACCGTGCGTGCTGCCAGCATGGCCTTGTATCTGCCCGGATAATTCCTAAGCGACAGTGTGGCGCGTCCGGCTTCTTTGTTTATAAGCCCCCATTTGTACATTATGGAGTAATGCAGGTCTTCGTCAGGCAATTCTGAGGCCAAAGCCCCGGCGGTAGTAATCCCGGCAATCATAATTGAGGCAAAGGCTTTGAACAGGAATCGAGAAACAAGTATCATAGGTTTGTAAGGAGAAATTAAGTTATTCGTTTTTTGGAAAGTCTATAAATGGCAGCGTGTGGCGCGTTGCCTGTTCTATGCGGTTGTTGCGCCAGCATTTGCGGCAAACGGCAATATACCTGTCGTCACCGCCTATTTCTACCTGGTCGCCCTCTGTAACAAAATCGCCTCCGGCATCTATGCGTGCGTTGACAATTGTTTTGCGTCCGCATGAGCACGTGCTCTTAATTTCGTCTATAGAGTCGGCTATTTCAAAGAGCCTTCTGGAACCTTCAAACAAGCGTGTGCGGAAATCGGTACGCAGTCCGTAGCACACAACGTTCGACCCGTAGTCGTCTACAATCCGTGCCAGCTGGTCAACCTGTTCGGCAGTGAGGAACTGGGCCTCGTCAACCAGAAACCAGTCGATGACTGTCATTGTCTGTTCAAACATTTCCTGCGCCATCTGGTAAATGTCGGAATCGGCATATATCCACCTGCAACGGCGTTCTATGCCTATTCGTGAACGTATAACGCAATCTTTTTCACGAGTGTCAATAACCGGCTTTAAACATGCATATGTCATGTTGCGTTCCTCAAAGTTATAGGCCTGGGTAAGCAGCAGAGCTGTTTTTGCCGAGCCCATCGTGCCATAGCGGAAATATAGTTTGCCTTTACGGTCCATAAAGATTCGTTAATTAATAACGCTAAGTTATGGATAATAGTTGAAATATAAGTGCCGCTAATGGAAAAATGTCGTTAATTGTATGTAACTTTGCATAAAACTAATCACTACCCATTTATGCAGGAAAAAATAATAATACTTGACTTCGGGTCGCAGACAACGCAGCTCATAGGCCGGCGTGTACGCGAGCTGAACACCTACTGCGAGATAGTGCCTTACAACAAGTTTCCCAAATACGACGATTCCGTAATAGGCGTGATCCTGTCGGGAAGCCCCTTTTCGGTGTACGATGAAAAGGCATTCCGCACCAGTCTTGAAGGCATTCGCGGACGTATTCCGGTTTTGGGCATCTGCTATGGCGCGCAATTCATGGCATACTCCAACGGCGGTACGGTAGAGCCGGCTCCGTCACGTGAATACGGGCGTGCACATCTTGAAAAATTCGACAGTGGGAATCCGTTAATGCACGGGCTTGACCAGCGCACCCAGGTGTGGATGAGCCATGGCGACACAATTACGTCGCTTCCCGAAGGCTTTAACATAATAGCCTCTACCGACAAGGTGGCAGTTGCAGCCTACCAGGTTGATGGCGAAAAGACATGGGGCGTTCAGTTCCATCCAGAAGTGTATCATTCAACGCAGGGCACACAGTTGTTGCGCAACTTTGTTGTTGACATTTGCGGCTCGCGGCAAGACTGGAGTGCCGCTTCGTTTATCGAGAGCACTGTGGCTGCCTTGAAGGAACAGCTTGGCAACGACCGTGTTATACTGGGGCTGTCGGGCGGTGTCGACTCGTCGGTGGCAGCCGTGTTGTTAAACCGGGCAATAGGCAAAAACCTTACCTGCATATTTGTTGATCACGGAATGTTGCGCAAAAACGAGTTCCGCGACGTGCTGCGTGACTATGAAGGCCTTGGCCTTAATGTGATAGGCGTTGATGCCAGTCAGAAATTCTTCAGCGAGCTGGCCGGTGTTACCGACCCGGAACGCAAACGCAAGATAATAGGCAAGGGATTTATCGACGTATTTGATGAGGAAGCCCGTAAAATTACCGATGCAAAGTGGCTGGCACAGGGAACAATCTATCCCGACTGCATTGAGTCGCTTTCAATAACCGGCACAACCATAAAGAGCCATCACAATGTTGGCGGACTTCCGGAGAAAATGAACTTGAAACTTTGCGAGCCCCTGAGGCTGCTGTTTAAGGACGAGGTTCGTGCCGTAGGCCGTGAGCTAGGCATGCCGGAGCATCTTATAACACGTCACCCGTTCCCGGGGCCGGGTCTGGCCGTACGTATCCTGGGAGACATCACTCCCGAAAAAGTACGTATTCTGCAGGATGCCGACGATATATTTATCCGCGGACTTCGCGAGTGGGGGCTTTATGACAAGGTATGGCAGGCCGGGGTTATATTGTTGCCTGTGCAGAGCGTGGGCGTGATGGGCGACGAACGTACCTACGAGCGTGCCGTGGCCCTGCGAGCCGTAACCTCTACCGATGCCATGACCGCCGACTGGGCCCATCTGCCCTACGATTTCATGGCCCGTGTTAGCAACGACATAATTAACCATGTTCGCGGCGTTAACCGCGTATGTTACGACATATCGTCGAAACCGCCGGCAACAATCGAGTGGGAATAATTTCCTGAAAAGATATTTAAAACGATAGGCTGCGCTATAATATTAATTAATACGCAGCCTATCAGCTTATTTTGATATATGGGAATTGTGTGTTATTTTTGTGGTTGAAACCAATTGTTGACAAATGAACATACGTGTAATGTGTATGGCTGTGGTTGCCGTGTGGCTGTGGTTGCCGGTACAGGCCATGAAGGTGAATAATCTTAGATGTGAATATCTTGATGCCGGAGGGTGTGTGCATACAACGCTTCCGCCGCGCCTTAGCTGGACGCTTGATGCGGCAAACCAGCGTGGTGCCGTGCAAAGTGCTTATCAAATTCTGGCGGCTTCGTCGCCTGAAAAGCTGAAACCGGGAAGTGCAGACTTGTGGGACAGTGGAAAGGTGCCTTCGGCAGCTACTTGTCAAATTGAGTTCGGCGGACGGCCGCTTGACTCTTTCGAGACCTGTTATTGGACCGTGCGCGTGTGGGATAAGGACGGAAAGCCCGGCCCGTGGGGAAAGACTTCGTGGTGGACAACCGGAATATTGTGTCCCGACGATTGGAACGGGGCACGTTGGATTGCTTTTAAACCAACCGGCAGATGGGCTTCCGAATGGGCCGCCCATAAAAGCCGCGAGCTTCCGCATATGGGAACAAGCGGCCCCATAAGGAGTTACCAGGAATTGGACTTGTGGGAGATTTTCGACTCTGTAAAGCCTTCATATGATGCCGCACCGCTATTGCGCAAGGAATTCGAGGTTCCGTCCGGTATAAAGTCGGCTAAACTGTATATTTGCGGTCTGGGTTATTTCGAGGCCTGGATTAACGGTTGCAGGGTGGGCAACGACGTTCTGAACCCTGCATGGACGGCGTTTGACAACACGTCGCTTTACTGCACGTACGACGTTACCGGGATGCTAAACAAGGGTGCGGTGAACGCCATAGGCGTAATGCTAGGCCGTGGGCAGTTGAACCCGTTGTGCAATGATGCCTGGGGGCTGTATAAAAGCAGTTGGGTTTCGCAGCCAAAGCTTATTGCCCTGCTGCGTATGGTGGATGGCGACGGAAACGTGACATACACCGTTACCGACAGCAGTTGGAAAACAGCCGAAGGCCCTGTCGTGTTTGACGATACGCGTCTTGGCGAAATATACGATGCCCGTCGCGAGCAGCCGGGCTGGGATTCGCCAAGGTTCGACGATACGGATTGGACTGCCGCAAGTATTGTCAACTGGCCGATGTCGGCACTTAAGGCGCAGATGCTGCCGCCTATACGCCGTCAGGAGCCATATGTACCGGTGCGCCGTATAGACAGGCCGGATGGTGTAACGTTGTTCGATATAGGCCAGAACATTGCCGGATGGGCGCGTGTAAGGGTGAAGGGGCCGCGTGGTGCCCGGGTGTTGGTGGAGTATTGCGAGCTGCCTAGCGACACCGTGCTTGTAAAGAACCTGCATCCTGCCCGTTTGCAAATGAGTGCCGCAGTGGCCGACAGGCATTATGCTTCATTTCATGATGCCACAACCGAAGTAAGGCAGCAGAATGCCTACATTCTTAAAGGCAGCGGTGTGGAGGAATTTGAATGCCGTTTCTCGTACAAAGGGTTCCAGTTTGTGCGCATTACGGCCGATACCGGTGTCGTGGTACTGAGAGTGGATGGTGTGCCTGTGCATACCGACTTGCGTCCGGCAGGCATGTTCGAATGTTCAGACACGGTTGCAAACCGTTTGCAGCGTATGGCGCGCATAACCATGCTTAACAATATGATGGGGCTGCCCACCGACTGTCCGCACCGTGAAAAACAAGGCTGGACAGCCGACGGGTATTTCACTACAGAGGCGGCCATATACAACTTCGACATGGCCCAGTTCTACGCCAAATGGATGCGCGACCTGACGGCTACCCAGACTGTGTCGGGTGGATTATGCACCGTTGCGCCCAGCACCGGATACGATGCCGACGTGTCTATAACCTGGCCTGCGGCAATGCTGTACATACCTGCCAGTCTATATGATTTTTATGGCGACCGGCGGCTGCTAAAGGAACTTTACGAGCCTATGCGCCGGTTTGCCGAACACGCGCGCAGCCATGAAATAAAGGGCAAGCCCGGGCATATGGCCGAGGTGTTGGGCGACTGGGTGTCGCCTGCCGACTCGATACTGCCCTCGCTGCGCGGTTCGTCTATACTGGCTCCTCCCGAAGGTGTCATTACTTATGCTGCGTCGACCTACTACAGCATATTGCGCCATTTGTCGCGCATAGCTTCACTGACCGGGATGGAGCGCGACACGGCTTATTATAACGACTGGGCAGCCCGTGTAAAACGCGATTTCAATGCGGCCTATCTTAATTCTGACGAGGCTGCATACTATGGTGACAGGCCTACAGGCTACCGCCTGGCTCCAAACGTAGTGGCGCTGTATGAGAAACTTGTTCCTGATTCTATGTCAGATGCCGTTAAGACAAAATTTTTGAAAGAACTGGCTTCGGGCGGCTATAAGATGAAGACGGGTTTTCTTGGAACCAGGGCCATGATGAAGTGGCTGCCTGAGCACGATGCCGAAGCAGCCTGGCGTGCGGCAACACAGCCGGAATATCCCGGCTGGGGCTATATGGTGGCAAACGGCGCTAACACCATGTGGGAGGACTGGGCCGCGTGCGCATCGATAAACCATATGCCTTACTGCCTTATAAGCGAATATTTCTACCGTCATTTGGCCGGTATCAAGATTGCCCACAACAATACGGGAAGTCCGGAAATAGAAATAAGTCCGTCGACTGTAGATGGGCTTCAGTGGGCGTATGGGCTGTATAACTCCATGTACGGCCCGGTGGAAAGCCGTTGGCAGCGCGAAGGTGCCGATGTCGTGTTCAATATAACCGTTCCTCCTAATTGTACCGCAATTGTAAAGCTGCCCTTGGCTGTTGACGGAACAAGGGTAACCGAGTCTGGTACTGATGCGGCGCGTGCACAAGGCGTTGCCTATGTAGGAAACAGCGGCACAACGGCCATATACCGTATCGTGTCGGGCAAATACCGGTTCCGAATCCATAATGCTAATTAATGTGATTCCGACATAAAGTATTTTTACATGAACCTCTCTGAGGTTCACTCCCTCTCACCGGCATTCCCCGACGTGGACGAGCGCTTTCTGCGCTCGTCCACGTCGGGGGTTAACACATGTATGGCCTCAGGCCATACATTGCAATATACAGAGGATAAGTTCAAGCCTCGGTGGAGTTAACTGATGTTATAAACTTAGCGCATGTAAACCCGGCCAAAATGTGAGGATGTATTGAGTATTATATGGTAGTGTTAATATATGTAAATAAATGTATGCATATCTAATATCTTGAAGCAACCGCTGCCGGCGCATGGTAAATTTGCATTGTTATCCGGAAAACACAATTAAACAACTAATACTTATATAATGGAAACACAGCATATTAATAATCCGGACGGTGTGGATAACTCCGTTTCCGGCACTCAGGAGAGTGGAAAACAACTTTCCGCCCAGGCTGGTGAAGTTGACAAACTTATAGCCGAAGCAGAACAGCGGGGCTATTTGCGCGGACGTAACGAGGCGGCTCAGAACTTTATAAGCCAGCCGGCCTTGTTTGAGGAAGTTCGTGCCGAATCGCAACCGGTGCAGTCGTCGCCCTTGTTGTCGTCACGAAGGGTCAGCATATGGGATTTACCTTGATTATCAACTTTTAAACACACAAATTTATGGAACCAGTTATTACAAACGGCACTACGGGTGCCAAGCATGTATCTTCATCGCCCCTGACATTACAGATAACCCAGCAGGAAGCATCCGACTTGCTGATGTCGGATATTGACTCGCGCCTGGTGAAGGTGCGCCCTATGGCTACGCCTGTCGACCAGATTTCGCGTCAAGGCGGTGCCAGACAGTGCAAAAGCATGGAGGTGGATTATTATTCGGTTGACTCTTTGCCGCGTGAAACGGTAATCACTGCCGACAAGGCTGCTTCGGAGAATGAAACCGGAGTGGTGTCGGTGGAGAACGGCAAGATATTTGCCCCGTCAGACACGCTAATGGCCCTGATTACCGATGCGTCGGGTAGTCCGGTTACCGATTGTGCGGCACCGGTATTTTATGTCGATGATGTTTCAGCCGACCGTCTTACGTTAAGGGTGGTAAACCCGGTACCCGATGAAAATGACAATATTTTTCCCCTGTTGGCAAAGGGTACGAAGCTTATACG
>SSTG01000004.1 GCA_004801635.1 Muribaculum caecicola | reverse complement strand
GTCCTGGTGCGAACGAAGATCCGGCATCAACTATAACTTTGTCGAAAGTAAGCCCCTGCGACTTGTGTATGGTTATTGCCCATGCCAGTTTTAGCGGAAGTTGGGAGTATCGTCCGCTTATTGTGGTTTCTATTGTGTTAGTGTCCTCATTTACAACATACGATTTGTTTTCCCATGTTTGGGGCTCTACTATAATATCGTTTGTCTCATTGTCGCACCTGACAATTACTCCGGCAGGGTGGAAACCTTTGATATGTCCTGTTTTTCCGTTGTAATATCGCTGCTGGCTTGTGTTGTCGTTGCGTATAAATATTACACGGGTGTTTATTTTCAATTCTATTTCGGAGGCGTTAGGGAACGACGTTTCTGGGAACACGCCTTCTATCTTTGCTTTAAAAATATGTGAAGGGCCAGGTAATGCTTTTAGAGAATAGTCGTTAATCCTGTCAGCGTCACGATTGTATGCGGTTAGGCGTATATAGTCTTCCAGCCTTACGTTTTTTAGTTCGGGTTTGTATCTGTTTTCTAAAATACAGTAGTCTTCTTTTGAAAGTTTGTTTTGGCGAATGTTGTTAAGCAGATTGACAAATTCTTTGTTTGACTGACGGAACATGTGTGTCAGTTGCAAGGTTATGTAGTTTAGACTAGCCAATGCCTTGCTGCTGAAAAAATAAGGAGAATCATAATGTTGGGAAATAATAGTTTCGTCGGCTACGGTGACAACAGGTGACAGTTGGCGAAGATCGCCAATCATTAGCAACTGTATTCCTCCGAATGGAAGGTTGTTGGCTCGTATTCGCTTCAATGTAGAGTCTACAGCGTCAAGTGTGTCGGCACGAACCATTGATATTTCGTCAATTACCAAAAGGTCAATGGCCCGGATAATACGTATTTTCTCTTTTGAAATGTTAAACTTTGTTTGATGCCGTATGCCTGGAATATAAGGTGATAGCGGTATTTGAAAGAAAGAGTGTATAGTGACTCCGCCTGCATTAATGGCGGCAACTCCTGACGGAGCCACAACAACCATGTTTTTTGCAGAACGGTTGCGTAATTCTTTTAAAAATGTGGTTTTGCCCGTTCCGGCCTTACCGGTGAGAAACACGCTTGTGGACGTATTTTCCACAAATTCCCACGCAGTTTTCAATTCTTCGTTTATTTCCATTAGCTCTGTAGAACGTTGTTGTATGTACAAATTTAGTGAAAAATAAAGTCAATTAACAGTTTATTCTTATTTGTTGCGTATACTTATTGTTTGATACTGGAAGATATCGTGCAATTTTGCAAGAAATGCTATTTTTCATAGGTAAGTTCGATGTGAAAAATAACCGTTTTATTATAAAATTTTCATATCTTTGTGTGAAAATTTCATTTAAGCAAAACCGGGTTTCTGCATTTCTGTTTGTCAGACGGTAGAACCGTGCGGTTTTGCGGCCATTTGGAATTGCCTTTGTTTTTGCCAATGGCAATGTCTTTATGGTTAGAACTTTATATATTTTTAATATGCTGGAAGAAGATAGAATTCTAAAAATTGATATCGAAAACGAAATGAAATCGGCCTACATTGACTATTCAATGTCGGTTATCGTTTCGCGTGCCTTGCCCGATGTTCGTGACGGTTTAAAGCCGGTTCAGCGCCGTGTACTTTTCGGTATGAACGAAATGGGTAACACATCCAACCATCCGCACAAGAAGTCAGCAAACTGCGTTGGCGAGGTTATGGGTAAGTATCACCCCCATGGCGACTCGTCAATTTACGGTACTGTTGTCCGTATGGCCCAGCCTTGGGCGCTTAGGTATACATTGGTTGACGGTCATGGAAACTTTGGCTCGGTCGACGGTGACGGAGCGGCGGCTATGCGTTATACCGAGGTTCGATTACAGCGTATAGGTGAGGAAATGTTGGCTGATATCGATGCGGAAACAGTTGATTTTCAGCCAAACTATGATAATTCTCGTCAGGAACCTACCGTTCTTCCCACAAGGATACCGAATTTATTGGTAAACGGCACATCGGGTATAGCTGTAGGTATGGCGACAAACATGCCTCCCCACAACCTTACAGAATCAATAAATGCTACAGTTGCACTGATTGATAATCCGGAACTTACCATTGCCGAGCTGATGAAATATATAAAGGCCCCAGACTTTCCTACCGGAGGCACTATATATGGATATAACGGTGTTAAGGATGCTTTTGAAACAGGACGCGGCAGAATTATAATAAGGGCTAAGGCCGAAATAGAACAAGAGGCAAGCCATGAAAATATTATAGTTACAGAAATACCTTATAATGTTAACAAGGCTGAACTGATAAAGTATATTGCCGACCTTGTAAATGAAAAGAAAATAGACGGTATTGCCGACCTGAACGACGAAAGTGACTATAAGGGCATGCGTATTGTTATCCGTTTGAAAAGTGATGCAAACGCAAATGTGGTTCTTAACAAACTTTACAAGCTTACCCAGCTGCAGGCTTCGTTCAGTGTGAACAATGTGGCTATTGTGAACGGCCGCCCTGCTACATTAAACTTAAAACAGATATTGGAGGCGTTTATATCACATCGTCATGATGTTGTTATACGCCGTACGCGTTTTGACCTGCGTAAAGCGGAAGAACGTGCCCATATACTTCAAGGCTTGATAATTGCATCGGAAAATATCGACGAGGTTATAGCTATAATAAAGGCTTCAAAGCGTCAAGATGATGCTCGTCAGGCCCTTACCGATCGTTTTGGACTCAGCGATGAGCAAACTGCGGCTATCGTGGCAATGCGCCTGGGACAGCTTACCGGTTTGGAACAGGAAAAACTCCACAATGCATATCAGGAAATAATGGCCCGTATTGAGGAGCTTAACCTTATATTGAACGATGATCATGTATGTCGAGAACTTATTAAATCGGAGCTTATAGAGGTACGTGACAAATATGGCGACGAGCGAATGACCGACATTGATTATACGGCCGGAGACTTTAATGCCGAAGATTTTTATTCGGATGATGATATGGTTATAACTATATCACATATGGGTTATATAAAGCGTACGCCTCTTACTGAGTTCCGTGCCCAGAACCGTGGCGGTGTAGGTGCGCGTGGGTCTGTTACACGCGACGAAGATTTCATAGAACATATATATACCGCCTCTATGCATAACACAATGCTGTTTTTTACAGATAGGGGTCTGGTGTATAAGATGAAAGTTTACGAACTTCCTGAAGGTGCCAAAAACACCAAGGGTAGGGCGTTGCAGAACCTGCTGAATATAGAATCTGGCGACAAGGTGCGTGCATATATAGCCTGCAAGCAGCTTGATGATGCCGAATTTACAGGATCGCACTACCTTGTATTTGCAACCCGTAGGGGTATTATAAAGAAAACATCGCTAAGTGAATATTCAAGGGTACTTGCCAAGGGTAAGAAAGCTATTATTATTCGCGAAGATGATGCCTTGATAGGTGTTGAACTTACTGATGATAATTCCGACATATTGCTTGCCGCACGACAAGGTAAGGCTATCCGCTTTAGCACAAAGTCACTTCGTGCCATGGGGCGTGTAAGTTCTGGTGTACGCGGAATGCGTGTAGCCGACGATAACGAGGTTGTTGGCATGATAACAATGGAGCCGGAAAGTGCAAATACAGTTATGGTGATTTCTGAAAACGGTTTTGGAAAGCGCACTCCGCTTGATGCATATACGCCGCACAACCGCGGAGGACAGGGCATGAAAACTATCAATGTCACAGAACGTACCGGACAATTGGTAGGATTCCTGAGCGTGAATGACGAGGAAGACCTCATGATTATAAACCGTTCCGGAATAACTCTGCGAATCCGTGTTGCCGATATAAAAGAGGCCGGACGTGTAACCCAGGGTGTACGTTTGATAAACCTTGACCGCAGAGGCGATGTTATTGCATCAGTGTGTGCCGTACCAACCGACCCTGACGACCAGGCTGAAACTGTTGACGGCGAGGAATTGAACGATCCGGTAGTTGAAGAACCAGATGTCGACGGAAACGAAGCCGACGATGAGGTTGACATGGAAGAATCAAATGAATAACAATAATTGCAAAAAACAACCTAATAATACCTTGTTATAATTATGAAAAAATTATGCATCTTAGCTGTAGGATTGCTGTCTGTAACGGCAGTCTCAGCCCAAAAGAATCTTGTCAACGAAGTTGAAGGAAAATCCAAAGGATTCAATGCTGATTTTGAAGCGGCCCGTAAGGAGCTTGCGCCTGCACTGACTAATCCTGAATCAAAAGAAGATGCCAGGACTTGGTTTGTGGCCGGAAACATAGAGTTCGGCGACTATATGAACCAGAAACTTCAGAAGGCAGCTGCAAATATCGATAAATATAACGATGTCAAAATGTCGGTGGCCCTTATAAACGGTTATAATAACTTTATGACAGCTTTTCCTTTGGACACAGTGCCGGAAATTGACAAAAAGACCGGCCAACCAAAATTGCAGAAAGACGGCAGTGTAAAGGTTAAGACAAAATATTCAAAGGATATGGTAAAGAAAATTCTTGAATTTCAAGATGATTTCGCATCGGCCGGAGAAGTTTTGTACTATGCAAAAGATTTCAAAAATGCCTATAACGCATGGGATATATATGTTGGCCTTCCCAACAATAAATCTCTTGGCAACAAGGCACCAAAAGCATATGGAGATACAGTTTTCGGTGATTTTGAATACTTTAAAGGTCTGGCTGCGCTTCAGGCACAGATGTACCCTGAGGCATTGGCAGCATTTGACAATGCTGTGGCAACCACTAAGAACGATCCGCAGACTATAGACTTTGCCATTGCAGCCGCTGCAGAAGCCAAAAATGATGCAAAGGTTATTGAATATGCCGAAATAGGGAATAAGCTTCACGGTGATTCTGTTGTAAAATATCTGAATATTATTATCAACGATAAGATTAATCACGAACAGTATGCCGAAGCCCAGCAGCTTTTAACAAAGGCAATCGAGGTTAGTCCTGATAATGCAGACTTGTATGACGTGCTTGGCATTTTGTATCAAAGTCAAAAAGATTTGGTGAAAGCTCGTGAATGTTTTGAGAAGGCCGCACAACTTGATCCGAAGTCGCCTAAAATTCAGTTTGACCTTGGCCGTGTAATATTTGCCCAGGCCGCAGAAATATCGGATAACGCAACGAACTTGCCTACACCGGAGTATAATAAGCTTCGTGAGGAAAAAATAGATCCGATATTGCGCGAAGCTATTCCATATCTGGAAAATGCCCTTCTTGACGATTCTATGGTTTCTGAGGCAAAGCGAATATTGCGTAGCCTTTACTATTCGCTCAATGACGACGCTAACCTGAAGCGTGTTGAGGCAATGTAGCCCCAATTAAAGAAAAGAATATATGAATTAATTTGTGGGACGGCATATACTGCAGTCCCACAAATATTATATTAATCCTGCAAATTTGATTTATCTATTCATATGACTCTGGCTGTTCGAATACGATAATTCATGAAAATTAAATTTAAGTATGCCATACGTATCAGAACGTGGAACGATAATGCCGGCTTCTCCTATAAGGCGGCTTGTGCCGCTTGCAAATGTTGCCAAGGAGAAAGGGGTAAAGGTATATCATTTAAATATTGGACAGCCCGATGTGCCTACACCTAGAGAGGGTATTGCGGCTTTGGAAAGTATTGACCGGAGCATTTTGGAATATAGCCCCTCGGAAGGATTATTATCTTTGCGACAGAAGCTGTGCCAGTATTATAAGAAATTTTCTATAGATGTTGATGTTGACGACATTATAGTGACCACTGGAGGTTCGGAAGCTGTGTTGTTTGCGTTTATGGCATGTCTTGACCCTGGCGATGAAATAATAGTGCCGGAACCTGCATATGCAAACTATATGGCTTTTGCTATTTCGGCCGGGGCAAAAATTATTACGGTGCCGTCGAGTATTGACGAGGGTTTTGCATTGCCCCCGGTTGAGAAATTTGAAGAACTTATCACTTCACGGACAAAGGGTATACTGATTTGTAATCCTAATAATCCGACAGGATACCTGTACACAATGAAGGAAATGCTACAGATTCGCGACCTTGTTAAGAAGCACGACCTGTTTCTTTTTTCCGACGAGGTGTATCGTGAATTCTGTTATACCGGGGCTCCGTATATATCGGCTTTTCATTTGCCGGATATTGAAAATCAGGTGGTGTTAATCGATTCCGTATCGAAAAGATATAATGAATGCGGAATACGTATAGGGGCTCTTATTACAAAACATAAGCAGCTGAAACAAAATGTAATGAAGTTCTGCCAGGCTCGTCTTAGCCCGCCATTGCTTGGGCAAATTGTAGCAGAGGCATCGATTGACACCTCGTCAGAATATATGCTGGCTACATATAACGAGTATGTGGAAAGACGAAAGTTTTTAATTGATGAAATTAATAAAATACCTGGGTGCTATTCACCTATACCTATGGGTGCTTTCTACACGGTAGCACGGTTGCCGGTTGATGATGCCGACAAATTTTGTGAGTGGTGCCTTCGGGATTTTCAGTATGAGGGAAAAACTGTATTTATGGCTCCGGCATCCGGTTTCTACACAACTCCGGGCATGGGCCGTGATGAAGTGCGTATTGCCTATATGCTTGAAAAACCGGAACTGGCTGTTGCTATGAAAGTTTTGTCGGAAGCATTGAAGGCATATCCCGGGCGAACACTATGTAATTAAACAACCACTTATATGAAAGCTACATATTTTATAGCACGCCGGTTAAGGCTGAATAGCGACAATACGCAACGTTTATCAACGAGTGTGATTATAGCTATATCGGGAATAGCCCTTTCTGTTATGGTTATGCTGCTTTCAATTGCCATAGTTTCCGGATTTAAAAAGCAAATAAAGGATAAGGTTGCAGGTTTTGAGTCGCAGGTTAGCATTCTGGCATCGCATGCTTATTCTGATAGCGTTTCTGAACCAGCAACAGACTTCCTAACATTAGATGCCGAGCTGAAAAGCATTATAGATGACTCTGAATTGTTTAAAAGTTATAGTCTCAGCATAAAACAGCCTGCAATATTAAAAACCGAAAATGATTTCGAAGGTATTGTATTATATGGAATTGAATCAGACAGTCCAACTGCGAAATTTGTAAGGGCTAATCTGACAGGCAATAATGGTATAGAGTATTTGTTTGACGGGAATAAAATAGTAATATCCAGCCAGATGGCTAACTCCTTGAAGTTAAATTGCGGAGACAAGGTATATGCCTATTTTTTTATAGACGGCACTGTCAGGGCTCGGCGGTTTGAAGTGTCGGACATATATAATACAAATTTCAGTGATTATGACAAGGTATATGCTTTTGTGCCGTTACATGTTTTGCAAAGACTTCATTCTATAAGTGCCGGGCAGGCGTCGCAGATTGACTTGGAATGTTTTAATGCGGATAAAATCGACGATTCTGCATTAGGTCTTCAGCAAAGAATGATGCTTTCTGCATATACCGGCAAACTGAGCGGAACATACAGAATTACAACAGTGAACGATAATGCCATGATGTATTTGAACTGGCTTGAACTGTTGGATACAAATGTTGTTGTTATATTGATTTTGATGTCGCTTGTTGCCGGGTTTACATTGATTTCAAGCCTGTTTATAATTATACTTGAACGAGTATCGACAATTGGGTTGCTGAAAGCTATGGGAGCTTCCGACAAACAGGTCCGTCATATATTTACGGCTATAGGATGGCGGCTTGTGTTGCGCGGAATGATAATAGGAAATGCTGTTGCGCTGTTAATAGTTATGGTTCAATATGTGTGGCATATCATACCGCTTGATCCGTCGGCATATTATTTGAGTTACGTGCCCGTGCGTTTGAACTTGTTTGCCGCCATTATATTGAATGTAGGGGTATTTGTAGTATCATGGTCTATGCTGCTTATACCTGTTAGGATTATTTCGAAAATCTCTCCGGCAAAATCTCTCCGTTATGAATAAATAAAGGCATATTTAACAAAGTTAATGAGCATTTGCCTGATTATATTTGTTGTAGTTTTATTAACGTCAGTTAATGCTGCGTGTCGTATAAATTAACTAAATTTGCAATTTAATATTCACATAAATATATGACTGAAAAAAGAACACTATCAAACCTTATAGTAGAAGGAATTCAGGAAAGGAAGGGTAAAGACATTACAATTATAGATTTGAGTCAGACAGACGGCTCCATAGCTAATGAGTTCATTATATGTCAGGGCTCCTCAACAATGCATGTTTCATCTATAGCCGACAGTGTGCGCGAGTATGTTCAGAAAGAATCAGGCATAAAGCCGTTTAATTATGACGGATATCAGAATTCGCAATGGATTATTATAGATTACGGCGAGATACTTGTGCATGTATTCCTTCCAGAAAGCCGTCAGTTCTACAATATTGAGGAATTGTGGAGTGATGCTCCTTCTGTTCAGGTTCCTAACCTTGATTAGCTGGGGAAACTGTTTTATTGATAAGTCAGACTATAAATTTAATATTATAAAAGGCTCTTGTAAATGGAACCTAAAAGACCACAGAAAAAAGGCATAAAATTCAGTATATTCTGGATGTATGCCGTAATATTGTTGATATTGGGCGGTATATATTTTGCCGATAATGATAATACTGTTTCGAAAGAAAACGTAGAGTACAACAAGTTCGAGCAGTACGTAATGTCGGGCGGTGTGACAAAGATAGTTGTTTATACCGGTGAAGATCCGAGTGCCGCCGCGTTTCTGAACGATTCACTTGCAAAGGTTGTCTTTAAGAAACAGTTTTCGCCCGGCCAGCAGCCAATTGTAACAACCAATATACCAAGTGCCGATTCTTTTCAGAGCAAGATTGACCAGTGGCAGCAGGACGGTTATTTTAAAGGAAGTGTCAAGTATGAAAAAAGCTCTAACATTTCTTCAATGATATGGTCGATAGCGCCGTTTGTATTGCTTATTGCCTTTTGGTTCTTTATAATGAAGCGTATGTCGGGAAAAGACGGCGGTTCGGGAGGAGTATTTTCAGTTGGTAAATCAAAAGCTAAAATATTCGATAAGGACGGCCCTATACAGGTAACGTTTAAAGATGTTGCCGGACTTTCGGAAGCAAAAACCGAAGTTGAAGAAATTGTGGAATTTTTAAAGAACCCCAAGCGATATACGGATTTGGGTGGTAAAATTCCTAAAGGGGCACTTTTGGTAGGACCTCCCGGAACAGGTAAGACTCTTTTGGCCAAAGCTGTTGCTGGAGAAGCAAACGTACCGTTTTTCTCAATGTCGGGTTCTGACTTTGTTGAAATGTTTGTCGGAGTAGGAGCGTCGCGCGTACGCGACTTGTTCCGGCAGGCAAAGGAAAAAGCCCCGTGTATTGTATTCATTGATGAAATTGATGCTGTTGGCCGTGCACGAGGGAAAAAACCCAACATGGGTGCGAACGACGAGCGTGAAAACACGCTTAATCAATTGCTTACAGAAATGGACGGCTTTGGATCGAATTCCGGTGTAATAATACTGGCTGCAACAAACCGTGCAGACATTCTTGACAAGGCCCTGCTTCGTGCCGGACGATTCGACAGGCAGATATATGTTGATTTGCCTGACTTGAACGACCGTGTGGCAATATTTAATGTCCATCTTCGTAATATTAAGACAGATGAGTCGCTTGACGTGGAGACATTGGCCCGTCAGACTCCTGGATTTTCCGGTGCCGATATTGCAAATGTGTGTAACGAAGCTGCATTGATAGCTGCAAGGCATAATAAGTCAAGTGTTCAGCGGCAAGATTTTAATGATGCCGTTGACAGAATAATCGGTGGTCTTGAAAAACGTTCCAAAATAACTACTGACGAGGAAAAACGATCAATAGCAATACATGAGGCCGGACATGCTACAGTTTCATGGCACCTGCGGTATGCTTCACCTCTTATTAAGGTTACTATTGTTCCGCGAGGCAAGGCTCTGGGTGCTGCATGGTATTTGCCTGAAGAACGTCAGATAACGCCTACCGAGGCATTGCTGGATGAAATGTGCTCAACGCTGGGTGGACGTGCTGCAGAGGAATTATTCCTTGGCCATATATCTACGGGTGCGGCTAACGACCTGGAACGTGTTACCAAGTTGGCTTATGCCATGGTGGCATATTATGGCATGAGCTCGAAATTGCCAAACCTGAGCTATTACGATTCAACCGGACAGCAATATGGTTTGTCTAAACCGTATTCGGAGGAGCGCGCAAAGGATATTGATGCAGAAGTTTCACGTCTGATTAACGAGCAGTATGAGCGAGCTAAGCAAATACTTAAACAGTATGCATCAGGACATGGCGAACTTGCCGATACATTAATATCCCGTGAGGTTATATTTACGGAAGATGTAGAACGTATATTTGGACCAAGACAGTGGAAATCAAGGACTGATGAGATATTTGCCAGCCAAAATGAGCCGAAAGCACTGCCTACGCCTCCTGCAATACCGGCCCTGCCTGATGTTTCCGAAGAAACAGACAACACACCAAAGGCAGAATCAACGGATAATGATTAGATTAAATACGATTAGTGAATTAAAAAATCCAGACTTCCGGTCGCGTATCCGAAAGTCTGGATTTTTTAATAATTAGAATTATTTATTGTTTATTCCGAATGCAACGGGTAGTACTTTCATCCACCCTTAAATAAGCTATCCAATTAACTTATAGTGTGATTTCAATCGCTATTGCAATTCTGAATCTGTTTTCTACTAAATAAACAACACAGGCCGTAATGAAGTTTTACGGCCTGTGTTGTTTAACTGTTTTTACGTATTGTGGAGTTTCTCAGCTGTTGTTAATTGAAAGAAGACCTTCAGGTAGCTGCATGACTATTGTTTTTGTTTCCGGATTTATATCCTGTATCATTTCGTTGACAATTGGAATGAGTGACGTGTTTTCCGAACTACTATTTTTTATAATAAACAGGGCATTTTCGGTTGATATGTCGACATCAGTTATTTTCCCGGCAATTATCCCTCCGTCTGAGGCTGAAATTATGGTATAACCAATCAGGTCTGTAGCATACAGCCCGTCAGAATCGGATTGTTCCTGAATGATGTTGTCTTTTTTCATAACAAAAACATCAAGATTGGTCAATTTGCGAGACTGTTTTTCGTTATTGATGTCTGTCAACTGCACGATATAGCTGTCGTATCGTTTGTTGCGCATGGATGACACCTGAAACGGAACAAATATTCCATCAATATTGACTACAACCATTTTCAGATTTTCAATGTCCATATTTTCGGCTTCAATATCAGTGTACAGGTTAATTTCCCCATTTATACCATGCGCTTTGCCGAAATGTCCCAGATGCACAATTTCATTTTCCGTAATCATTATTTTAGTCTGAATAGCGTGTTATTCTAGCACCTAGGGAGTTTAAGCGCTTGTCAATGTTTTCGTAGCCACGGTCAATTTGGTCAATATTTTGTATTTGACTTACTCCTTGTGCACTCATGGCAGCAATCAGCATGGCAATTCCTGCGCGAATATCTGGTGATACCATTGTTGTGCCGCGTAATGAATTAAGACGGCCTGACCCTATAACGGCAGCTCGGTGTGGGTCGCATAGAATTATGCGTGCACCCATGTCTATAAGTTTGTCAACAAAGAACAGGCGGCTTTCAAACATTTTCTGATGTATCAGCACGCTGCCTGTTGCCTGGGTTGCTACAACTAAAAATACGCTCAACAGGTCGGGCGACAGGCCTGGCCATGGTGCATCGGCAAATGTCATTATTGACCCGTCCATAAATGTTTCTATGGTGTAACCGTCATGGGCCGGAATATGTATGTCGTCGTTTTGGCGTACAATTTCTATTCCCAGCCTTTTAAATGCATCGGGCATGATGCCTAACTCGTCGTAGCACACATTTTTAAGCGTAATCTCGCTACCTGTCATTGCTGCCATGCCAATGAAGCTGCCTACTTCAATCATATCGGGTAAAATTCTGTGTGTTGTTCCGCAAAGCGATTCAACACCTTCTATGGTGAGCAGGTTAGACCCGATACCTGATATCTTGGCCCCCATTCGGCATAGCATTTTACATAATTGCTGTATGTATGGCTCGCACGCCGCGTTATATATGGTGGTTGTACCGTGTGCCATTACGGCAGTCATGATGATATTTGCAGTTCCGGTAACGGATGCTTCATCAAGGAGCATATATGACCCGGACAGTCCGTTAGGTGCTGTTATGCTATATGCTTTGGAAGTTGTAAGGTATTCAAATTGAGCTCCAAGTTTCTGTATGCCTATAAAATGAGTGTCAAGCCTTCTGCGTCCAATTTTGTCGCCTCCCGGTTTTGGCAGAATGGCTTGTCCAAACCGCGAAACCAATGGTCCGACAATCATAACCGAACCGCGTAGCGAAGCCGCTTTACGTAAAAATTCAGGCGTTTTAAGATATTCTATATCAATGTTGTCGGCTTGAAAAGAATAGCTGTGGGCCGATTGTTTTTCAACTTTCACGCCCATATCAGACAGAAGTGCTATGAGATTGTTTATGTCCAATATGTCAGGCAGGTTTTCCACAACTACCTTCTCCGGTGTTAGCAATGTTGCACATAAAATCTGTAGCGCTTCGTTTTTTGCACCCTGTGGTGTTATGTTTCCGTGAAGGGGGTGTCCGCCTTCGACAATGAACGTACTCATTTTTTCTTCTTTTTCTTTTTAGAGGTTTGAGGTGGAATTTCTGCCTTAAATTCGTGTAATTTGTAATTTTCAGGCGATAGTCTTATTGCCCCGCGGCTGTATATGGCAAGATCGTTGAACACTTTTGCGTCGTCCACGCCTTCTGGGTTCACTGCTAGCATCAGTTTTTTCATGTGATTGGCCAACAATAGAACAAGAGCTTCCCGTTCTGGACCTTCGGGCATTTCTACCGCGCGCCCTATCATATACTCAAGGTTTTTACCATAATGACGCCAGCGGAAATTGCCGTTTTCATATGGTACTTGTTCGGGGCGTGTTGAAAGTTGTTCTTTTTTTACGACATCGAACGGAAAGTCTATGTCCAGTTCAAAGTTCGACATTATGGCCAGGTGGTCCCATAATTGCTGTTTGAAATCCGGATTATTGCGTGACGCAGGAAACAGATTGCTCATTGCCGAAATTATGGAATGTGCGCATGCTGTACGTTCCTCGCGATTGTCAATAGAAAGACAGTGGTCAACCATTTGCTGAATGTTCCGTCCGTATTCAGGCAAAATAAGTTTTTGTAGCTGGGTGTTGTATGTGAGCATAATTTTTGTAAAAAGGCATCCGTACGCTGCGATGTGTAGCGAACGAATGCCCAATGTAATTATATAACGGGTATTCTGCCTACATGTTCATACCGCCGTCAACTTGAATAACCTGTCCGGTTACATACGATGACATGTCGGATGCCAGGAATACTGCAACGTTGGCAATATCGCCAACTTGTCCGCCACGACGCAAAGGTATGTTTTTAATCCATTCGGCACGGACATCGTCGGGTAGGGCGGCAGTCATGGCCGTTTCTATAAATCCGGGTGCAATGGCATTTGCACGTATGCCTCGCGAGCCTACTTCCTGTGCTATTGATTTAGCCAGGGCTATAAGGCCGGCTTTAGATGCTGCGTAGTTGGACTGTCCGGCATTTCCGTGTACGCCTACAACTGATGCCATGTTTATTATTGAACCGCTACGCTGACGCATCATTAGCGGAAGAATGGCATTGATGAAGTTGAACGCGCTTTTAAGGTTTACTGCTATAACGGCATCCCATTGTGCTTCTGTCATGCGTAACATCAAGCCGTCTTTTGTTATGCCGGCATTATTTACAAGTATGTCGATATGGCCGAAGTCGTTAACAATCTGTTGAACCACTTCTTTTGTCTGATTGAAATCGGCAGCATTAGATGCGTATCCTTTTGCTTTTACACCAAGTGCTTCTATTTCTTTTTCTGTATCTTTACCGTTTTCGTCTATTACAAGGTCGGTGAATGCAATATTGGCTCCTTCCTGGGCAAAGCGCAGGGCAAGTGCTTTTCCAATTCCGCGGGCAGCACCTGTGATAAGGGCTGTTTTTCCTTCGAGTAATTTCATAATTGGTTTATTTTGGGTTGTAAAATTTATTTGCTTATGCAAATATAAGCATTTTAAGTTAATATTGCCATTATAATGCATGTCTTTTATACGCCGGCTTGTGCCGGTGTGCATAAAGCATCGGCTATAAACTGCTTGGCTTGTTCGCGTAGTTTTAGCTGGTTAACTTTCATTTGGGTAAAGTTGTCGCGCATGTATGATAACTCAATTCCCTGAAACATCATCAACATAATTGAGTATACTCCTTGTGCTTTTTCTTTTACAAAGCATCCGGCATTTATTCCGTCTGTCAATATCTGGTGTAGCAGTTCGAGTTCTTTTTCAATTGCAGTTTTACGTATACGCTCCATTTTTCGAACCTCGCGCAGAAACAAAGTTCTGAACATTGGTGTATCGTGCTGACGGCTTACTGTTTCTTCCACAATGTCAAGCCTGACATCTATGAACCGGCGTAATTTTTCTACAGGTGTCATATCGGCTGATGCAATTTCGCGCAGTTGCCCTACAAGTTGCTCGCTTTCACTTTCTATAACGGCATTATATATTTCCCGTTTATTCTTGAAGTATGTGTATATAGTTCTACGGCCTTTGTATGATGCGCTCGCGATGTCGCTCATTGTTGTGTTTTCAATACCTTTGTGGGCAAATAGCTGACGTGCTACTTCTATGAGTTTTTCGCGAGTTTTTATTGACATTGTTTATACAGATACGAATTTATAGTGTGCAAAATTACACATTTTATGGCTATTTGCGTAATTTTGATGTGTATTTTAGCCTGATTTATATTCTACTCATCGGTTTCAGCGTTGTTTTTATTGGGTTGTAGGGAATTCGTATTGATATAGCTAATGAACGCTTGCCTATATGAGTCGGACACCGGAACTGAATGATTGGCAAATATTATCCTGTTGCGTTCGATTATGCGTATGTGCCGTGTGCCTACAATGTAGGAGCGGTGTACGCGTATGAATTTGTCGCTTGGCAAAAAATTTTCCAATGCTTTCATGCCCATTAGTGATATTATGCTTTGTTGCTGGTAGTTTACATGTATTTTTACATAGTCTTTCAACCCTTCTATAAATTCTATACATTCTAATGGAATCTGTACAAGTTTATAGTCGCTTTTGACAATAATGCAGTCGCGTTTGTTTTGCTGTGCAACGGCCTGTTGATGCAGTTCAACCCGGTTTAGGGCTTTATTTGCCGCTGTGATGAATTCGTCATAGCTTACAGGCTTCATAAGGTAGTCTATGGCTCCGACTTTGAATCCCTCAATGGCATATTGTTCATAAGCTGTGGCAAACACGATATTGCAGTGGGAAGGTACAATTCGCGCAAATTCCATACCATTCAGTTGAGGCATGTTTATGTCAAGAAAGAGCAGGTCGATTTTGTCTTCCAATATTGTTTTTATTGCCTCCTGGGCGGATGAGAACCTTCCAACAAGTTCCATATATGGCGTTTTGTCGATATAGCTGGCTATCAGTTCTTGTGCTAATGGCTCATCGTCTATTACTACTGTGCGAAGTGTTATCATTGTGTTTGTGTTAAAATGAGGATAAATCTATTTTAAGGTTGAATACGAATATATTGTCTGACAGCTGGCTGGTCATTTTAGCCCGTTCGCCATATATCAGCTGTAAACGGCGTTGCAGATTGCCAAGGCCTATACCTGAATTTTTTATATTTTCATTGCCGGCTGTATGGTTTATTATCAAACATTCCACAATGGTGTTGCTGCAGGTTATGCTTATAGTTATTTCTGCATCGGGCATTCCTGTATTTCCATGCTTGAATGCATTTTCGACAGGGCAAATGAATATGAGCGGTGCTATATGTAAGTTGTCGTGCCCCCCTGGGTCAAGGTTGAGTTTTACCGGCAATCTGTTTCCAATACGCATGCTCATCAGTTTGACATAGTTGTTTATGAAGTCAAGTTCTTTGGAAAGTGGTACGGATGGCGCATTTTCGTATAGTACGTACCGTAACAGGCTGCTAAGCTGGTGTACGGCGTTTTGTGCACTATTTGGTGACAGGGCAATTTGTGCGTATATGGAGTTTAGTGTGTTAAATAAAAAATGAGGATTTAGTTGCCGTTTAAGTGATTCCAGTTCTTCTTTACGCTGTATGGCCAGCATTTGGTCGTGTTGACGCGTAATCTTTATCCAGTTGTCGCTAAGCTTCATTGCAACACTCAGGCCAACGGTGAGAATTATCATTGTGGTTTCCCGTAATAGGAATGTTGCATGTCTAAGCATTATATATTCTTCGGCGCTTCCGCTATAGTGTGGCGGTTTAGACATGTGGCCTGACGGCGGAATGAAAATGAATGCTATGAGCAACAGGCTTATTATAAGTAATATCAGGTTTGATACTGCAAGGCGGAGAACCCATTTTGATTTGTTAATGCAGTGTTCTATAATCAGGTAGTAATTGATATAGAATACAGCTACGTATATAAGTGATTTTGAATACATACGCCATGACTGGCCTGTTATATTCAGACTTTTGCTCAATACAACGTCTGGCAGTATAAATATGATAATAAGACATAGCAGGTGTATGGCAAAAGTCAGCCATCTGGGTGAAAGGGCCGGGGTATTTGTTGCTGCAGGTTTATTCATAACGTATAGCTTCTATAGGGTCAAGATTGGCTGCTTTTTGAGCCGGATACCATCCGAAGAAAATTCCTGTAACGGTGCATACGGCAAATGACAGTATTACGGAGTATATTTGTATGGCCACCGGCCAATGTGCAATTGCGTTAACAAGCCATGATGCAATTGTACCTATAATTACTCCTATTATTCCACCTGTCACGCTTATTATTATGGCTTCTATTAAGAATTGTGACAGAATGTCGACACCGCGGGCCCCGATAGACATTCGTAAGCCTATTTCGCGCGTACGTTCGGTTACGGAAACATACATAATGTTCATAATGCCTATACCGCCTACAAGGAGTGAGATTCCGGCAATACATGCAAGCAGCATGGTCATCATGTCTGATGTGGAATTCATCATTTGGCTAAGTTCCTGTTGTGAGCGTATTGTAAAGTCGTCATCTGCGTTGTCCTTCAGTTTATGGTTTGCACGCAGGATTCCGGTTACTTCGTCTATGGCCTGGTCTGTTAGCGACTCGTCCTTGGCTGATGCGAATAAGCTTTGAATATAGTCTATTGCCAGAACTCTTTTCATTATAGTTGTGTATGGTGCAAGTACCACATCGTCCTGGTCCATTCCCATTGAATTGGTTCCTTTGGGTTCCAATGTGCCTATTACCGTGAATGGTATTTTATTAAACCTCACTACACGGCCAACAGGATCTTCCCCATTGGGGAAAAGGTTGTCTATAACGGTTTTGCCTAGCAGGCAAACTTTTGCCGCACTTTTAATGTCCTGTTCCGAGAACATTATTCCATCCTGAATTTTTACTTTGCGTATGTCAAGATAATCAGGTGTAATACCGTATATTGTTGATGGATAGTTATTGTTGCCGTTTATAAATTGCCCGGCTGAATTTACCGACGGAGACACTGCCGATATGTATTTTGCCTGTTCAAGGATAGTTTGGTAATCTTCAACCTGGAGCGTTTGCATGTCATCGGCGCTTTGCCGTACACCACCTCGCTGCATGTTTCCCGGATGTATCATTATCATGTTTGAGCCCATTTCGGAAATTTGGGCCTTTATGCTGTTTTTTGACCCTTGGCCTATTGCCAGCATGGTTATTACAGACGCTACACCGATTATAATTCCCAGCATTGTTAGGAAACATCGCAGCTTGTTGTTGTTTAAAGCTTTCAGAGCTATTTTTAATAGATTGCCGAAATTCATTGTTATTATTTTTTACTGTTTTAGTCGTTGTCGACAGGCAGCGATTTATAAATTTCAAGTGCAGATTGTGGCGAATTATTGACAGTGTCAGATACAATTTTGCCATCGCGCAGCACAATGTTGCGCGACGAATAAGCGGCAAGTTCCGGATTGTGAGTGACGAATATAATTGTTCTTCCCCGGGCATGAAGCTGTTGGAAAAGCACCAATATGGAAAATGATGTGCGTGTGTCCAGGTTTCCGGTGGCTTCGTCGGCTAGAACAATAACAGGGTCGTTTACCAGGGCACGGGCTATAGCTACTCGCTGTTGTTGGCCGCCGGACATCTGGTTGCTCTTGTGGTAAAGACGGTCGCTTAGTCCAACGGCCTCCAGAGCCTTTATGGCATGCTTTCTGCGTTCGATAGAACTTACTGTTGAATTATACAATAATGGTAATTCAACATTTTCTATGGAAGTAGTTTTGGGCAGAAGATTGTAGTTTTGAAACACAAACCCGATTTTTCGGTTTCTGGTTATAGCCCTTTCGTTTTTTGACATTGATTGTACAGGAACCCCGTCAAGTAAATATTGCCCGGAAGTAGGGGTGTCAAGACATCCGAGTAAATTCAGCAATGTTGATTTCCCTGATCCGGATGTTCCCATTATTGTTACAAACTCACCTTGGTTTATTGTAAAAGACACGTCGCGCAATGCATGTACTTTTTCGCTCCCAACCATAAAGTCGCGACGCAAGTGCTCAACTTTTATTATTTGTCGTAATGTTTTCTGTTCCATTTTTATTTTTCTTTTTTACGTTCCGGAGGCCTTGGTGCAAACGGACTGCGATCGCCCTGTTCACCGGCAGGTGTTTTGAGGATTTCTGAAACGGAATATTCAAGTGCGACTTCTGTTCCTGGCGCAATTCCTGATATGATTTGCGTGTTTATTCCGTTTGAGGCCCCGATGGTAACGGCAACAGGTTTAAGTTTGTTGTTGCTTACTATCCACAGCAATTTCTGTCCGGACTCTAGCCGGGGTAATTGTTCATTGGAAACAGCTTCCGGATAGTTGTTGGGAGTGAAGCGGAATGCCTGGTTTGCAACTAAAGGAATGCCTTTTTCTTGTGTAACATATATGGTTAGGTTTGCTGTAAGGCCCGGTATAAGTTTATGGTCCGGGTTGGGTGCGGCTACGATAACTTCATAAGTAACTACATTGCTTTCCGTTGTCGGATTTAGCCGCACTTGTGTGACATGGCCTTTGAATATGCTTTCAGGATAGGCATCGACAGTGAATGTGGCTTCTTGACCTGTTTTTACCTGTCCTATGTCGGCTTCGTCAACATTGCCTACAACCTGCATGTTGTCAAGGTCGGCAATGGTGTATAGGTTTGCAACGTTCATATTTGATACTACGGTTTGTCCTACCTCTACATCGCGAGAAATGACAACACCGTCAATAGGGGAGTATATTTCGGCATAATTCAGATTTTTAGCAGCACGAACTCTGTCGGCCTGGGCCTTCTGGTAGGATGTGAGCGACACATGGTAGTCACGTTCCGAGGTCTGGAATTCGTAGTCCGATATGAGTTGTTTATCGTGCAGCTTTTTATCGCGTTCGTAGTTTGTTTTGTTATATTCGAAAGTTACACGGGCCGATTCCATATTTGCATCAGCACTACGCAGCTCGCTTTCCAGTAGCGTCTTTTCGATTTCGGCAATGAGTTGTCCTTTGGAAACAACAGTATTGAAATCTGCGTATAGTTTGTCAATAATGCCTGTAACCTGTGTGCCTACGTCTACCTGTGTTACTGATTCTACGGTGCCTGTTGCTGTTACAGATTGAGAGATGTCTCCTTTTTCAATTTTTGTTGTTGAAAGCGTTACTTTTGGTGTGTTATTGCAAGAAAATAGCAAGAACGTTAAAAATAAGGACAATGTAGTTTCTTTAAGTGTCATATGGGATACTTGTTTGTTATGGAAGTGTTATTTGTGCTGTGCGGTAGAATTGAATCATTTTGTGACCAAGCATTGCCATATATTTTGCCTGTAGCAAAGAGTGCCTGGCCTGTAACAGGTTGTTATGGGCTGTCATCAGCTCAACCGTGTTAACCAGGCCTAATGAAAACTGTTCATTAACAAGGTCATGGCTTAATTTGGCCGCTTTTTCTTGTTCAATACCTGCCACATAGCGTGATTGTGCCGCGCGTAGGTCGATGTACCATGATTCTACATTTTGGGCTATTTCCGTTAACCGTGACTGGATGTCTAGTTCCGCATTTATTTTTTGTAGTTGTGCTTTTGATTTTGCTGTTTTTGTACGCCTGTTGTCAAAAATCGGTATTGACAATGTCAGACCTACAGATTCACTGACACGCTGTTTAAGTTGGTTTCCGAAAGCAGGGCCTGGAGTTGAATATGCTGTACCTATACCTGCATTGAGCGATACTGACGGAGAATTTCCGGCAGCGGCAATGTCGATGTCGGCTGTTGCGGATTCTTTTTGTAGTTTCAATGCTTGAATACGAATATCTGTGTCTACAGCCATTGAATATGATTCATCCATAGGAGGCAACTCTGCCATTACTTCTGGTTTATCCCAATGCACCGGTACTATTTCCATTGTTGAGTCAATGCCAAGTTGGAGAAGGCGTTTAAGTTCCATACGGCGAGTGTAGAATGTGCCGCGTGCGTTTACGAGGTTGTAGTGGTCTTGCTCGTATTGCGATTGCAGCTGTGTGTAGTCTACTCTTGATAGCCGGCCAGCCTCCATTAACTGTTTGGCACGTTGTGCTTGTGCCTGGCTTAGTTTTTCTGTTTCGCTGTATATATTTACAGACTCCAAGGCGTATAAAATGTTTATATAAACCTGAAGCAGGTCTGTTTCAAGAGTCCGGAATATGTCGACAGTGTTTAGTTTTGAAATCTCGGTCTGGATTTTATCTCGTTTAATTGTGTTTTCGCGTTGTTGACCGTTCCATACAGTCCATGATGTGTTTAAACCGTAATTTGACGAATATGTATTTTTAGAGCTTTGTTCTCCCCATGGGTAATTTGAGTAGGAATGAGACGTGGCAAAATCAAGGGTAGGGTGCCATTCTGCTTTAGACTGCAGTAGGTTTTCGGTTGCTACTTGCTCTGATATTGCCGATTGCTGCAGTGATATGTTGTTTTGTCGGGCATAGTTTATGCAGTCGGTATAGCTCCACGCCGTTTTTTGTGCTGTTGATATAATTGTAGTTGCTGCCGTTGTTAGAATTGCAAAGAAATGTCGTATATCCATATTAAATTAATTTACCGTCTCAAATTTATAAACGATAAATTTTGAGCGCAAATATATTATACATGCATATATTTTAAGGGCCGTTTTAACATTGAAATTAGCGATAATGCGCGTTATAATGATAAATTTGTTAACATAAGTGAATTAACCTGTTAAAAATTTAAATGTAATGACTTTCGTGTACTTTAGTTTGTTGAAGTAATGAATAAGATAAATTCAATTTTAATTGGCTAAATATATTATGAACGATTACGCACAGAACATTAAAAGCAGTCAGGTTGTATTGGTTGAATTTTTTGCAACATGGTGCCCTCACTGCCAGAAGATGATGCCTGTAATGGCTGAAATACGAGAGAAATTAGAAGATAAGATTGGTATATTCCAATATGATATTGAAAAGTATGAGCAACTTTCGGACGATAATAAAATAGAAACCGTTCCTACATTTATTGTTTATAGTGGAGGTAAAGAAGTTTGGCGCAGGTCTGGAGAGGTTGATATGGAAGTTATTTTGAATAAATTACGTGATGCTGCCGACGGATTGTAACTTTTGTTGTATAATAGAGCAGAACAGGCATACGCTAAGGAAAAGCGTATGCCTGTTCTGTTTTTATTTTTGTTGTTTTTAAGTAGTTTTATTCGTCGAATGTCATTTCGTCAAAACCTTCTGTATCGAATTCGTCGGCATTATATTGGTCTGAGCCATAGAAATCCTCGTCTAAGTCTACTGCAGATGTTGCTGCTGTTGCTGTTTTTGCTTCAAATTCGTTAAAGTCCATAATTTGTGCTGGAGCAATTCCCATTGAGGCAATACATATAGGGTCTTTTAAATTTTTACCGGCTTGGCTTTTTTTCATTTCCAGAAAGAAACAGCGGTCGGTAAGATAGTCGAAAACGAATATCAGCTTTTGCCCGTCGTCAATGTAGTCGCTTAATATTGTTTCTTCCATAAGAAATATGTCCTGGTCAGAATCAGACCCCATGTCTTCCAGGGTAATTTCTCTGTTTTTCTCCCAGTTATCATCGCAAAGAAAGAATGAACACATCTGGTTTTTGTCATATCCCACACTGTCGCAGATTGCATTTCGCAGATCTAGGAATGTGGAATCGGCATCAATACTGATTTCTCTTCTGAAATTTTCTACCTCGTCAGATACAAGACGGAAATTAAATATCATATTTGTTAGTTGATTGTTTTCTGTATAATTTAAAATATTTCATCCGGTATATTCCCGGTTTAAATCCTGTGTAGATGTTGTCCTTGTCACAACGTTGCGAATTTAATAATTTTAAAAATACATCAAGCAAGTTTTTGCAGATTTTTATGCTTCGTTTTACAGATTTTGTTCTGGCAATGCTTCTTGAATAGCTTTGTACGACTCTTTTATAACCTCGGCAATGTTGTGCCTGCCCTCTACTGCGTTTATGGGCTTGTGTATAGTAAGCCTGATTTGTCCTGGAACAGGTAGCATTTTGAACCTAGGCATAACATTATATGAACCGTCTATTGTTATCGGTACGACCGGCAGTCCGAATTCCTCTGCTAAAAGATATGCCCCACGCTTAAATCTGTGCATGATGCCGTCAGGCGTACGTGCTCCTTCAGGAAACACAACAATTGACATGCCTTGGCGGAGCTGCCGTTCGGCAATTTGCATTGTCCGTTTTGTGGCAGATGGCGAGGAATTGTCAACCATTATATGTCCGGAAATTTTGCATGAATATCCTACCAATGGTATCCGGCCCAATGAAGCTTTCATCATCCAGCGGAATGGGTGATTCAAATATCCGTAAACAGAGAAAATGTCATATGCCCCCTGATGGTTGCAAACAAACACATAGCTGGTGCCAGGCTTTATATTTTGTCGGCCTGTTACGGTTACTTTTACCAATGTGAGCATGCAGAACAACTTTGCCCAGTATGCAGGTATTGTATTTCCGGCCCAACGCCCTATTCCTAGCACGCTTAGCACTATGATTGCAAGTGCAGTAATAATAGTTGCCGCCAACAATATCGGGGCGGCAACTAAAAACTGGTATATGCGGTACAGGAACAACATTATATTTGGCATTAGTAAGCAAATATCGGATATTGTTCCATTATTTGGTTTACTTTGGCGCGTACGGCTGCTATTGTGGCAGGATTGTCATGGTTTGACAGTACGGTGTCGATCATTTCCACTATTTCGCCCATTAGCGGCTCTTTTGCTCCACGGGTAGTTATAGCAGGTGTGCCTAGGCGTATACCTGAGGTTTGGAATGGGCTGCGAGAGTCGAAAGGAACCATGTTTTTATTTGCCGTTATATCAGCTTCCACAAGGACCTTTTCTGCAACTTTACCGGTTAGGTCGGGGAATTTGGTTCTTAAATCTAGAAGGATGCAGTGGTTTGATGTGCCTCCTGATACAATTTTATATCCTTTGTCCACAAGCGCTTGTGCCATTGCTGCCGCGTTGTTTTTTACTTGTTGCTGATATTCTTTGTATTCCGGTTTAAGTGCCTCGCCAAAAGCAACGGCTTTAGCTGCAATTACATGTTCGAGCGGCCCGCCTTGAACTCCGGGGAATACGGCAGAGTCAAGCAGCTGCGACATTTTGCGTATTTCGCCCTTTGGATTTGTTTTGCCCCATGGGTTGTCAAAGTCTTTTCCCATTAAGATTATACCGCCACGGGGACCTCGTAATGTTTTATGAGTTGTAGATGTAACTATATGGGCGTATTTTAACGGGTTGTCGAGTAGTCCGGCGGCAATAAGTCCTGCAGGATGTGCCATGTCGACCATAAATATAGCTCCTATTTCATCGGCCAGACGGCGCATGCGTGCGTAATCCCATTCTCTTGAATATGCACTAGCGCCACCGATTATAAGTTTGGGGCGTTCTGCTCTGGCCACCTGTTCCATTTGCTCATAATCTACCAGTCCGGTTTCTGCGCTGACATTGTACTCGAGGGCCTTGAACACCAGGCCGCTGAAGTTTACAGGGCTTCCGTGTGATAAGTGTCCGCCATGTGACAGGTTTAGTCCTAAGAATTTATCTCCAGGCTTCATACAGGCCATAAATACGGCCATGTTGGCTTGTGCTCCAGAATGAGGCTGCACGTTTGCATATTCGGCTCCGAACAGTTGCTTTACACGGTCAATGGCCAGTTGTTCTGCCAAATCCACAATTTGACAACCTCCGTAATATCTGTGGCCAGGATAACCTTCGGCATATTTGTTTGTAAGGCATGAACCCATAGCCTGCATTACTTGCGGACTAACAAAGTTTTCTGAAGCTATAAGCTCTATGCCGTGAAGCTGACGTTGGTTCTCACGTTCGATAATATCGAAAATCTGAGTGTCTCTTTCCATTTTATAGGGTTTATTGTATTTGTATTATTTTATTTGTGAATCGTAGGTTTGTTTTTATTTCTTTTTTACTGACCACCCGAAGCGGCCTATTTGTTCTCCTAATGAGTAGTAGGCTCCGTGTGAATAAGCAATTAGCCCGGCTTTCTGCATATTGAAAGCCCCGGTTTCCGGATTGATGAGAGACTGGTCGGCCAATACGTTGACAACTTCTGCAATAAACATGTCGTGTGAACCGAGGCTTATAATTTGACGTACACGGCATTCTATATTGACAGGCGATTCGTCAATATATGGCGAACTTACTTTTTGTCCTTTTACGGGGGTCAGTCCTGTTTGTTGCCATTTGTTGTATTCTGTTCCTGAACGCACACCTGTCCAGTCTGTGGCTTTTGCCATTTTTTCGGTGGTGAGGTTTATGGTAAATTCCATTGATTCTTTTATCAGGGAGTATGAATGCCGCGACGGCCTTACTGAAATGTAGCACATGGCAGGGTCGGTACATATGGTACCTGTCCAGGCAACTGTTAGCATGTTGTAATTGTCAGGACAGTTTCCGCAACTTACCAAAACGGCAGGTAGCGGATATATGAGTGTGCCAGGCTTCCAGGTTTGTTTCATTGTGATGCCGGTTTATTTTATGTGGGCGTTTTTTGCTGATACCGAATGTCCGCAATAATGGCAACGCAATATATGCCTGTCGGCATCAATTAGATGAAAATTTGTTGCCATTGGCTCGTTGTTGGTGATACATTTGGGATTATCGCATTTCACGATTCCTATAATGTTTTCAGGAATGCTGACATTTAACTTTTCAACGACTTCGAAATTACGTATTATGTTTATCTTAGCCGTAGGGGCAATCAGCGCTATGCGGTTTATTACATCCTCCGGGAAAAATGTATCGGCAACTTTGATAATTCCTTTTGTACCAAGCTTTTTAGAGTCAAGATTGTTTCCTATGGTAACGTGCTTGTCAATTTTCTCTATGCCTAATATTGCAACAGCTTTAAATAGGGCTGACGATGGGATGCGGTCAATGACAGTTCCGTTTTGCAGTGCCGCTACTGCAAGTTCTTTGTTGGCAGCTTTCATACGTTGGAAGAAGTAAGTGGTTGTTCAATTTCGGGAACTTGTATGCCTAATGCCCTACAAATAATTGCCTGTCGGGCAAACAGTCCGTTTTTGGCCTGTTCAAAATAATAAGCTTTAGGAGAGTTGTCTACATCCTGGCTTATTTCATTTACGCGTGGCAGTGGATGGAGCACTCGCAGATTGGGTTTGGAATTGTCCAGCATGGCCGCGTTAAGGGTATAAAGGTTTTTAACCTTTTCGTATTCCATTATGTCAGTGAACCTTTCGCGCTGAACACGTGTCATATAAAGAATGTCACTTTCGTTAATTACTTCTGGTGAGAATTCAGTGTATTCGTTATATTGTATGCCGTGTTCCAGACAAAACTGTCGGTATTCGGCCGGCATTCGAAGTTCGCGGCATGCTACAAAATTAAATGTCGGGTTGAAATACTGCATGGCCATTAGCAGTGAATGAACGGTTCTGCCGTATTTTAAGTCGCCTACCATAGTTATGGTTAGGTTGTTTAGCTTGCCTTGTGTTTTATATATTGAATATAAGTCAAGCATTGTTTGCGATGGGTGCTGGTTGGCCCCGTCGCCGGCATTTATTATTGGGGTTTCTGTAACTTCTGTGGCATAACGTGCAGCCCCTTCAAGGTAATGGCGCATTATAATAAGGTCCACGTAGTTCGAAACCATTTTTATTGTGTCTTTTAAGGTTTCGCCTTTCGACGAACTGGTAGTGCTTGCGTCGGAGAATCCGACAACCCGGCCGCCCAGGCGGTTTACCGCCGTTTCAAAACTCAAACGCGTTCGCGTAGATGGTTCGAAAAATAGAGTGGCAACCATTTTACCGTCCAATATTTTCTGGTTGGGATTTGCCTCAAAATAGCTTGCCTGCCTCAGCAATTGCAGGATTTCTTCTTTGCTGATGTCGGATATAGACACAAGGCTGTTGGAATTCATTTTGATATATTGAAATGAGTTTTGTTTACTGCAAAAGTAATATATCTGTAAACGATTTCCAAACACCCGTAATTTTTTTTATTGCATCAATAGGTGTTTGAATATTTGATTGTGCGAATTCCGTTTTTTAGTAGTAATCTCTTTTTGTTTGCTAAGGTTGTTGTGAGGTGGCTATGAGATATTGGGTGAGGGCAACCTGATATGCCGCAGTTGCTTCACAGAACCGGTCGAGCGTTTGCCGGTGGAGGGCATGTGCAGCCAGAAGGTCGGTTATTGTGGTGGTGCCGGCTTGATAAAACACATTGTATAAGCGTAGATTTTCTGTTGCAGGTTCTATTGCCTTATGTGCTATAGCTGCTTTGCGCTGTGCGGCAGTAAGATCGTCCCAGGCTTTTGCCATTTCGATTTCAATAAGTTCAGACAGGTCGTTGAGCCTGGCTTCTGCTGTCTCGCTGGCAATACGCTTGCGCTTTATGGCATGAGCACCGCCCCACCATCCTGATAATGGGATATTGACAGCCATGAAAACGGCCCCATAGCTGTGTTTTGAACCTAGGGCGTCTTGGTAGAAATATCCGGCTCCGGCCCCGATGCTGGGAAGATTTTTCCCGACTTCAATGCGCTGTTCAAGCTTCAGGGCTCTAACATTTTCTTTAAGAAGCAGGTAGTCGGGGTTGTCGGGGAGTGCCTGCCCGGGTTGACGATACAGATGGTAAGGAATATCCGGAACTGTATCGGCCGGAATATATGATATGTCCACTTGGGCGGTGTCGGAACCGATATATTGGGCTAGAACCATTTTACAGAGACTTATACCGTTGTCTAGGTCGACACTGTCGGCTTGAAGTTCGCTACGGCGGAGCTGCACTTCAAGCAGTTCGTTTGATGTAATCAGTCCTGCCTCGAGTGCAACACTTACGTCGTGACACAATGAGTCAACAGCGGTCATTGCAGCCATAAGGGTTCGGCGTTTTGCTTGTAGTGCGGATATTTCCCAAAAATATTTATCAACAGTCTGTATGACGTCGTTGTGTGATTGACGGCGTTGCAGCTCGCTTACGGCTACGCCGATCTCGGCAAGTTTGTTTGAGTTTACTATCTGGCCTCCCATAAATATAGGTTGTACGGCGGTAATGCCTGCGTTGATTGATTTGTCAAAAAAGGATACGGAAAGAATGTCAAGCAGTCCGAATTGAACCAGCCCTTTGTTTGACTTGAATGCAAAACCGGAGGCATTGACTTGTGGAAAATATTTTGTAAATGCCTCGTTTCGTAATTCTTTTGCTTCGTTTACGGCATTTTTTGCCGTCCGTATTTTAATATTGTTTCGTAGGGCCATTTGCCTGCATGTGTCAAGCGTCAATGGTTGGCTTTGGGCTGTTGCTGCTGCCAGGAGTACGGATAACAGTGTAAGCGTTAAGGTCAGCTTATGTATAAGTTTCATAATGTCATGCATTTTGAGTGGATGGTTTTGTGGGGAATGTTTCAGGTTTCTCTGATACAGGTTTTGGCTGGGTTTTCCAATAGGCAATAGGTATAAATGTGAGTATATATATCATAGTGATAATTGTACCCCAAAATATAACTGTCCCCATAGGCTGCCATAGACCACTGTTGCTTAGAACCATAGGGACTACTCCCATAGATGCTGCTGACGAGGTGAGGAATATTGGTCGCATACGTCGTTTGGCTGAGGCAAGCGACGCATCGCGTACGCTCATTCCCTGGTTTTGTTGTAGGTTTTCGGCATAGTCGAGCATTATGATGGCATTGCGTACCAGAATGCCCATAAGGCTGATAAGGCCTAACGTGCAAGTAAGGCTGAGAACCATATTTTGAATAACAAGCCCAATTGCCATGCCGGGAAGGCAGCATAGCAGGCAGCCGACAAGAAGCAGTGAAATTCCTACTTTTTTATAATGCATTAGCAGAATGAAGAATATTATTATAGAAGCCATTGCAAGTGCGGTCAAAATATTGGGAAGAATCTGGAAAGTTTGTTCCCATACTCCGCCATACTGTATATTATAGCCGTCAGGCAGTTTGAAATCTTTCAGTTCTGTTTTTACTGCTTTGGTTAGGTTTATAGCATTTTCGCCGCGAGCTATTTCTGCCATAATAGAAACTGTGGGTATGCCGTTCCGATGCGACAGTTGTCCGCGTGTCCAAGTCGGTTCAATTTTGGCAAACTGGTTTAAGGGCACATTGTCAGTGCCGATTAGGGGAATGCGCTCTGCTGACAATTGCGAAATATTTCCATGGGTGGCATTTTCGGTTTTTGCCACAACAGGTATTCCATAATCGCCTTCCCATACCGTAGCTAAAGGTATGCCTTCGCTGTAGCGCGTGGCAAGCGTTAGCTGAAGCAAGGTGTTGTTTAGTCCGAGCCGGTTCATGGCATCTTCGTCAGGTGTGACTTTGGCCGTGAGTTGTGGCGCTTCCAGACTGTTTCGCACCAGGTTTAGCCCTGGGGTGGTGCGCATGATGGCTGTTATGCTGTCGGCTAGTGACTGCAACACATTATAATCGGGTCCGCTTACGCGTACCTCAACCGGATTGGCTTCCGTTTCGTAGCTAAGTTGTTTGAAACGTATCCTTGCATCAGGAAAATAATCGCGATAACGGGCTGTGTATTCATTTAATACTTCTATTGTAGCATCCGAACTTTTTGTGTTTACAATGAACTGGGCGTAGTTAGGGCCTCCGACCTGTGGTGTATAAGTTGTTTGGAACCTGGGAGAACTGCATCCGTGAAAAATAGCTACGGATACTATGCGGTTATCATTTTTGAGAATTGCAGCCAGCGAATCGGCTACCTCCGAAGTTTTGCTTAACGGTGTGCCGGTTGGCAGGTTGATTTCAACGGCAAATTGGTTGCGTTCGGCTACCGGCATAAGTTGTATCGGACGCGTTAGCAGGAGATAGCTTCCTGCAATAATGCTTAGAATGCCAATGACAAGTACTGTCCGCGGCCAATTAAAACATAGGTCGATTATTTTATTGTACCCATTTTGCAATAGCATAAGGAATGTTGTATGGTGTTTGGTGCCGCTTTGTACGTCTCCTTCGCTTTTCAATACTTTGGCAGGGTTTATCAGCTTGTATTGCATAAGCGGTACAAGCATTTCGGCAATGATAAGGGAAATAAACAGAATGATGGTGATAGCCCAAGGAAAATCAAGCAGAAAATCGTGCATCATTCCGGTCATGGTAATCAGAAATGGGAAAAATGTAATAGAAATTGCTAATGTTGCCGCAATTATTGCTTTGAAAAATTCTGTAGCGCTTTTCAACGTTGCTGTTTTCCGGTCAATTCCCTGTCCGAGCAGGTCTACGTATTCGTCGATAATTACCACCGAATTGTCTACAATCATACCTAGTGATACTATGAGACAGGCCAATGTTACAGTGTTTAGCTCAATACCTAGTACATAGAATAGCCCCAGTGAAATAAATATAGTAATAGGAATTGTCGATGCCGCTATCATTGCAACGCGGAATGGAAGGAGCAGAATAATGGCAATCAATACGCCCACTACGGCTATTAACAGTTCTGTAAGGAAATTGACAACACTGTTATTTACATCGTATGGCTGATTAGTGATGCGGAAAAGAGATACATCGTCAGGTAAGGCGGACTCGAATACTGCAATCTGTTTTTCTACTTCCTTTCCCATTTCGACAACGTTTTTCCCTTCTTTTATTTCAATGGAAAGTACAAGCGACTTGCTGCCGTTGTTTGTTATAAAGCTTGTTGGTTTTGGATATTCTTTTACAACCCGGGCTACATCGCCAAGGGTTACCGTATTGCCATCAGGAAGTGATAATATAATTTGATCCTGTACTTCTTTTACAGAGTTCAATGCGCGGTTTACGGCTATAGGGGCTGTGTAATCGGTGGTGCGCAGTTCTCCGCCAGTAGTAGCAAAACCCTGCGAAGCCAGAGTCAATGCTATGGCTCGTTCTCCAATTCCGTAGTGCGAAAGTTTTTCAGCATCAATATAGACTGCAATCTGTTCTTTTTGTTGGCCGTAGACTGTCATTTTTCCAACACTTTCAATGCCGCGCAATTTATCCTTTAGCTCGTCCATATAGTTGTTTAACTCGCGATACGTCTTTTGGTTACTAGACATAGTGAGCAATATGGCCGATGTTGCGCCAAAGTCTGATATTACTTCGGTGCCGAGTACCCCGGGTGGTAATTTTAGTTTTAATGCTGCTGTACCGGCTCGGAATTTATTCCAAAACTGGTCTGTGTCTTTTACATTTTCGTCAAGTTGTACGTATATGATAACTTGTCCCGAAGTAGCATCGCTTGTTGTTGTCGATTTTTTTACTTCTTTGAAACTGAAAACATAGTCTTCCATGGGCTTTACCACTTCCTGCTCTATTTGCTCGGCTGTGGCTCCGGGATAGGATGCGGCAAAGACACCTTCTGTAACGGTATAATTAGGGAATTCGTTTTTGTCTATAATATCCAGTGAGTATATACCGAAAGCCACCAGGCAGCATATCACCAATATTACAATGGAACTATATTTATAACCCCATTTTACTATGGGTGCAGCATCCACTGTATTAGGATTTTTATCAAAAACTTGATTGTTTTTTGCCATAATTATGTGTTTAATTGACGGGGGTAACTCTCATTCCTTCGCTAACTTTTTGCTGTCCCGATACTATGACGTAGTCGCCATGTTCCAGTCCGGAAGTAACTATAACACCGTTATCAGTCATATTTCCTATTGTTATGAAACGTTGTTGCGCAATGCTGTCCTTGCTGAGCCAGACAAAGTTTTTGTTATTGTTGCTTAGCAGTACCGCACTCAACGGAAGCTCGATTACATGTGTTGTATCGGCTTTTGAGGATTTAATATCTACTTGGCAAATCATTCCGGGTAATAAAGAGTCTGTTGGTGTGTTTTCGTCAATAGTTAGCTTTACCGTATAGCTACGTGTTAGGGGATTTGCTGAAACTCCTTTTTCACAGACTGACGAGGGATATGTTTTACCTCCGCAAGTCACTATTCCTTTGTCGCCGACTGATATTGAAGTAACGGCATTTTCCGGAATTGAAACAGATGCTTTTGGCCTTTTGATTGTCATAATGTTTACTACGGGTTCGAACGGGGCTACTGTTTGTCCGTTGTCAGCTAATTTTGCTGAGACCACTCCGGAATATGGGGCAATAAGGTTAGCATCAGCAAGAGCTTTTCGTGCTATATCTGTTGCTGCCCTGGCTTGTTTGACCGTGCTTTTAACTTCTACCCACCTTATTTCGGCAAGGGCTTTTTGATCATGAAGTATTTTCATGCGGTTATATGCGTCGTTTGCCTGCTCTTCTGCGGCAAGAGCTATGCTGTAGGCCTGCTGTAGTGATGTGGCATCAAGAGTGGCGAGCATCTGCCCTTTGGTTACCTTGTCGCCAACTTTTACATTTACTCGTTTTATGGTGCCGGCAATTTGAAAACTCATAGGGGTTTCTTCACCGGCTTCGATTGTGCCAGGATATCCTTTACCAGATGATGTGTCGTTATTCTGTGCAACACAGATTGTTTTTACCCTGATTGGCTGTTGGGTAATTTCTTCCTTTTGGTGCTTGCATGATATAACGGACAGTGTCATGGCAAGTGCAAGTGCCCAATGTATTGTTTTCATAATTAATTATACTTGGTTTTTATAGTTGAACCTTTATGCCAGTAGTGTTATAAAATATTAACACTTATGGATTGCGTTAGTTCATTGTGAAGAATGATTCAATGTATCGGGGTTATTTGTGGGCTTTTTAATGAAATATTTTTATCTTTGTGAAATAGTTTTATAGATAAAGGAATATGCGCCATGTCTATATTGACAGGACGTTGGTCTGTAAAGCATTGTTTGTAAAGACAAAAATTGATAAAAATGGCAGAATCGAATTTCATAGATTACGTTAAGATAATTTGTCGGTCGGGAAAAGGCGGAGCCGGCTCACGTCATTTTCATAGGGCAAAATATGTTCCAAAAGGAGGCCCTGACGGTGGCGACGGAGGCCGTGGCGGTCATGTGATACTACGTGGTAACAGTCATATGTGGACGTTGTTGCCGTTAAAATACCAACGTCATGTATTTGCCGGTAACGGAGCACCCGGAACCGGTGGACGTAGTTTTGGCAAGGACGGAGATGACAAGGTTATAGAGGTGCCCTGCGGAACGGTAGTTTTCGATGCTGAAACTGGTGAATATCTTTGCGAGGTTACCTACGAGGGCCAAGAGATAAAACTTTTGAAAGGAGGTCGCGGAGGTTTGGGAAACTGGAATTTCCGCACGTCTACAAATCAGTCTCCGCGATATGCCCAACCGGGAGAACCGGCTATAGAAAAGACAATAATTTTAGAACTTAAATTGTTGGCTGATGTCGGTCTTGTTGGCTTTCCGAATGCAGGTAAATCAACGTTGCTCTCTTCAATTTCGGCAGCGCGGCCTAAAATCGCTGATTATCCGTTTACAACAATGGAACCGCAGTTGGGCATTGTAAGCTATCGCGATTCTCAGTCGTTCGTTATGGCTGATATTCCTGGTATTATAGAGGGTGCCAGTGAAGGACGCGGCCTCGGACTTCGTTTTTTAAGACATATTGAGCGAAATGCTGTTTTGCTATTTATGGTACCTGCCGACGCGGACGATATTAAAAGACAATATGAAATATTATTAAATGAATTACAGCAGTTTAATCCTGAACTGGTTGATAAGCCGCGAGTACTTGCTATATCAAAAAGCGATATGCTTGACGATGAGTTAATGGAAATTTTGAGTCAGGATTTGCCTGAAGACCTGCCGCATGTGTTTATATCGGCAGTATCCGGATATGGTATTCAGGAGCTTAAGGACGTTTTGTGGAAAGCAATCAATGACGAGTCGAACCGTATCGCTCCTAACAATATCACTCACAGGCCGTTGGACGGGCATCATAGGGTGAAAGAAGAAGATGAATTTATTTTTGAAACGTCTGATTCAAAAGCCGATAATATAGATGATGAATTGTATGATTATGACGATTACGATGATGACGACGATGACTTTGGAAATTCTGACCGCGATTGGGAATATGGGATAGACGATAATTAAATAATCAAGTATACAGGGAAATAAATCAATTTATTATAGTATGAAATTACGTAATTTGTTTACAATTGCCGGGTTGTCGTTATATATGGCGGCAAAGGCCCTTTCGCTTCCGGGTGTGATTGGTGACAATATGATTCTCCAACAAAATTCCAATGCATTGTTATGGGGTTGGGCAAACCCAGGCACAACAGTGAAAGTAGAAACTAAGTGGGACGGCAGGACATATTATTCTAAAGCGGCTAAACCAGATGGCCGTTGGGAATTGAAAGTAGCCACCCCTGAGGCCTCATACGAGCCTGTTTCTATTGAAATAGAAGGTGATGGCCAAAGTGTTTTACTCAAAAATATACTGATAGGCGAGGTGTGGTTTGCTTCAGGTCAGTCCAATATGGAAATGCCGTTGCAAGGGTTGCCTGGAACTCCTACAGACGGGGCCAACGATGCTATTGCCACGGCTGCAAAAAATAAAGGGAAAATCAGACTATATTCCGCGCCACGCGTATATTTTGCCGAGCCGCAAAAAAACACGGAAGGTAAGTGGGAGGAAACAACTCCTGAATCGGTTGCCGCATTTTCTGCTATCGGTTACTTTTTTGCAGAAAAACTACAGCAGATAATTGATGTTCCTGTAGGAATAATAAACTGTAGCTATGGTGGGACGTGTGTGGAGGCATGGATTCCCCGTGAGATAGTTGAAACATATCCTGACATAGATTTGTCTGTGGTTGGCAAAACAGGTAAGCCTGAATTGAATCAGTATACGGCAATGTATAACGGCATGTTGTATCCGTTGGCCGGATATACTGTCAAGGGCTTTTTATGGAACCAGGGAGAGAGCAATGTGGGTCGCCATGATACGTATGCAGAAAGGTTGTCGCAAATGGTTAAGCATTGGCGCGGATTGTGGAAAAACGACTCATTGCCAATCTATATGGTAGAGATACCACCGTTTCATTATCCTGACAGTTTTAATGGGACATCCGGAGCATTGCTTCGCGAGGCCCAACTCAAGAGTCTGGATTTAATTCCGAACAGCGGAATAATTTCGTCGACCGATTTGCAGGCTCCTGGCGAATGGTGGCAAATCCATCCGTCGGTGAAGATGCCTGCTGCACACCGTTTGGCTTATATGGCTGCTGTGCGCGGATATGGAGTGAAAGCTGTGGAGTGTGAGTCGCCACGATATGAAAGTATGGAAATAGCAGATAGCGGAAAAACAGCGATAATAAAATTGTCTAATGCGCCATTCGGATTGGCTCCATACCGCGATATAGAAGGATTTGAAGCTGCCGGGGCCGACAAAGTGTTTCATCCGGCCAAGGCTGAGCAAAAGTTTTGGTATACTCCTTCCGACATGGGGCTTGTGTATATTACATGTCCTGATGTTGAAAAAATAGAGGCTGTAAGATATAGGTTTAAAAATTATCCCGAGACTAAGTGTGCATACAGTACGAGGGGATTGCCATTGATTCCGTTTAGAACAGACAGCTGGTAATTATATAATAACAATTTAAATTAAGATATAATGAAATTACGATATTTATTGGCTGCATTAAGTGTGGCTTTTGCATTTGGAATGAATGCGTTGACACTCCCTAGAATTATAGGCGACAACATGATGCTTCAACAAAAAAGTAACGTATTGTTGTGGGGATGGGCAAAACCTGGTTCGAAAGTGAAGGTTGTAACAGACTGGAATGGTAAAAGCTATTCTGTGCAAGCAGCCGGAAGCGGTCGTTGGGATATTCGTGTAGCCACACCGGAAGCCTCATATGAAACAACGTCGTTTACAATTGAAGGCGATGGTAAGAAAATAAAGGTGCGTAATGTACTAGTCGGCGAGGTGTGGTTTGCTTCAGGCCAGTCTAATATGGAAATGCCTATGCAGGGATTTATCGGATCGCCTGTTGACGGTTCGAACGAGGCTATTGCAGCTTCAGGCAAACTGAAGCATGCACTTCGTTTTTCAACAACTCCCCGCCAGTTGAGTGCCGTGCCTCTTGACAGTGTAGGCGGCCCATGGGTTGAATGCACACCGGAAAATGCCGCTGAATTTTCAGCTATAGGATTTTATTTTGCCCGTCGTTTAAATGAAATGCTTGATGTTCCGGTCGGTATAATTAATTGCAGCTATGGCGGAACTCGAGTAGAAGGCTGGATGCCGGGTGAAATTCTTAAACAGTATCCGGAAATAGACCTTACGCTGGCGGCCAAACCGGGTGTTATGGAAGCATTTCAGCCAATGTCGATGTATAACGGAATGCTGTACCCGTTGGCTGGCTATACCGTACGCGGATTCCTGTGGAACCAGGGTGAAAGTAATGTAGGCATGCACGACACATATCACAAACGCCTGGCCCAGATGGTGGAGCACTGGCGCAAGCTATGGGATGATAACAGCCTGCCTTTCTATGCCGTTGAAATTCCGCCTTTCTGTTATGGCGACGGACTTGACGGCGTATCGGCAGCTTTGTTGCGCGAATCGCAGCAAAAAAGCATCAAGCTTATACCCAACAGCGGAATGGTTTCGTCAATAGATTTATATACCCCGGGACTTTGGTGCCAGATACACCCGTCGGTTAAACAGCCTGCTGCCGACAGGCTGGCTTATATGGCGGCTGGCCGTACTTATGGAATTCAGGGCATCCAATACCAGTCGCCAAGCTATAAAAGCATGGAAAAGATTGATAATGGTGCTGCCGTTATGGTACGTTTTAACGATGCAGTGGAAGGAATGAACCCATATCAGGGCATGAAAGGATTCGAGGTTGCCGGCGAAGACAGAAAATTTTATCCTGCAAATGCCGAGCAGATATTTGGCCCGTATCCGGTTGTCGAAGGTGTAAAACTTTCGTGTCCGGAAGTTAAAAATATAGTTGCCATACGCTATCGTTTTAAAAACTGGCCGGAAGTTGGCAATGTATATAATTTACGACAGTTGCCGCTAATGCCGTTCCGCACTGATAATTGGTAATTTTAAGAAACTTATAAAGTAATGGAAATCGTCTACGAGGACAATCATGTTATAATTGCGCTAAAGGAGCCTGGAGAAATTGTTCAGGGCGACAAAACCGGCGACCAGCCGATGTCGGAAAAAATAAAACAATGGTTGAAGGAGAAATATAACAAACCTGGAAATGTTTTTTGCGGAGTGGTGCACCGACTGGACCGCCCGGTAGGAGGCCTTGTCATATTTGCCAAAACATCAAAAGCCCTTTCCCGGTTAAATGAAATGCTTCGTGACGGTAAAATACATAAAACATATTGGGCTATAACGCGTAATAGGCCTCCAAAGGAAGGCGATATGCTGACTCATTACATTACTACGCGTCAGCAAAACAACAAGTCGTATGCTTCGGAGAACCCGGTTGATGGCGCATTGAAATCACAGCTTGTATACAGGCACATATCGTCGTCAGACAGGTATCACCTGGTTGAAGTGGAACTGTTAACCGGACGCAAGCATCAGATAAGGGTTCAGATGTCGGCTATAGGATGCCCTATAAAGGGCGATTTAAAATATGGCGACAAACGCAGTAATCCAGACGGCTGTATTTCGTTACAGGCGCACAGGCTGCGGTTTAAACATCCAGTCAGTGGAAAAGAGATAGATATTACAGCTCCTGTGCCAGATGATAATTTGTGGAAGGCGCTGGCTTCAAATATAACCTTAATAAAATGAATGCAAATGACAAAAAAATCAGGTTTTAATATTATAAACAGCCTAATGCGCTTTCTTGATGCCGGTGTGTGTAACTTTCTGGTTGTTGATACAGTGGCAAAGTTGTTAAAAAATAATGGTTTTGAACAGCTGGAGCCCTCACAGACATGGAATTTGAAAGCCGATGGACGTTATTTTGTGGTTAAAAACGGTTCTGCAATATTTGCTTTTGTGGTTGGCACGGGTGAAATTGCCGACGGGTTTAAAATAATATCTTCGCATAGCGATTCGCCTGGATTCCGTATAAAGCCGAATCCGGAAATGGTTTCCGACGGCGGCGTTATAAAACTTAATACGGAAGTATATGGCGGCCCGATTCTGTATACTTGGTTCGACCGGCCATTATCGTTTGCCGGGCGTGTTATGCTGCGTGGCAAAGATGTTCTGCATCCGGTTACGCAGCTTGTGCGGTGTTCACATCCGGTGCTGACAATACCGCATCTGGCCATTCATTTTAACAGGGCTGTAAATGAAGGTAATCCGTTGTCGAAACAAACAGATATGCTTCCTGTTTTAGGTATAGCCGGCGATGGAGAAGACACATCGGAGTATGTTTTGCGGTTACTGGCAAGAAGTATCGGTGTTGACAAAAACGACATATTGGGAACGGAATTGGCCCTGTTTGATACTACAAAGGCTTGTAGGGTAGGGGTTCACAATGAATTTATATCGTCAGGCCGTCTTGACGACCTTTCTATGGTACATGCCTCTGTTATGGCGTTACTGTCGTCTTTGTCCGCTTCAGACAAGTCGACAAGGGTTGTTGCCGTGTTCGATAACGAGGAAACGGGTTCTGGTACAAAACAAGGTGCCGCTTCGCCTGTGCTCGCAAATATATTGGAACGTATTGCGGCATCATCCGGCGGTAATCATGAGGATTATTTGCGTGGAATATCTAATTCATTTATGATATCGGCCGATAATGCTCATGCGTTCCATCCTAATTATGCATCAAAATACGACCCAACAAACCATCCTGTTGTAGGTGGCGGCCCGGTAATAAAAATCAATGCCAATTGCAAGTATATGACCGATGCCGATTCTGCAGCCGTTTTCCGTGGCATTTGTGAGGCAGCCGGGGTTCCGTTCCAGTATTTTGTGAATCATTCCGATGTTGCAGGAGGTTCTACACTCGGCAATATATTGACTTCCCAGATTGATTTGCGCGGTGTTGACATGGGTGCGGCAATTTGGGCCATGCATTCGGTTCGTGAAACAGCCTCATGCAAGGACCATGTATATATTTACCGCGCTTTCTCTAAATTTTTTGGAGTATAAGTAGTAGCTATTATTATCGCTCGGCACGCATGGGGTTGGTAAGGAAATCGTTATATGCCAACTCTATGCCTTTGTCGAGCGTTGTTTTAGGCATCCAGCCTAATGCCTTAGCCCGGCTTACGTCGAGCAGTTTGCGAGGTGTGCCGTTGGGGCGTGTTGTGTCCCACTGTATTTTCCCGGTGTAGCCTATAATACCGGCCACTTTCTCTGTCAGTTCCTTTATTGTTATTTCTTTTCCGGTACCGGCATTTATTGTTATTTCTTCCGAATAACTGTTCATTAGCAGTATGCATAATTCTGCCAGATCGTCAACATATAGGAATTCTCTTAGCGGAGAGCCGTCGCCCCAGCACGTAACTGAATCAGCACCGGCTGTTTTTGCTTCGTGAAAACGTCTGATAAGTGCCGGTAGCACGTGTGAGTGTTCGGGATGGTAGTTGTCGCCTGGACCGTACAAATTGGTGGGCATAACCGATATAAAGTCAGCCCCGTATTGTCGTTTTAGGTACTGGCAATATCTGAGCCCGGAAATTTTGGCCAGTGCGTATGCTTCGTTTGTTGGTTCAAGAGCAGATGTTAAAAGGCATTCCTCTTTCATGGGCTGAGGTGCCATGCGCGGATATATGCATGAGGAACCAAGGAAAAGCAGTTTCTTGCAGCCATTTCGCCATGCGCTGTTTATTACATTCATTTCAAGCATCATGTTCTGATACATGAAATCGGCCGGAGCATTGTTATTAGCTACGATTCCTCCCACTTTTGCTGCTGCCAGAAAAACATAATCAGGCTTTTCTATAGAAAAGAAATGTTCAACAGCAGCCTGGTTTGTAAGGTCTAATTCGGAGTGTGTACGGCAGATAATGTTGTTGTATCCTTGCTGTTTTAGCTCTCTGATAATTGCTGAGCCCACCATGCCCCTGTGGCCGGCAACATATATTTTTGCTGTCTTATCCATTGTTTATTTATTTGACAATGCCGCGTTCTAAAAATTCGGCAAGGTTTGTACGAACCCGTTCTGATGCATTTTCAATAGCAACTTTGGCCATATCGGCTTCTGTCATGATTTTTACCAGTTCCTCAAACGAAGTGCGTGCCGGGTTCCAGCCCAGTTGTCGTATGGCCTTAGATGGGTCGCCCCACAGGTTTACTACGTCTGTAGGCCGGTAGAAATCAGAAGACACTTCAACTATTGTTTCTCCTGTAGCCCTGTTTATGCCTTTTTCGTTTTCACCTTCTCCGACAAAATTCAGTTCGATTCCGACATTTTTGAATGCCAGCTGGCAGAATTCGCGAACCGAGTGCTGTTGGCCGGTTGCAATTACGTAATCCTCCGGTTCCGGTTGCTGCAGCATCAGCCACATGCATTCCACGTAATCACGGGCATACCCCCAATCGCGTAGCGAGGACAAATTGCCCAAATATAGCTTGTCTTGTTTATGCTGTGCTATGCGTGCTGCTGCAAGGGTAATTTTTCTGGTTACAAATGTTTCGCCACGGCGTTCGGACTCGTGGTTAAACAAAATACCGCAGCAGCAGAACATGCCGTAAGCCTCGCGGTATTCTTTCATTATCCAGTGGGCATACAGTTTTGCTACGGCATAAGGACTGTATGGATGAAACGGAGTTTCCTCGTTTTGGGGAACCTGTTCAACTTTCCCATATAGTTCGGATGTTGATGCCTGGTATATGCGGCATTTATTGGAAAGCCCGGAAAGACGTACGGCCTCAAGTATGCGCAATACGCCGGTGGCATCGACATTTGCTGTATATTCAGGTGTATCGAACGATACCTGTACATGGCTTTGTGCTGCCAGATTATATATTTCGTCGGGTTGTACATTTGAAACAACCTGCATTATACTCATTGAATCGCCAAGGTCGGCATAATGCAGGTGGAAATTTTTCTTTCCTTCAAGATGGGCTATGCGTTCTCTATAGTCTACCGACGAACGGCGTATAATGCCATGTACCTCATATCCCTTGTCAAGCAGGAGTTCGCTTAGGAACGATCCGTCCTGACCTGTAACGCCGGTTATTATCGCCTTTTTAGCTGTAATATTGTTATTTGCCATTTTTTTTTACAGTTATAAAATTAATAAAGCAATGCGGTAAGCCATAAATGCAACGCACCAGGCCACGAATGTATTATATAATATTGAAAATAAACTGTATTTCCACGATCCTATTTCACGAGCTATGGCCGTAATGGTAGCGGTGCACGGAAAATATAGCAGAACGAACACCATTAGCGATATGGCTGTTGCCGCATTAAACCATGCATGCCCGGTATGCGGATTTATTGCCGTAAGGCGTGTTGACAGTGCCGCATCGTCGAAATTTTCATTTCCGGTATACAATACTCCCAGTGTTGATACAACTATTTCTTTAGCCGGTGCACCGGCTATAACTGCAACAGTGCTGCGCCAGTCAAAGCCTAGCGGAGCCATTATAGGATTTACGGCCTTTCCCATCATTTCCAGGTAGGAATCGCGGTTAGGGTCAATTTGGGAATCGTCATATATGGTTTGTGCTGTATTGTCGGTATTTAATTTCTCATCGTGGAGTGGGAAATAGTTCAGCGCCCACACAATTATACTGGCAACCAATATTATTCCGCCCATTTTCTTTAGATATTGTTCTCCTTTACCCCACATGTGGAGCAATGCGGCTTTCATAGTTGGCATACGGTAGGGTGGCAGTTCCATTACAAACGGTGTTTCATCTGCCTTGAACCAGAACCTGCGCAAAAGCCTTGCCGTTATCATGGCTATGACTATACCGAGGGAATATAGTGCAAGAAAGGCTAGGGATGCGTGGTTCGGAAAGAATATACCCACTAAAAGCGCGTATACAGGCAAACGTCCAGAACATGACATGAACGGATTTATCAGTATGGTTATTATGCGGCTGCTGCGGCTTTCTATGGCACGGGCAGCCATTATTGCCGGAACATTGCAGCCAAAGCCCATAACCAGCGGTATAAACGATTTACCATGCAGCCCTATACGGTGCATAATCTTGTCCATAATAAAAGCGGCACGGGCCATATAGCCGGAATCTTCTAAAAACGATATGAAGAAATAAAGAATAAGTATATTCGGGAGAAACACTATTACACCGCCAACACCGCCTATTATTCCGTCGGCCAACAGGTCTTTAAATGGCCCGGCAGGGAAATAGGAATGTATTGCCGAGTTTAGCCAGTCAACGGCATGCTGAATCCATTCCTGCGGATATGAACCTATTTCAAACGTGCACCAGAACATGAACCACATTACCAGCATAAACAAAGGGAAACCAAACAACTTGTTGGTTACAAACGCGTCTATGATATGTGTTGTATTTTCAGCTTGCTGTGAAGCCGGTGTATATGTCTCGGCAAGGGCACCTGAAATAAAACCATATTTTTCATGCGCTATTAGCGACGACATATCGTTGCCGCTGTCGGAGAATATATGTTCCAGTCTTGCTGTTTCCTGATCGCGTAGTGACAGGATGTTTGAATGCTGCATTGAACGGCTTATGAGACTGTTGATTTCAGTGTCGCGTTCAAGCAGTTTTATTGCCATGTATCGTGGCGAAAAGTGTGGCAGTACCGAAGGGTCGGCTTTCAGTGCGTTTTTAATAGAGTTTACAGATTGTTCCAGTTCATGTCCTAAATTCACATGTACATGGCGTACGGCACCGTGCTCGCCTTCATACACGCGGATAACTGCATCAAGAAGCTGGTCGATGCCTTGGCCCGTACGCGATACGGTGGGAACCATTGGGACTCCTATCATTTCGCCAAGCAGCTTGTAGTCTAGCTTTGCCCCTGAACGTTCAAGTTCGTCATACATGTTCAAGGCAATAACCATCGACCTGTCCATGTCTATCAACTCTGTAGTAAGGTAAAGGTTTCTTTCAAGGTTCGACGATACCACTACGTTTACAATAACGTCGGGGGTTTCGTTCAGCAGAAACCGTCTTACATACAGTTCCTCGGGCGAGTAGCACGACAGCGAGTAGGTTCCAGGCAGGTCTACAATGTTAAACTGATATCCGTTATAATTAAAATGACCCTCTTTGGCATCAACAGTAACACCGCTATAATTGCCTACATGCTCTCGCGATCCGGATACGAAATTAAATAATGATGTTTTGCCGCAGTTCGGATTTCCTATAAGTGCTATATTGATGGTCTTGGCCGAACGTATAAAGTCTTTTTTAGGTGCAGTTTCGTCTGATTGCTCGGTTTGGAGCCTGACTTCCTCCGGTTTGGTGTGAAATGAATCATGGTCAAGCAGCTGAACCACCTCTATAAGCTCAGCCTCTTGTCTGCGTAAGGACAGTTCGTAGCCCATGATTGAGTATTTTATAGGGTCTTTCAGCGGCGCATTCAGTAGGACCTTTATTTCCTGTCCCTTCACAAACCCCATTTCAATTAAGCGTTTGCGAAATGCCCCATGTCCCAGTAGCTTCACTACCACGGCCGATTCCCCGGTAGATATTTCGGACAATCTCATATTTTGAAATATTTTAGTAATGCAAAGATACGCATAAGTTGAGCGCAATGCCAAATTTATTTGGGCATTGCCGAGCGGAAGTATCTAGGACGTAGTCAAAGATATAAATTATCTTTTATATAGAAATGCTTCCAAAATGCTAATTGATAAAATCAATATCAATTAATTTATTCTGGGTTAACTCAAAAAAAATCAGGCAGTTTGTCAAATGCAACTGCCTGATTTTCAATTGGAGCGGTAAACGAGGCTCGAACTCGCGACCCTCAGCTTGGGAAGCTGATGCTCTACCAACTGAGCTACTACCGCATTATGTGTATGTTAAACGGACTTACTTTTGTGCGTCCGCGGTGGTCCCACTAGGGCTTGAACCTAGGACTCCCTGATTATGAGTCAGGTGCTCTAACCAACTGAGCTATGGGACCTGAAAATAAATTTTCCTCGGCGGAGTGAGGGGGATTCGAACCCCCGATACG
>SSTG01000049.1 GCA_004801635.1 Muribaculum caecicola | reverse complement strand
TGGAGGCAAAGGTCTTGGCAGTACGACCGCCATAGCGCGACAGCCGGGTAAAATTGACTTTGCCCGGAATCAACGCTACAGTGCGTATTGTTAAAATCAGCCAGTTGAGGAACCTTTTGCTCATTTTGGTTGTAGTATTTTCAAATACCGACTTACACCGAAAGGTGAAGTCTTTGAGAATCGCCAATACGTTCATACGCTAAGTTTTTTATAATGAACGCTTTGGCGATTCATTTGTATTTGATAATTCGTTATATTAACTTAAGTTTCAACTACTTCTGTAATTTTTACCGAATCATTGCAATTACAAAGTAAGCAAAAAAACAGCTATAAGCCAAAGAAATTGCTTAACTTTGCGAATCTGTTGTCGCCGTCTGGCGACAGACAAACATTCAGAAAAATGATAATAAAGTCATCAATAACCACATTCGGCCAATACTGCATGTTCATGTACCGTGTGTTTTCCTGGCCAACCAAGTGGCGTGTATTCGGGCGTAAGTTTGTTCAGGAAATAGGCAAACTAGGGCTTGACTCCATTCCGCTCACAATTGTCATTTCCATATTTATCGGTGCCGTTATATGCATACAGATGCAGCTTAACATGACTTCGCCGATAATGCCGGCTTATGCCACCGGACTGGCTACCCGCGACATTCTGTTGCTGGAATTTTCGTCGGCAGTACTTTGCCTTATCCTTTCTGGAAAAGTAGGCTCCAACATTGCGTCAGAAATCGGCACTATGCGCGTAACAGAACAAATCGACGCACTTGAAATAATGGGCATAAACTCCGCCCAGTTCCTGGTGTTGCCAAAAATTCTTGCTTTTGCCTTTTTCATACCCATATTGGTTATATTTTCAATAGCCACGGGGCTGTTTGGAGGATGGATTATAGCTACGTTCACCGATATGATTCCCGTATCTCGCTACATTTACGGCATACAGACCATGTTTATTGAATGGTATGTGTGGTATACAATAATAAAGGCTCTCGTATTTTCCGTAATAATAACGTCGGTAGCGTCTTACTTCGGGTACTACGTGCGTGGTGGCGCTTTGCAGGTTGGCAAGGCATCGACCGACGCAGTTGTGGCAAGTTCCATACTGATACTGCTTTTCGACGTTATACTTACAAAACTACTTATGCAATGATACAGGTTTGCGACATTGAAAAATCGTTCGACGGCACAAAAGTGCTAAAAGGCGTGTCGGCCACATTCGAAACCGGTAAGACAAACCTGATAATAGGCCAAAGCGGATCAGGGAAAACGGTATTGATGAAATCGCTCGTAGGGTTGATCAGACCCGAAAAAGGTCAAATTCTTTACGATGGTCGCGACCTGCTTAAAATGTCGCGCGAACAGATTCAGCACCTGCGCACAGAAATAGGCATGCTGTTCCAAGGGTCGGCCCTGTTCGACTCTGAAACAGTGCTAGGCAACGTGGAATTTCCACTGATGATGTACACCAACATGAGTTTTGCCGAACGCCGGAAACGAGCACGGTTCTGTCTGGAACGAGTAGGGCTAAAAGGTGCCGATGCAAAATTTCCAAGTGAGATTTCTGGAGGCATGCAAAAACGAGTAGCCATTGCCCGTGCCATAGCCCTCAACCCGAAATACCTTTTCTGCGACGAGCCAAACTCCGGCCTTGATCCCAAAACATCAATACTTATTGACGAACTACTCAGCGACATAACACATGAATACGGCATTACTACCGTAATAAACACACACGACATGAACTCCGTGTTGGGAATTGGCGAAAATATCATATTCATAAATCACGGGCACCGCGAATGGGTGGGCGACAACACTATGATATATACCGCAACAAACCAGGCCCTGACCAACTTTGTATTCGCAACCGAACTATTTCAAAAAGTAAAGGACTATATGGTTGCCAACGGCACACCCGTCACACCCCACCACGAATAATTAACGTAAATTCGATATAATATTCACAATTTTGCCGGGTTTGCAGACTTAACGCCTGTAAACCCGGCAATTGCATATTAATTTCATTAACTGCCGCATATGGAACCACACCCGAGGTTCCATATATAATCAGATTGTATAAATTAAAACTTTTACTTCACCAGTATTTTCGAAACATTATTGCCTTGACGGCGTATGTACAGGCCAGGAACCATTTCGGCAGCATTCACCTTGATGCCGTTTACAGTGTATACTTCTACAGGGGCATCGACTGAATCCTGTTCAATCTGGTCTATGCCTACCGTAGTGTCATACTCGCCGCTAAACTTGACACTGTATTCGGTGGCATCGGCCGATGCACGCGCAGCCGGTACCGGGTCAATCAGCAATGTCAATTCCGCATCCATCTTCTTGTCCGCGCTTACAACTGCATTGACAGTAGCGTCGACGTTAACAAAGTTTTTATTTATCCTGAACTTTATCCCGTTTTTAGCTCCACGCAAATAGGTGTTTCCGGCAATGTCTTTAGCAACATCAACATTATCTATAATGATACTGCCTATAACGGTCTTACCGTCGAGCGAGAAGTCGTAAAAATGGAATTCGGCAGCATTTTCCTGCCCCTTGCCGTTATAAATATGAACAAACGGGCCATCAGGATATTCTACCGCCATACCGTTAATGGTTATACTGCCGCTATAGCTTGTAGAAGCAGGCAACACTCCGGCCTCGCCGTAGAATTTAAGCGTATAGGTATGTGTATTTTTACCGTCAATGTCGGAATCGACATTGACCACCGTTACGGTGGCCGTGCGGTTCGCCTTGTCAAGCGCCACGCTGGCAGTTGCCGACTGTCCCTTAACCGTATAGGCTATATCGTCGGCCGATTCAGGCATCCACGCATCAATATTATATTCATACTTGCTCTCGTTAAAACCGTCAACCGCAACATCCTTAAATTTCAGGGCAGACAAACGTGAATAATAAACAAGTTGCACGCTGTCAACAGTCAGAGTATTGTCTACACCCGGAGTTGTTGAAAAATAATCACCAGCGGAAAATATAACGTTAATCTTCTCCGGGCTAGCATTTACCCCGGCCATATACTCGAAAGGAACAGTCAATTCAGTCCAATCCGCAGCATCGCCAGTAATATCATAGTTTATCTTTGCCACCAACGTACCTTTCTGTGTAACTTCACCACCCTGTCCTGTTGCCATATCAAGGATATTCCTGTCACGGTCGGTCATTTCAACTTTCTTTATATTGCTAGCACTAAGCCCGATATTGCCTGGCACATCTTTTTGCGTATATGTCCCCGACCAGAGATAAGCTATTATCTGGGCTTTTTCTTCTACATTTGCTGTTCCGTGAGTGCGTTTATACCAAAATGAAACCGCATCCGGCTTATATTTAAAATCAATTCCGCCAAATGTGCCACCGTCTTTATTTGTCGGATTTGTGGTTCCTTGCGCTGTATTCCAAGGTGTTCCCAGAGTAAAATAACCCGGTACCGTTTGTGATGCAACCACACTATTTGGAGCATTTTTTACCAAAATAGCTGAACTACTGTTATACCCGGCCACATTTTCTCCAACTTTAGTTTTACCAATATTCAACACTCCTATCACATGAGCTATAGTCCAGTTATTAGGAGTAAGTTCATATTTAGTTTTATTGCCACCACTAGTCCATGGCACGCAGTCAACCCAGCCTTCTTCAAAACCGGCATTTGGCAACTGCTGGGCCGATATGCCCAAAGCCACCGACATAGCAGCAACTATAAGTGTGTAATTTTTTTTCATACATTTATAATTTTAATTAGTTTATTATTACTTCCCTGTATATAAAAAAGCCAAGGTGCCATGCCATATAAACATAACACCCTGGCTTAGTTTGTTTATTATTTTACAAGCACTTTTGTTGCCTTAGAACCCTGACGGCAAATGTACAATCCCGGTTCCATCTGACCGGCATTTACCTTAACACCATTAAGGTTGTAATATTCAACAGGAGCGCTGTTATCGGCTTCTACTCCGTCAATACCTGATGTTCCGCCGGAATAAACCAGTTTTACATCATCAACAACAAACGAATTGTCCTTGCCAACAACCGAGGCTCCGCCAAAGTAGTCGCCAGAAGCTATAACAATGTTTATCATTTCCGGTGTAGCATCCGACTTGTAATCGAAATTTGCATGGAACTTGGTCCATTCCTCAGCGTTCTCCGTTATATCCACATTAATAACGGCAATAAGCTCGGCATCAGGAGTCTTTTCAACTTCACCGCCCTGACATCCTTCCATATCCATGCCAAGCACACAACGGTCGCGGTCAACCATGTCAACCTTTTTAGGTTCGCCAACCATAACTATTGAAACGGGCACGTCTTTCTGTGTCCAGTGTCCTTTCCACAAATATGCTACAATTGTTGTTTTTTCATTGGGTTGGTCGTCGCCACGGCTGCGTTTATACCAAAATTCCAATCCCGTTGGCCGTCCGGTGAAAGATTGTCCGCCAAAAACTCCGCCGTCGCTGTTATTTATCGTAATTCCGCCCAATCCAAATTTAGGCATCGCAGTAGACCATGTGGTACCAAGGCTTATATAGCCCGGCACTTTCTGTGCATCCATCCATGGGTTTGGCGTATTGGTAAGCTTAACGGCTGAAGCCGAATTATAACCTTCCACATTTTCACCAACGGTGGTGGCACCCATTGCCATTCCTACAGAAGCCATACCGGCAACATTCGAAATAATCCAGCCTTTAGGCTGTGTACCAACAACGTGCGAGCTAACTGTATTCCCATCTGTACCATCGCCTTGAAGGTATGTCCATGGCATACAGTCAACCCACTCTCCGTCAAAGTCGGAATTAGAAATTTGCTGGGCCGACACACATAATGGCGCAGATGCCAACATTAATAATGCAAAAATTGAGTAATTCTTTTTCATAAAAACAATATTATATTTAACTATCGCAGTATTCCGCTAAAATCAGCAGCTTAATTTGCAGACACGGTATAACCGTGTCTGCAAATTAAGTATACCAGATTTGGCACACTATATTATTACTTATGGGATAACCCCCAAAAAGCGCCGTTTACATTGCTGTAAGGCGCTTTTCTAATTCAGAGTATCCGAATTATACGTATCCGCGGAGTATACCGCGTTTTGAATTACGGATAAACAATATTATTTCATCGCGCTCCTTTGTTGCAGGAAGTTCGGCCTCTATACGTTCAACAGCATCTGAAACGTTAAGTCCCGACAAATAGAGATAGCGATAAATATCCTGTATTTCGTTTATCTGCTCATTTGTAAAGTTACGGCGGCGAAGACCTATAGAGTTTACACCAACATACGAAATAGGATCGCGTGCGGCCTTTACATAAGGAGGTATGTCCTTATTTATAAGCGCTCCGCCCTGAACCATTACATGTGGTCCGATATGGCAGAACTGGTGCACCAGCGTACCGCCGCCTATAACGGCAAAATTGTCAACAACAACCTCGCCGGCCAGCTGCGTGGCATTCGACATTATAACATTGTCGCCAACAACACAGTCATGTGCCACATGGCAGTAAGCCATAATAAGCGTATTGCTGCCAACCACGGTTTTATCCTTGGCTGCCGTGCCACGGTTCACAGTAACACATTCGCGTATAGTGGTATTATCGCCTATTATTGCAAGTGTTTTTTCTCCTTTGAACTTCAAATCCTGCGGAACGGCACCGATAACCGCGCCGGGAAATATGGTACAGTTACGCCCTATACGTGCACCTTCCATAATAGTTACATTGCTACCAATACGGGTGCCTTCGCCAATTTCCACGTCGGCATCAATGGTAACAAACGGGTCAATCACCACACTCGACGCAATCTTGGCCGCTGGGTGTACATAAGCTAATGGTTGCTTCATTATTTTTTCTGTTACTTATTCTTTACTATCTGAGCCATAAACTCACATTCACACACAATCTTTTCGCCAACAAAGGCATATCCCTTCATCATGGCACACCCACGACGCAACGGGGTCATAAACGAAACGTGGAAAAGCAACGTATCGCCCGGAACAACTTTTGAGCGGAATTTAACGTTGTCTATCTTCATGAAGTAGGTTGAATACTTTTCCGGGTCGTCAACCGAGTCAAGAACAAGCAAGCCTCCGGTCTGCGCCATAGCCTCAACCTGAAGCACTCCCGGCATTACCGGTTCCTGGGGGAAATGCCCCATAAAGAACGGTTCGTTTCCGGTTACATTCTTTACGCCAACTATATGATTGCTTGTCTTCTCGATAATTTTGTCAACAAGCAGGAACGGATAGCGGTGTGGAAGAAGTTCGCGTATGCGGTTAACATCCATCAGTGGCTCTACCGACGGATTATAAACCGGTGCCTGTATCTCCTGCCGCTTGATTTCTTTACGTATTTTCTTGGCAAACGAAGTATTTATTGTATGTCCGGGGCGTGTTGCTATAATCTTTCCTTTTAGCGGACGTCCTATTAGGGCTATGTCGCCGAGAACGTCAAGCAACTTGTGGCGTGCCGGTTCGTTTTCAAAGGCCAACGGACGGTTGTTTATATATCCGAAATCGCTCACATGCTTGTGCGGAACACCCATAAGGTCGGCCAGACGGTCAAGTTCAACCTGCTCCAGCGGACTATCGTATATTACAATGGCATTATCCAAATCGCCACCTTTTATGAGGTTGGCCTTTACCAGCGGCTCCACCTCGCGTACAAACACAAATGTACGGCTGGCACCTACTTCGCTGGCAAAATCGGCAAGGTTGCCAAGCGAGGCATACTGATAAGACAATACCGGCGAATTAAACGATATCATGGTGTCTATGCTGAAATCATCGTCGGGCAAAACTACTATAGACGAACCTGTTTCCTCGTCACGTACCTCTATTTTCGAACGTACAACATAGAAATCCTTGTCCATGTCCTGCTCCTTGATTCCTACCTGCTGTATTTTTTCGCAATATTCATTTGCGCTTCCATCCAGAATGGGAATTTCCGGAGCGTTTACCTTTATAAGGCAGTTGTCTATACCGAAAGCATAAAGAGCCGCAAGGGCGTGCTCGATGGTGCTTATACATACTTCGCCTTTTTTCACAACAGTGCCTCGCTGTGTCGATGTCACGTTTTCTGCAACGGCATCAACTACGGGCTCGCCTTCCAAGTCTACACGCTGTATTCTGTAACCATGGTTTTCAGGCGCGGGACAAAACTCCGCTTCAATGACCAAACCGGTGTGAAGCCCTTTCCCTTCAACCTTGAATGCCTGGGCAAGTGTACGCTGTTTCATATCTGTAGGATTGGTTTTTATTTCTATAAATATATTATTTTTCTGATTTAATACGCTCAAGCTCGCTTTCAAGCTGGCGCACCTTGCGGTTTAGTTCGCCAAGGTTTTTAATGTTCACCGACTGACGGAAGAAATCGCCTGCCGGAACTGCCGGATAGCCCATTATGCGCTGGCCTGAAGCCACGTTGTGTGGTACACCCGACTGGGCACCTATCTGAACGCCGTCGCCAATGTGTATATGGCCGGCAAATCCGACCTGGCCTCCAACCATACAATGCGCGCCAACCTTTGTTGATCCGGCCACACCGGCCTGCGATGCCATTACCGTGTGTTCGCCAATCTCGCAATTGTGAGCCACCTGTATAAGGTTGTCCAGCTTTACGCCGCGGCCTATGCGCGTGCAACCCATTGTAGCACGGTCAACACAGGTATTTGCCCCGATTTCAACATCGTCGGCAATCTCCACATGTCCCAACTGGGGTATTTTTGCATACGAACCGTCTTTAGGCGCAAAACCAAAACCGTCGGCTCCGACAACAACCCCGGAATGGAGTATGCAGTTTTTTCCTATCTTACAACCATAATAAACTTTCACTCCGGGATAAAGTACAGAACCGTCGCCAATAACGACTCCGGCACCTATATAGCATTGCGGATAAATTTTTACATTTTTGCCAATCTTTGCCCCGGGTGCAACATAACTGAAGGCCCCCAAATAACAATCTGGCGACAATTCGACACCGCTGCCAATATAGCTTGGCTGCTCCACGCCGCACGGATGCTGCTGAGTAAGCTTGCTGACCATGTCGAGCAGCTGGGCAACCGTGGCATACGGGTCGTCGACACGTATAAGCGTTGCATTTATAGGTTTTTCCGGCTCAAACGTGCGGTTAACCAATATTATCGAACTTTGTGTGTCGTATATATAATGGGTATATTTCGGATTGGCCAAAAAGGATATAGCTCCAGGATGGCCTTCCTCTATTTTTGCAAATGTGCTAACTGTTACATTGCCGTCGCCTTCCACGCTTCCACCCACAAGACCGGCAATCTGATTGGCTGAAAATTCCATTCCTTATATGTTTTTAACCGTGCCAGGACGCATAATCCAAGCCGATTTTACTATTTAATATGCAAATTTGCATAAAAAAAATCACATTTATACAATTTTTAGCACCAAAAATGCTGCGGCATTACTCATTGACGTTATATTATATGCTACATCCATCTAATTTAAGACAACATATTTTACCATTTTAGTGTTATTTTTGCGTATCTTTGACTCCGTCCTAGATACTTTTGCTCGGCAAAAGCTCAAATAAATTAGGCTTTGCGCTTGACTTATCCGTATCTTTGACTACGTCTTAGATACTACCGCTCGGTAAAAAGCAAATAAATTTGCTTTTTACTCTCGACTTATCCGTATCTTTGACTACGTCCTAGTATATTTGCCGGCATACGGCACGTTTGATTTCAAAATAAAACAAAATGGTTAAAACAATTACGCAATACTTTTCCATTACACCGGAACAAGAACAGCAATTCGATGCTCTTGGAAAACTATACCCGCAGTGGAACGAAAAAATAAACGTGATATCACGCAAAGACATAGACAACCTGTATGTAAACCACATTCTGCACTCGCTCGCAATTGCACATTTCCTGAATCCGGCATCAGGAACAACGTTTCTGGACATGGGTACAGGCGGCGGATTTCCAGGCATACCCCTTGCCATTATGTGGCCACAATGCCGCTTTCACCTTATTGACCGCATAGGCAAAAAAATACGCGTTGCCCAATCTATTGCAGAAGAAATAGGTCTGAAAAATGTCACATTCCAGCATGGCGACATAGGTGAATGCCGCAGCAAGTTCGACTTCGTTGTGTCAAGGGCCGTCATGCGGCTCGACGAAATGCTGCCACTGGTTAGAAAAAACATAACTCCAGGAGGCAAAAACGGCTATCCCAACGGAATTATAGTACTTAAAGGAGGCGACTTGCAAAGCGAACTTCATAAAATAAAGCTACCCTATCTGGAAGAAAAAATAGAAACATATTTCCACGAGCCGTTTTTTGCAACAAAGAAACTTGTTTACGTACAACTTTAGAATCTTTCGATGTTAAAAATAAAATCATTCGTATTCAATATGTTCGGCGAAAACACATACATTGTATGGAATGCCGGAACAAAACAAGCAGCCGTAATAGACCCGGGAATGCACAATGCGGCTGAAGAACTTATTTTCGACTCCTTCATTACAGAAAACAAAATGCGTGTGTCACAACTCATAAACACACACATGCATCTGGATCACATAATAGGCGACAACCATGTAAAATCGCACTACGGCGTAGGTGCCTCGGCAGGAAAAGCCGATGCCTTTTTCGGAGAAAAGGCATCAACACAAGCGCGCATGTTCGGTATGCCTTTAGACCCAGAACCTGTAAGCATTGACATAGAGCTTAAAGACAATGAAAAAATAGATGTCTGCGGCGAGGAAGTCACCATATTGACCGTGCCTGGACATTCACCAGGAAGCATAGCCTTGTATTTCCCGATATCGGGCTGGGTAATAACGGGCGATGTATTGTTTGCCGGCTCAATAGGCCGGACCGACCTTGTTGGAGGAAACCACGCAACACTAATCAGCAGCATACGCAACAAACTTTTTACACTGCCCGACAGCACGGTTGTGTATCCGGGGCATGGACCGTCAACCACTATCGGAAAGGAGAAACGCAGAAATCCATATCTGTCCTAAATGCAAAATGGCCAAACGACGATGCGGCGCACTTGAAAAGCAAGTGCGCCGCATCGTCGTTTTATGCATAAATAGCCTAGCCGCACTTCGACGTTCCACAGGAGGTGCAAATAAGGCAGCCTTCCTGATAAATCAGCGTCTCATTGCCACAGTTCGGGCACTTCTGTCCGCTAGCCTGCATGCCGTTAGGCAGATATTTTTTAAGAGCACGCTCAACCCCCATCTTCCAAGTATTTATGCTTTGCGAGTTAAGCTCAAGTCCGCCAACAAGCTTCAGCACCTGGTCAATGGGCATACCGTAACGAAGCACACCCGAAATCAGCTTGGCATAATTCCAATATTCAGGATTAAACTTGTCAGAAAGCCCCTCTATAGTAGTTTTATAGCCGCGTTTGTTTATAAACTGAAAATCGTAACGCTTAGTACCATTTTCATCTACAGCCTTTATTATCTTGCCACGGGTAACGCTCTTAGGGCAGAATATACCATCGTCGTCGTCGGCCAGACCTGTAAATATTTCATACGGTTTACCATCGAGCAATCCGACGAAAGCAATCCATTTTTCCTTATTGTTCTGAAAACGCACCACGTCGGCATCCAGTTCTATAGGCCTTTTGTGCACTATTACCGGGCTTGCCTTTTGTTCCTGCGACTTCTTTTCCAAGGCAACCAGTACTCCAGAGCGCGATCCGTCGCGATAAACCGTACAGCCCTTGCAGCCGCTACGCCAAGCCTCCACGTACAACCTGCCCACAAGTTCCTCAGAAACATCATTAGGAAGGTTTATGGTAACGGAAATTGAATGGTCAACCCATTTTTGAACCCGGCCTTGCATTTTAACCTTTTCCATCCAGTCAACATCGTTAGAAGTTGCCTTATAATAAGGTGACTTTTCAACAAGCGCGTTCAAATCATCCTGCGAATAATCAGCACGGCGCTCAATGCCGCACACTTCCATCCATTGAAGGAATTTCGGATGATAAACAATAAATTCTTCAAATGCATCGCCGGTATCGTCAACATAGTCCACACGCACTTCCGGATCGTTTGGATTCACTTTGCGCCGCCTCTTATAAACGGGCATAAACACAGGCTCAATACCCGATGTCGTTTGCGTAAGCAAGCTTGTAGTTCCGGTTGGCGCTATTGTAAGACAGGCTATGTTGCGACGGCCATATTTAACCATATCTGCATACAGTTCGGGCGAAGCTTCTTTTAAGCGGTTTATAAATGGGTTGTCTTTTTCCCTTACGGCATCAAATATTTCGAACGCGCCTCGCTCAACAGCCATCCTTACCGACGAACCATACGCCGCAACAGCCAGTTCACGGTGCACTGATTCGGAAAAAGAGGTTGCCTCAGGCGTGCCATAACGCAGCCCTAAAGCGGCAAGCATATCGCCTTCGCCGGTTGTTCCCACACCGGTACGACGGCCTTTTAATGTCTTTGCCTTTATTTTTTCCCAAAGATGTCTTTCCGCCTCCTTTACCTCTTCCGGTTCCGGATCGGAATCTATCTTGCCAAGTATGGCTTCAATCTTCTCCATTTCCAAGTCGATGATATCGTCCATTATACGCTGGGCCTTTGCCACATGCTGCTTAAACAAATCAAAATCGAACTTGGCCGCTGACGTAAACGGCTTGTCTACATAGCTGAACAGGTTTATTGCCAGCAACCGGCAACTGTCGTAAGGGCATAACGGTATTTCGCCGCAAGGATTGGTGGATATGGTTCTAAAACCCAGGTCGGCATAACAGTCTGGCACTGACTCGCGTGTTATAGTATCCCAGAACAAAACACCCGGTTCTGCCGATTTCCATGCATTATGGACAATCTTTTTCCATAGTGCCGAGGCATCGGTTTCCTTAACAATGGAAGGCGTGTCGGAACACACCGGATATTGCTGTTTATAAGGCAGCCCCTGAGTGGCCGCACGCATAAATTCGTCGTCTATGCGCACCGACACATTTGCCCCAGTAACTTTTCCTTCGGTCATTTTAGCGTCAATAAACGCCTCGCTGTCAGGATGCTTTATGCTTACTGACATCATTAATGCGCCGCGCCGGCCATCCTGGGCCACTTCGCGCGTAGAATTAGAATACCGTTCCATAAACGGCACAAGGCCGGTAGAGGTCAAAGCCGAATTCTTAACCGGAGTTCCTTTAGGACGAATATGGCTAAGGTCGTGCCCAACACCGCCCCTGCGCTTCATAAGCTGGACCTGCTCTTGGTCGATGCGCATTATACCCCCATAAGAATCCGGTTCGCCGTCAAGCCCTATAACAAAACAGTTTGACAGAGACCCCACCTGGTAGTTGTTCCCTATGCCCGACATAGGGCTGCCCTGGGGGACAATATAGCGGAAGTTCTGCATGAGCGCAAAAATTTCGTCATGCTCCATTGGATTGGGATACTTATTCTCAATTCTCGCTATCTCGGCAGCTATGCGGTGGTGCATGTCATCCGGGGTCTTTTCATAGATGTTGCCGAACGAGTCTTTTAAGGCGTATTTGGTAACCCACACGCGGGCAGCGAGTTCGTCGCCGCCAAAATAATCGAGAGAGGCTTTGTTTGCCTCGTCAAAAGTATAGATTTTCTTTTCCACTGCGGATATTGTGTTTTCAGTCGGAGGACAAAGATAACAATCGCGCCATTGCTTATGCAAATATAATTATATAAAAACGCCGCTTGTGTTGATAAGTTTTTTTCACAGATTAATATTGCCCGGTTGTTTTATGTTTGTATCTTTGCCAGCAAACAAAACACAAAGCAGGAACAATGAATATTGATAAATATTTTTCATCACGCAGAACCGTACGTTCTTTTTCAAAAAAAACAGTTGAACCGGGGCTAATCAGAAAAATGCTTGCCGAAGCAACCAAAGCTCCAAATACGGGCAACATGCAGCTATATAGCGTGATAACGTCAGCCACAGACGAAAGCAAGCAGCGTCTTGCCACTACTCATTTCAACCAGCCGTGCGTTACAGGCTGTAGTGTCCTGCTCACATTCTGCATAGACATGCACCGGTTCTACCGGTGGTGTGCCGTTTCAGATGCAAAACCCGGATTCGAAAACCTGCAAATGCTAATGGCCGCAGCCATAGACTGCTCGATATTTGCCCAACAGTTCAACACAATTGCCGAAATGAACGGGCTTGGATGTTGCTATCTTGGAACAACAGCATACAACGCGCCACAGATTGCCGGAATTTTGGAATTGCCAGACGGAGTAATTCCCCTTATTTCAATTGCATGCGGATATCCTGCCGGCAATTCCACATCCGCACCGGAACAGGATCGTCTGCCTGTCGATGCCATATTGCACAAAGAAAAATACAATTTACCGTCCGACAGCCAAATTCGCAATTATTATGCCGACAAAGAGGCCCGTGACGACAACCGCGCATTTGTTGCCGAAAACAACAAGGCGACATTGGCCCAGGTATTCACCGACATAAGATATTCAAAAGAAAATAACGAGTTGTTTTCACGCAGCCTTGCAGAATTCCTGTCCAACTACTTGAAATAACGATTTTTGCTAACAAATACGTCCTATTTTCATTATATCGGCCTCGAACGACACCCGGTCTACAGCCCGGTTTTTTGCCCGGTTCCTGTACGTATAAACTGTGTTTAACGACAATCCGAGCAAACGCGCAATTTGCGAACCGTCGTCAGTTCCCAGACGCATAAAAGCCAATATCCGCAATTCGGGCGTAAGTTTTCCGCTGTCTGTAAGCCTAATCTGTTTGTCGGGCATACAGAGCGCATTAACTTCGTCGACAAACGTCGGATACATGCCAATAAAAACCTCGTCAAAAACATCATAAAACATTCGTCGTTGTTCATCAACAAACTTTCCGGATTTTGCCAGCGAATGCAGCTCGTTGGCCTGTCCTGCACCAAGTTTTCGCAAAACAACACGGTTAAGGTCTTCAATCCGCTCCATACACGAAGCGCACAAAGCTATAAAATTCCCAAGGTTATCCTCTTTTCTGTCATTAGCCTGCTCTAACTTTGAATGCATTGCCAAAAGCCGCTTTTTATTCCTGAAATGCACATACATGGCTATGCCGCATACCATAACCAGAACAAGCATCAATATGATGGCCCTGTAAAGCAATTTCCAGTGAGATTGTTCCTTTTTTTTATAATTCTTACTTATAACAGGTATGGCATCCGCCACATGCACCCCTCTCATTATAGCTCCGCTGAATGCATTATCCGCCTGCGACTCTATAAGGTAATTAAGCGAATGGTCAATGTCGTCAGCCATTACCAATGCCGCACACAGTTGTCGCATAGCCTCGCCGTCGAGTATAAGGTTTTTCAGTTCAGACAAAGTTATCAACGCCTGCATATAAAGCCATTGGTCATAATTGGCACGGCTATGCTCTATCATAGCCATGATGCTGCCGTAATCGCAATAAAACGGGTCAGACAAGTCCATGTATTCAAGCCTGGATGTCAAGAATGAAACGGCAAGTGTATAGTTTTTCTCACCTAAAAGCACAACAGCCTTAGCTAACGGATAAAAATCATGCTCCTGTGGAAGAATGTCTACCAGCCGGCGGCTCACGTTTACCAAACGGCCCAAATAATCAGGATTAACCTCATGTGGAGAAAAAAAAGAAAGCGCCGACAAAGACACGTGCCATGCCTCGATTAAAAAATCCACCCGGTTTTCCGGGTAAAGTCGCTCAACATCAGTTGTATCAACCTTCATTAGCGCCTCAAACGTATGCCCTTTCAAAAGCAACGCGTAAGTATTCATAATTAAATAGCGTTCTGCTTTTGCCGGCAACCCAGCCGATTCGGAAAAACAGGCAGCCTGACGCGAATAGTGAATCAAAGAATCAATTTCAAAATGCCTGTATGCCTCAACAAGAGAGTCGTAAAGCAGAATACGCGTATTTACATTCGAAACCGGACAATTATTTATTAACACTTTTTTAAGTACATGACAAAAATTTGAAAACATCGAATTTT
>SSTG01000048.1 GCA_004801635.1 Muribaculum caecicola | reverse complement strand
ATCGTGGGGGTGTCTGCGCTGGTTTTTCCTTTGAAAGTTGGCCGGGGTATAATGCTTAACGAAGTACCATTGGTAATTTTGTCGTGTATCGCGTTGCTGATATGTGCCAACGGTCCGTTTCTTGACGGGTCGGGCCATAGCGTGTTGTCAAGAACAGACGGGCTTTTGTTCCTTTTGTTCTTTGCCATTTTTATGCGGTACACATTTTCAATTGCAAAAAACACCGGGGCACAAGCCGGTGTTAATGCCGAGCCTGTTAGGGAATTGCCTGTTTGGCGTTCGGCGCTATATATACTTGGCGGCCTGGGGGCGCTAATATGGGGTGGCGACGTGTTTGTTGAAGGTGCTTCGTCGCTGGCGCGCTCGCTGGGGGTGAGCGATGCCGTGATAGGGCTTACCATAGTTGCGGCAGGTACGTCTGTGCCCGATTTGGCAGCGTCGGTGGTGGCCGCAGTGAAACACCGCCCTGACATGGCTGTCGGAAATGTAATAGGCTCATGTGTGTTTAACGTTTTCTTTGTGCTTGGAACATCGGCTGCAATAAGGCCGCTTCCTATGGGCACGATAAGCAACTTTGACTTTCTCAGCCTGCTGTGTGCCTCTGTTGTTTTCTGGCTGTTCGGCTGGTTTTTCCGCCAGCGGACAATTACCCGTTTTGAAGGGGGTATAATGGTGGCCGCGTATGCCGGATATATTGTCGCTATTTTAATAAGGTCATAGAAATGCTGGTGCGCAGACTGTTGTATTGTTGCTTATTCTTTTTTGTGGCAGCGTATTTTACCGGTGTTGCCAATGCTTGTACTTCGGCTATCGTTTCCGGAAAGTGTACGCCCGACGGGCGGCCGTTGCTTTGGAAAAACCGCGATACAGGCACTTTGCAGAACTTTGTCGACAGGGTAAGCCCGTCCGATAGTTTGTCGATGGCATATGTGGCGCTGTTCAATGCCGGCGACACTTTGCGCGAACAGGCCTGGATTGGTGTTAACGAGGCTTCGTTTGCAATTATGAATACGGCTTCATACAACCTGGCTCCTGATACGGCTCGTGTACGTGACCGCGAGGGATATGTAATGGCCAGGGCATTGGGCCGTTGCCGTACCCTTGCCGATTTTGAGCAACTGCTAGACACGCTGCAGCGCCCGTTGGGCGTACAGGCCAACTTTGGTGTGGTGGATGCCTCCGGACAGGGTGCCTTTTACGAAACCTGCGATACGGGTTATGTACGTTTCCTTTTGTCCGACAGCCCTACAGGCGTGCTTATAAGGACAAATTTTTCTGTTTCCGGCGAACCAGACGGCGGATATGGCTACATCAGGTATAACAATGCGGAGCATCTGGCAGCTCCTGAAGCTGCTGCCCGAATGCTTACTCCACAATTTTTCACCGACACGGTGTCGTGCAGCTTTTATCATTCGTTATACGGATATGATGTGCTTGAGAACAAGGACTGCCCCGAATGGATTGTTGACCAGGACTTTATTCCGCGCCATAGCACTTCGGCCAGTGTGGTGGTTGTTTGCCGCAAGGATATTTCCGACACACGGGAGCCTGTTATGTGGTGTGCCCTTGGATATCCGCCTTGCGCTATTGCACAGGCATGTACGGTTTACAATGTTGCGCCTGGCCTGCAACCCTGCCGGCGCACGGGGTTGGCTGAGGCGTGTGTTGAGTCAATGAAGTTGAAAGATAAAATATTTCCAGTTGTGCGCGGAAGCGGACAACATTACATAGACGTAGCTGCGCTGAAAAAAATTAATGCCTTATGCCGCAAGGAGTCATATAAGAATTATGTAAATTTTAAATTGCAATGAAACCGGCAATACTCACAGTAATTTTGCTTATAATAGCCAATGTGTTCATGACGCTGGCATGGTACGGACATTTGAAGCTCCAGGGAGCCGGCATTTCCACTAACTGGCCTTTGTACGTTGTGGTGCTTTTAAGTTGGGGAATAGCCCTTGTTGAATATTTTTGCCAGGTCCCTGCCAACCGTATGGGTTTTGAAGGGAACGGCGGCCCGTATTCGCTCATCCAGCTCAAGGTTATGCAGGAGGTTATATCGCTTGTCGTGTTCACCCTTCTGAGCATGCTTATGTTTGAGGGAATAAACCTGAAGTGGAACCACGTTCTGGCTTTTTTGCTTCTGGTGGCATCGGTGTACCTTGTGTTTATGGAATAATTTTGTAACTTCGCATTACACTATATAACGCCTGTTAAAATTTTTCCGAATGAAGATAGGAGAACATATCGACCTTGGCGAGCGCCCGGTTATGCTAGCCCCTATGGAGGACGTGACTGACCCGTCGTTCCGCCTGATCTGCAAGGAACAGGGGGCCGATATGGTTTATACCGAGTTTGTATCGGCCGAGGCTTTGGTGAGAAATGTAAGTTCTACAACACGCAAGTTGCAGATATCCGATGAGGAACGGCCTACAGCCATTCAGATTTATGGACGCGACGTTGATGCAATGGTTGAGGCAGCCCGCATAGTGGAGCAGGCCGCTCCCGACCTTATTGACATAAACTTTGGCTGTCCGGTAAAGAAGGTGGCTGGAAAGGGTGCCGGTGCAGGCATGTTGCGCGACGTGCCCAAAATGCTTGCCATAACACGTGCAGTGGTAAATGCGGTGAAACTGCCGGTAACGGTGAAAACACGTCTCGGATGGGATCATGACAGCCGTATAATTGTTGACCTGGCCGAAGCCCTTCAGGATTGCGGAATAGCCGCACTTACCGTACACGGGCGTACACGTTCGCAAATGTACACCGGGCAGGCCGACTGGGAAATGATAGCGGCTGTTAAAAACAACCCTAGGTTTGTGATTCCGCTTATTGGAAACGGTGACATAACTACTCCGGAACTTGCCGTGGGTGCGTTTTCCCGATATGGTGTCGACGGGGTTATGGTTGGCCGTGCCTCGATAGGCGCACCTTGGATATTTGCCGACATAAAGGCGGCATTGAATCCGGAAATGCCTGCTCTGCCTCTGTCGCTTGCCGGCAAGTTTGCCCTTTTGCGCCGGCAGATAGCCGAGAGCATTGACCGTATTGACGAGTATCGCGGCATTTTGCATATAAGGCGGCATCTGGCTGCGTCACCATTGTTTAAAGGCATTCCTCATTTCAGGGAAACGCGCATTGCCATGCTGCGAGCCGGGAACATGATTGATTTGGATGCGGTTTTGCAACAGATAGAAGATCTGTTACAACAACCAGATTAATAATTTAAACGAGAATTAGCAATGAAAAACAGATTATTGACAATTTTAGCTGCGTTTATGCTGATTGTCCCGGCAGTACGGGCTCTGGGCGCCGACGTAAAGAGCTATGAAATAAAAGTAGGCGAGTTTATGGAGTTGAAAGTGGTAAACGGAATACGTGTTGAATACCGGGCCAGTGAAGATTCTTGCGGATATGCCGTTTTTAGAGCCACATCTGATATGGCATCTGTAATAATGGCATCTGTAGAGAAAAACTGCCTTACGCTGCAGCTGTCTACCGACGGCGTGTCGGCACGCAACATACCCACTGTTACTGTTTATTCCCGTTTTCTGCAGATAGTTGAAAACGAAGGAGACTCGCTGGTAAAGGTGGTGAATCCGAACGCCGTACCGGTATTTAAGGCAAAAGTTGTGGGAAACGGGCAAATTTCCGTACACGGGCTGACTGCAAATTCTGTCGATGCGTCGCTTACAACAGGAAATGGAACAATACTAATTACGGGAAGTGCCACACAGGCCAAGTACAGCCTTGTAGGCACAGGGTCGATACAGTGCGCCGACTTGAAAGCCTACGATGTTAAATGTAAGCTTCTTGGAACCGGATATGTGGAATGCTGGCCTACAAACAAGTTGTCTGTAATAGGGGCAAGTTCGGGCAAGGTTTACTATCGCGGCAAGGTGCCGGAAATAAAAAATAACTCTATCGGCGTAAAAGTGCTGGAGATACAAGAGTAGCTTGACGCTATTTCCGTTGCGATATGATGAGGGCTGCGTTTCGGCGCAGCCCTTCCAGTTTTGCGCGTTTTATGGCTGAGTTGCGGAAGGTGTTGCTGAATTCGTCGGGCGACATATCAGGTATCGTGTCTGCATCAAGCGTTAAGATTGTATCTTGTGGCGAAAATTCGCTGATGGCAGTAGGCGATACGCAATTATTTAACGGGCATACTCTCTGGCACATGTCGCACCCGTACAGGCAGTTGGCCGTGTTTGTGCCGTCGGGGAACGGTCCGCGGTGTTCTATTGTCAGATATGATATGCACCTTGACGCGTTTATGTGGCTGTCTGTGGTTATGGCCCTGCCAGGACATGCGTCTATGCACCGGCGGCATTCTGCCGGGCATTGAAGCCTGCACGGTTTGTCTGGTTCAAGTTCGGCAGTAGTTATTATGGAAGCCAGAAACACGTATGAGCCTGTACCTGGAACTATCAGTTGTGAGTGCCGCCCGGTGAACCCTATGCCGGCTTGTACGGCCCAGTAACGTTCGTGCAGGGGTGCCGTGTCTATGCATATGCGGCTTGTTGCGCCGGTTATAAGCGATATTACCCCGGCCAGGGGCCGGAGCCGTTTCCGGAGCACGGTATGATAGTCGTTGCCGTAGGCATATAATGCAATATAGGGCAACGATTTGTTGCGTATTTTTTCAGGGAAGTAATTGAAGGCGCAAACAATTATTGATTTGGCTCCGTCTAGCAGCAGGCGTGGGTCGTTCCTGACGGCTTCATACCGTTCCATATATTCCATTGAGGCATTATGGCCCGATGCCAGCCAGCGAGAGTATGCCTCGGCCACATAGTCTGGCACACGGTCAAGACGGGCAATGCCTGTGCGGCATGCGCCATATGATTGGGCAGCCTTTTTTATCTGGTCGGTAACGCTATTGGTCAATTGGAAGGAGCTCATAACCCTGTTGTTGCAGCCATTCAATGGCGCGCGGCAGTGCGTAACGCAGGTTTGCTTCGGCTTTAAGCGAGTCGTGGAAAACAATTATGGAGCCGTTACGGGCATAACGTTTAACATTTTTGAGAACTTTCTCGCCTGTCATTTTTTTTGAGTAGTCGCGCGTTACAAGGTCGTACATGACAATGTTGAAATGGTCTTTTATCACTGCGGCCTGCCCCCAGCGCATAATGCCGTGCGGAGGCCTGTAAAGCGTGCTGTCAATTAGTTCGTGTGCCTTATGTATATTGCGCAGATACCGTCTTGATGTAACCTTGAACCCCTGAAGGTGGTTCATTGTATGGTTACCCCATGCATGGCCTCGCCGTTTTATTTCTTCAAATAATTGGGGCGATTTGGCCACGTTGTCCCCAACAAGGAAAAACGTGGCCTTTACGCCGTAAAAATCAAGTAAGTCAAGGACCCATGGCGTTACTTCGGGTATTGGCCCGTCGTCAAAAGTGAGGTAAACAACTTTGCGTTTTCTCCTTTTTATACGCCATATAGCCTCGGGAAACAGTATGCGGTATAGCAGTGGCGGTTGTTCTATAAACATGTGCTTTTATTCGGTTGCTACTACTGTTGTCCGCTGTCATTGCCGTCATTGTCAGCCTTAACGTATCGGGCAAAATTTACGCCTTCGGCCTGAAGGTCGGTAACCAGCTTTGTGAAATCTTCGTTGCCGGCAACAACCCCGTAGAGTTGTACAAGCTGTATGAAGAACGAATCGTAGATACTGCGGTCAGTGTGCGACAGCATACCAAACTGCTGAGGTGTAAGCGATTGAATATACAGCATATAGTCTTTATACAGGTTGATTTCTGATAATAGTAGTTCGGTTGCTTTTTTGCGTACGGACTCGCTATCGCTTACTTCTGCCAGGCGACTGTATAAGTCGGCTGTCTGTATGGCTATTATTGGCCCCAGTGGCGAGGCTTTTGCCGGAAGTTTCTCAATCATGAGGTCAAGTATTTCTTCGGCGCGCGAGTATTTCTGATTTATAAGTTCTTTTGCCTGCACGCGTTGTTCCGGAGTAAGTGAAGCCGAATCTTCAATGAAGTATACCTCTGTGGTAACACCTTCGTTGTAGAGCTGTGTGGCGAGGTCTATCATTGCCGACCGTGTTGAAGTTACCATGCGGCGCACTGTTTCATCAAGGTATATATTGTCGGAAGCTCCGGGTTTGTCTAGGCCGCCCCAACGGAAATTCTTGATGTTTTGATAGGCTTTTTCCGTGTTTACAGCAGTTCCGCCTCCGGCATTTTTGAGTCCTGTAACTTCGTAGGCCATACCGGTCAGCTGCATATATGGCGACAGTCCGAGGTAGTATTCGTCGGGAACGGTCATTGCGAAGTAGAACGGGCGTTTCCATCCGTTTGCGGCATTGGTTGCCATCATGTCGATGGCCATCGTCTTGCTCAGGCGCAGGCCGCCTTCCGGGTCTTCCGACATGTTCAGCGGAAGTACTGGCGACATGTCCGGCGATTGCTGTGTTGTGATGCGCCCCTGTTTTATCATGTCTTCCCGGTTGAGCGGAATGTACATGTTGGGGTAGCGTATCTCGCGCAGGTTGAACGTGGTGTTTTTCGAGTCGGGGCGGTAAAGGTCCTTCAACGCGCTTAGGGCGTTTACCCTGGTTGTGTCAGGGTTTATCAGATAGGCAAACTGAAGCGCGTCGTGGGCATAGTCGGCCGGAACTGCCTGCATGTCTATGGCTGCGGCTTCGTATGAGGGCAGGCGCTGCTGGTCAACATACCAGTCAGTGGTGAGGTAGCTAAGGTTCACCACCCTTACGTCTGTACGGTAGCCTTCCACTTCTTGTGCATACCACAAGGGGAATGTGTCGTTGTCGCCGTTGGTGAATATTATGGCATCTTTGTCAAGGCTTGACAGATAGTTCATGCCGAAGTCGCGTGCGGCATAGCGTCCGGAGCGGTCGTGGTCGTCCCAGGTTTGCGATACTACCTGTATTGGAATTATCAGTCCTACTATGGCGGCAACAATTGCATATGCCTTTGACTTGGATGAACTTTCTTTTTTATTGCAGTCTATAGCCAGTAGTCCGCGCCATATTGCGGCTACACCCATTCCTACCCATATGGCGTAGGCGTAGAACGATCCGGCAAAAGCGTAATCGCGCTCGCGTGGCTGGTTTGGTGTCTGGTTTAGGTAGATTACTATGGCTATTCCGGTCATGAAGAACAAGAAGGCCACAACCCAGAACTGCTCTATTCCGCGTTTTGAGGTGAATGCCTGCCAGCATATTCCGAGTATACCCATAATAAGCGGCAGCATGAAGAACACGTTGTGCCCTTTGTTGTCTTTCCCAAGGTCGTCCGGCAGAAGCTCTTGCGGTCCAAGACGGGCGTTGTCAATGAGCGGTATGCCTGAAATCCAGTTTCCGTGGGTTATTTCGCCGTTTCCGGCCAGGTCGTTTTGCCGTCCGGCAAAATTCCACAAGAAATAACGCCAGTACATATGGTTCAGCTGGTAGTTGATAAAGAACCGCAGGTTTTCAAGCATGGTAGGCTTTATTTTTGTCTGTGTGCCCGAGGGTATGGGGTTGCCTTGCTCGTCAACATAAATGGTAGCCTGTACGGGCTGGCCGGTCATTCCGGTCCAGGACTTGTACTCGTTGGCGTAACGGCCCTCGTACATGCGTGGGAAAAGCATGTTTAGCTCGGGTGTCATTTCATAATTGTACTTAGTGCCGGTAACAACGTATTTGTCGGGTTCGTCAGCTGATTTCTTTACAGCTTTGCCGTATAGTTTGTGCCCGTCGTGGCGGATGGCACGCGGCACCCCGGCTGCATCGACTTTGTAAACGATACCGGAGTTGAATGTGGCCCCGTAGAACAAAGGCCTGTCGCCATACTGCTCGCGGTTAAGATAAGAGCTTAGCGAGAACACGTTGTTAGGGGCGTTCTGGTTCATGGGCGTGTTGGCCGTTGAACGTATAAGCAGCAACGCGTACGACGAGTAACCAACAAATATGCTCAGTATTGACAGCACGATTACGTTGAAAACCCGTACAGGAATTTTTTTGAGCCACACAAACAGATAAAACAGCAGTGCGCACGAGAGAATTACGGGTACGGCTGCATTGTCGCCTATGAACGGGATTCCGGATAGGAATACGGTTAGGAAAAACGACAGCTTTATACGGCGTGCGTTGCTCTGGCGGTAAAGTTCGGTTACTGCCCATATCATTACGCCTAGTGTGAGCAGGGCATATATCAGTGCGCCGCTGTTGTAGCCCATATGCAGCACGTTTACACAAAGAAGTTCGCAGTACTGGGCCATTTCTATGAAACCTGGAACCAGCCCGTAAAGAATCAGGCCCACTATTACAAATGAAACCAAAAGTGCCAGCATGGATCCTTTTGCATTTGTATTCTTAAACTTGCGGTAGTAGAAAACAAGAACAATTGCCGGAATACAGAGCAGGTTAAGCAGGTGCACGGCAATAGATATACCTATAATATATGCTATCAGCACAAGGTAGCGGTCAGAGTGTGGCATGTCGGCACAATCTTCCCACTTAAGTATGAGCCAGAATACAAGTGCCGTACAGAACGATGAAAACGCATAAACCTCGCCTTCTACTGCCGAAAACCAGAATGTGTCGCTCCATGTGTACATCAGTGCCCCACATGCCCCACTGGCAAATATTACAAGCATTTGCAAAGGTGTGACTCCTGTTGCGGAATCGTTTACAACCAGTTTTTTTACCAGATGCGTTATTGTCCAGAACAACAGCAGTATTGTGGCCGCGCTTAGCAGGGCCGACATTGTATTAACAGCTACGGCAACATATTCGGGCCCGGGGGCAAAGTTGACAAAAAACCGTGCGGCGAGCATAAATATCGGGTTGCCCGGCGGATGGCCTATTTCCAGTTTATATCCTTGTGAAATAAATTCCGGACAGTCCCAGAAGCTAGCGGTAGGCTCGAGAGTCAGCAGGTATGTTACTGCCGCTATGACAAACATGAGCCATCCTAACGAGTTGTTTAATAACTTGTAGCGTTTCATTCCTTTTCGTTATTGCAATTTTGCAGATTTATCGGTTATAATTATTTGTGGGTTTCTACCTTTTGTGTGGGAGGCATTGATGTGTTGCGTGCATCGACGGCATCGACAACCGAATCGGCCAGCCGCATGAATGCCTCGCCGGTAATGCTGTCGGCAAGGGCTATTGGTTCTCCCTGGTCGCCTCCCGTGCATATTGAGCCTACCATTGGAATTTGTGCCAGCAGGTTTATGCCCAGTTCGTTTGCAAGTTCTTTGGCACCGTCCCGGCCGAATATGTAATAACGTTCGTCGGGATGCGGGGCTGGTGTAAACCATGCCATGTTTTCCACTATGCCTAAAACGGGTACGTTCACTTTGGGATCGGTGAACATGGATATGCCTTTTCTGGCATCGGCAAGGGCTACCTGTTGGGGCGTGCTTACTATCACGGCTCCGGTTATGGCTAGTGTCTGAACAAGTGTAAGGTGAATGTCGGATGTGCCCGGGGGCATGTCGATTAGGAAATAGTCGAGCTCGCCCCAGCTAACCTGCGTTATCAGCTGGTTCAATGCACGCGATGCCATGGCCCCTCGCCACAGTACCGGGCTGTTGCGGTCTACTAAAAAACCTATCGACAGTAGCTTTACGCCGTGGCGTTCAACGGGTATTATACAGTCTTGCCCGTTTACGTTTTCCATATATATTGGCTCGTCCTCCACTCCGAACATTTTAGGGATAGACGGTCCGAAGATGTCTGCATCGAGCAGCCCAACCTTGTACCCTAGGCGTGCAAGGGCAACGGCCAGGTTGGATGCTACCGTAGATTTGCCCACACCGCCTTTACCCGACGAGACTCCTATTATGTTTTTTACCCCGGGCAGCGGATTGTCGGCCTTAACCGGGGCTTCATGGCGGAATTTTGCCGTTATGCGCCCTTTGACATCAATTTCAGGTGAAATATATGTTGTCAGTGCTGTTTCAGAAGCCTTTATCAGCGATTTTATAAACGGGTCGGTAGACTTGTCGAAAATAATCGAGAAGCTTACCTGGTTTCCGTCTATTCGTATGTCGTCTTCCACCATTTCCAGTTCCACGATGTTTTTACCGCTGCCTGGATACCGCACATTTTTCAGTGCGTCTAGTATGAGGTTGGGATATAGTGTCTGCATTTGTTTTTGTTATTTAGGTTCTTGTCCGGGAATTTCTCCACGGAAATAACTTCTGTATGTGTCAAATGGTATTTCCACTTCGGGCTCTGTCAGTGCCGGTGTGTTTTCTTCGGGCACTATCATGGAAATGTATTTTATGGTCAGGCCGCGGTCTAGCCATTGCTGTTCGTAGAAGGTGCGAATCTGTTTCAGTTCGTCGGGTGCCGAAGGGTCGTTGTGCAGGTCGCGGCTGCTTTGGGCAACGGTTATTCCGTTGTGAGCAGCCATTGCAAGCGTGTATTCGTAAAGGAACTGGCTGTCTGATTTTAGTTTTATCATTGCTCCGGGGGCAAGTACCCGGCGGTACAGTTCCATGAACCTGGTTCCTGTAAGGCGTTTGTTTTCCTTTTTCATTTGCGGATCGGGGAATGTGATCCATATTTCACTCACCTCCGACGGTGCGAAAAATTTAGGCAGCAGGTCGATTGTTGTTCGTAGGAAAGCCGCATTAGGTATGTTGCATGAGGTAACTTCTTTTGCCCCTGTCCATAGGCGTGCTCCTTTTATGTCGATGCCTATGAAGTTACATTCGGGATACCTCCGTGCAAGGCCTACGGTGTATTCGCCTTTACCGCATCCGAGTTCCAGTACAATTTTGCCTTTATTCTTGAAAAAAGTCTCGTTCCATTTTCCACGCATAGGAAACCCTTCGTCAGACAGCATGGCAAAGGGGCACTCTACCACGCAGTCCATTTGCGCTATGTCGTTGAATTTTTTAAGTTTGTTTTTTCCCATCTGGATGTTAGCGGTTATTTATAATGACCGGGTGGGTGGTAGCCGGCAGGTGCTGCTGGTATACGCGCACTATGTAGGCTCCGGGAATTTTCCACTCAGAAATGTTGATTGCTATGTTAGTAGAAGGTGTGACACGCTTGTCGTGCACGGACTGTCCGTTTATGTCATGCGCGGTTACACGTTCAATATTGTTGCCTGATGTTATGTAAAGAGTATTTCCGTCAAATCTCAGTACGGTGGTGCCTGTGTCTTCGCTATTAAGCTGCCCAATGCCTGATTCGTCTGAATTTACTATGTTGAATTGGTTCCATTGTTCGGCGTTGCGGAAAGAAACGGCCATATCTGCCGTAGTGTGAAGACTGATATTTTTCTGCAGGGTGGAAGCCCATACGTTTTCTCCCAGTTCGGGTACGGATTTCAGTTTTGTGGCGTAAATATCGGTGAGTCCGTACATACGCTCCATGGCATTGTTGCCAATGTATTCAATTTCTTCAGACAATTCGGCACTTGTTACGGATTTTATGCCGGAAAAGGCATAGCTGCCTATTTGTGATGTCTGCGATTCTGACATAAAAGATAGCGACTCTACGGCTGTTGCAGCCGCCAGCATTAGTGGGGGCACGGTTTTTATATGGGCATTTATGCTTGTCAGCGACGTGCAGTTCATGAAGGCTCCTTCGTCAATTGTTACCGGGTAGTGTGGCATTATTGCACTGACAAGGGATTTGCACGATGAGAACGCAAAACTGCCTATATGTTTCAGCTGCTTGCAGTTTTGCATGTCGGCCGTAGTTATTCCGGAGCCGGTCATGGCTTGACTGCCAATTATTTCGAGTGCCTCGGGGAAAGCTCCGGATAATTGCATGGACGTGCATCCGGAAAAAGCATTGTTTCCTATTATGCGTAATGAATGAGGTAACTCTGTTGACTGGAGTTTTATACACTGGTGGAAAGCGTAGCCAGATACGGAATCAAGGCCTGCCGGCAGTTTTATCGATTTTATTTCCGAGCCGGCAAACGCGCCTTCGCCAATTGATACCAGTGCTTCAGGAAGTGCGACAGATTCAATTGACGAACCGGTAAAGCTATAAGCCGGTATTTCAGCAGGGGTAAGGGTCAGTGCTCCCAAGTCGAGGGCCTTTAGCCGTGGAGCGAGTTCGGTAATGTGCCTGAGCAGGGCCGATGGAGCGCGCCCGGTAATGGTAAGTTCGGTTGTGCCGTTATCTATTTTGCCGTCGAATACCGATTTGTCGGCGCGGTCGGTGTCAATGTTTATCGTGACCGCCCGTGCCGGCATGGCAAAAAGAAGTATTGTTATGAAGTATGCTGTTTTAGGGAGAGATGTCATAAACATATGTTCAGGTTCACGATGGCTTTTACCGGATATAGGGCAATAATATTGTCGAGCTGTATTTCAATAGGGTCGTAGTCGGGATTGGCGCTTTTTAGGGTTACCTGCGACGGGTCGGGATTACGGCGCACATATTTTACAACTCTGCGGTTTTCTGTAACTACTACGTATATGTCGCCCCATATAATATTGTCTTTTTCGTTTATGGGCAGCAGGCATATATATGCGCCGCTGTTTATTATGGGCTGCATTGAGTCGCCTTTGGCGCGTACGGCCACCCAGTTTGGGTTGAGTTCGGGCAGATATAGGTGTCCCAGCACGTTTTCTTCGGTGAACATGCGTTGGCTGCACTTTGTCCCGGCGGCAACGTCGATGTCGTAAAGAGGTATTGCTTCCTGGGGCCGGCTTTGCTGGTCTGCGTCAGGCTGTATGTCGGCGCTTCTTGCCGGTTGTATGGTCAGCCGCTTTTCGTATGGAAGCCCGGTGCCGTTTTTGAGCCAGCTCGGCGATACGCCCATGTTAACTATAATCCGGTTCAGAAGCGTGTCGTTAATGGGCAGGCGTTCGCCAAGATATTTTGACACGTTCGAAGGGTCTAGACCGATACGACGCGCAAACGCCGCCTGTGAGAGCTGGCTGCTCTGCATCAGGTGACGTATGCGCCCTATTATGTCGGAATTGTTCGGTCTGTTCATAAATGGCCGGTGTTATCTTTTGCGGTTTTTATATCGTTGCCGTTTGTTGCGTTTGGACTGGCTTGTGCGTAATGCCTCCTTTGCACCTGGTTCTTTGTCGGGCTGCGACATGGGCCGTCCTTTGTCGTCAAGCAGCGCAAAGTCGAGCATGCGGCGTTCTATGTTTGCGCGAGCCACCTGTATACGCACTTCGTCGCCAAGGCGGTATCGTGTTTTGGTATGACGGCCAACCAGGCTGTAGTTTCGTTCGTCAAAGTCGTAGTAGTCGTCGGCCAGGTCGCGTATGGGGACAAGGCCTTCGCATTTGTTTTCGTTCAGTTCCACATACAGGCCCCATTCGGTTACGCCCGATATTATGCCGTCGTAGGTTTCGCCAAGACGGTCGGCCATATATTCAACCTGCTTGTATTTGATTGACGAGCGTTCGGCATTGGCGGCAAGCTGTTCCATGGCTGAAGAATGTTTGCACTGTTCCTCTAGTTTGTCATGTACAACCGACCGGCCCCCCGACAGGTAGCGTTCCAGCAGGCGGTGTACCATCATGTCGGGATAGCGGCGTATTGGCGATGTAAAGTGGGTGTAATATTCGAACCCCAGACCGTAGTGGCCTATATTGTCTGTAGAGTATATGGCTTTTGCCATCGAGCGTATGGCAAGCACCGACAGCAGGTTTTCTTCGCCTTTGCCTTTTACGTCCTGAAGCATTTTGTTTATGGAGCGGTTTATTTCGCGCGGTGTTCCGTTGGTTTTAAGTTTGTATCCGAATGTGCGCGCTATTGTTGCCAGGTCCTGCAGACGGGTTGTGTCAGGCGCGTCGTGAATACGGAATACAAACGCTTTTGGCTTTTTCCGCTGCTTTGGAATGCCTATTTCTGCTGCTACGGTACGGTTTGCCAGCAACATAAATTCCTCGATGAGCTTGTTGGCATCTTTTGACTCCTTGAAGAACACGCTTACCGGGTGGCCGTTTTCGTCAATGTCAAAACGGACTTCCTCGCGGTCAAAGTCTACGGAGCCGTTTTCGTAACGTTGTTTGCGCAATATTTTGGCCAGCTTGTCGAGTGTCAGAATCTCGTTGCAGAAGTCGCCCTTGCCGGTTTCTATTATTTCCTGGGCTTCCTCATATGTGAAACGCCTGTCGGAAAGCGTAACCGTGCGGCATATCTGGTGGTTTACGACTTTCGCATTTCCGTCCATTTCAAATACGCACGAGAAAGTGAGTTTTTCCTCGTTTGGACGTAGCGAGCATATGCCGTTCGACAGGTGTTCTGGAAGCATTGGCACCACGCGGTCTACAAGGTACACCGATGTGGCGCGTTTCTGTGCTTCTTTGTCTATAATGGAATCGGGTGTCACATAATGGGTAACGTCGGCAATGTGTACGCCCACTTCGTAATTCCCGTTTGGCAGGCGGCTTATCGAAAGCGCGTCGTCGAAGTCCTTGGCATCGCGAGGGTCGATGGTGAATGTTGTTGACGAACGCATGTCGCGACGGCGTGCAATTTCTTCAGGTGTTATTCCTGCCCCTATCTTGCCGGCGGCTTCTTCAACTGCGGCCGGATATACGTAGGGGAGTCCGAACTCGGCAAGTATTGCGTGCATTTCCGCATTGTTTTCGCCAGTCTGTCCCAATATGTCCAGAACTTCGCCGCGAGGGTTCTTGGCGTCGTCGGGCCAGTCTGTAATGCGCACCACGGCTTTGTCGCCCGATTTTCCCCCATGGAGTTTCTTTGTGGGTATGAATATGTCGGTGGCCAGGAATTTGGAGTCGGTTGAAAGAGTTGCGTATTGCCGTTCCACTTTCAGTGTCCCTATAAAAGTCTGTTCGTTCGGCTCTATAATTTCCACTACTTTGCACTCTGGCTCCATGCCTTTTCGATGGGCGGCAACCAGTACTTTTACGCGGTCGCCGTTTAGCGCGTGCATGGAATTCCGTTCAGCCACGAAAATTGTTTCTTCATCGCCGTCAATCAGCACGCCGTTTTTACCGTTTGAGCGTCGTGTGAATACGCCCGTTGCCACAGTCCCACGGCTTGGAGCCTTGTATTTTCCTGGTGCAACCTCTATAATGTTTCCGTCGTATTCAAGTTCGGCCAGACGCATGGCCACAGCCTTGAG
>SSTG01000047.1 GCA_004801635.1 Muribaculum caecicola | reverse complement strand
AAAAAAACAACCAATACACTGAATGACAATGACAGACATACATGAAACAGACCGTGACGGACTTCGGGAGCTCATTCGCTCATGCGCTTTCGACCTTAAACTCCCGCTTGTGCGGCGCGACATCGACCTGCTTATACAACAGAGCGCCGACGAACAATGGAACCTATGGCGGTTTACAGCCGAACTGCTCCGTCGCGAAAAAGAGAACCGCTCTGAAAACCAGCGCCGTCACCGCATCAAAAACGCAGGGTTCCCGCAACTTCGCTATCTTAACGAAATCGACACCGACGCTCTGCCCGCCGATGCCCGGAAAGCGCTCCCGACACTCGAGACACTCGACTTCATCAAAAACGGACGCAACCTCATTCTATACGGCAATCCCGGAGCAGGCAAGACACATCTGGCGACAGCTCTCGGAATAGCGGCCTGCAATGCCGGATACTCGGTCCTGTTCACATCCGTGCCCAGACTGCTGACGCAGATACGCGAGTGCCGTAATGCCTTGACACTGCGGTCGCTGGAAAACAAGTTCGAGAGATACGACATGGTCATCTGTGATGAGTTCGGATACGTTTCCTGCGACAAGGCCGGCGCAGAGATGCTCTTTAACCATCTCTCCCTCCGCACCGACAAGAAGACGACCGTCGTCACAACCAATCTCGCCTTCAACCGCTGGAACGAGATTATTGACGACAAAGTACTGGTCACCGCAATGGTAGACCGCCTGACCCACAAGGCTATACTGCTTAACATGACAGGCAAATCATACCGCATGAAAGAAACTCAGGAAATGATGACTCAACAAATATAATTATCTTTGCATCCCCATCCCGGATGGTCCCCTTTTCAAATGCTATCCGGGTCCCTTTTCAAATGTTAGATACACCTTATAATCTATCTCAATACCAAGCACTTCAAGAATCTTCTTTACGGTGTTTAGTGCAGGATTTCCCTTGCCACGCTCAATATCCTTGATTGTGGCAACTCCGACCTGCGCCATTTCAGCGAGATCCTGTTGTGTGAGGGATAGGATTTCCCTACGTTGCTTCATTATATCTTTAAGCTCCATAGTATGACATAGTAAACTTTTGTGCAAATATAGCAAGAAATCCTGACGCACCAAATAAGAGTATGATAAAACATACTTTCATTAATACAATTGCCCAGTAAAAGTCTTTGGAACGAATAGGGTATTATATGTTGTACTTTTATGAACGAGATTAGGCGTAAAGTATTCATATTCTAAAAATAATTTGGTTGAATTGTGAAAAAGTATTAACTTTGCGCCCACAAATTCTGAAACAGATGTTTAGACAGCATTATAACATACCAACTTTCACAGGCATTCAGAGCTTAAAACGCTCCGAAAGCATGACTTGTGTGCTGTCAGCAAATACAACATCATTACGCGGATATTCCCGACTGCGTTGTTTCAGTGGCTCTACCGAGATAAATTAATCGTCAAAACAGACAAACTGAAATACACCAACTGTCGGAAAGTCTTTACCAACTTCCCGACAGTTGTTTTTTTGTGTCCATACTGGTATAACCTTCTCCACCACGATTAGCCGCGGACACAGTAAGTACCAACGTTTCAACAACTAAACAAAAAATGTATGAAAATCCAATACGCATCTGATTTACATCTGGAGTTTCATGAAAACAGCAGATGGCTCAAAGATAATCCCTTACTGCCCGTCGGTGACATACTCGTTCTTGCCGGTGACATCGGTTATCTTGGAGATGAAAATTACAACCGACATCTGTTTTGGAATTGGTGTGCCGAGAACTTCCGGCAGACAATAGTCATTCCCGGTAATCACGAACTCTATAAAGGTTTTAACATTAACGAGCTTCACGAAGGTTGGCAACTCAACATTCGCCCAAATGTAAAGGCGGTCTATAATTGTGTTATTCCCATATCTCAGGATATAGAGCTTATAGCATCTACTCTTTGGGCAAAAATTCCTCCCCACGAGGAATTCCAGACCGAGCGAGGTGTAACCGATTTCCATAGAATACGCAACGGACAGTTCCGACTTTCTGCTCAGCGTTTCAATAAGGAACATGATACGTGTCGTGAATTCATTGAGCGGAGTGTAGCTGAAAGCTATGCTCAGCATATTATAGTCGCCACTCATCATGTGCCATCTTTTGCGCTGATGGCTGATGAGTTCAAAAGAAGTCCCATCAACGGTGCATTTACCGTGGAGCTTGGCAACTATATAGCCGACAGTGGTATAGACTATTGGATATACGGCCACTCACATCGAAACATAAACAAAACAATCGGCAATACTCGGTGTATCTGCAATCAGCTTGGCTACACATTCCACGGAGAGCAAACCAGTTTCCGCCGGGATGCCATAATAGAAATAGAAGACAATGAACTATAAATTTGATGGTGATAAGGTGTTCTTCACATCTGACACCCATTTCAATCATATCAATATCATCCAATATTGTCAGCGTCCTTTCAAAAGCACTGATGAGATGGACGAGGCGATGATAGACAACTGGAATAGTGTTGTCGGTGAAGACGATACAGTGTTCCACCTTGGAGACTTTTGCCTTGGAGGCGCAGAAGAGTGGAATAAGATTCTTAATCGACTCAACGGCCGGATTTATCTGATTCTCGGTACTCACGATCTCAAAAACATCAGGCACGGTTTTATCGAACGCTTTGAACATGTTGCAATGGCGATGCGCATAGAGAGAGGGAAAAAGAAAATCTACCTCAGTCACTATCCCTACCTGTGTTTTGAGGGAGGGTACAAGGATGATGTGTGGCAGTTATTCGGACACGTCCACACTCGCCTTTCCAATACCGGAATAGATGCCGGACGTCTCCAATATCTTTATCCGACCCAACTTGATGTTGGAGTTGACAACAACAACTTCACTCCGCGGTCATTCGAGCAAGTCATGGCAAAAATCCTGAAACAAATCGAAACTGCAAAGAAATAAAACTATAAAACGCTTCAGGTGGCTATGCTTGGAGCGTTTTAGTTTAATGATTGTCTGTTATTTATCAGATATTCCAATACTTTACGCGGAAATTGCGTAACGAGTCGAAAATATCATGTAAATTCATTCCCATATATGGAGATGTGTCTTCTTCAACTCCTTCAAATACTTTTCTTCCGGCATACTCTCCAGAAGGCTCAATATAGCGATTCTTGATGTATATTACCTCAATGACTTTCCCCTTATAGCACCCAAGTATATGAGTCGCAACATCAAAATTTCCCTCCTTAATCGGCCAATACTTTCTTGTGCAATCATAAAGACTACTGCGGTATAACGGATGCTTTATATCATTTCGTTGCATAGCCTCGTATGAGTTCTTTATGTTGACAAAAATCAGTTTTTCAGAGGATTTTCCCGACAAAAGTTCCTCTCTTTTTATCTTCTTATCAAGTTCTGCGTATAGAACTGGGCGCAGTTTTCGGTTGTATTCTTCAATCTCCTTTATTCTTGGAGAATCGGGAGGGATGGTTTCATATCCTCCATCAAGTTCAGATTTAGGCTCTACATATTCCGTATTTCCATAGTGCTCCTTTAACCGTTGGCTTACTTCGTCACGAGTTATTTCGCCCTTTACGTTTCTGATTGCCAAATCAAGCAGAAACGCCGAGACCCTCTGTTCGGCTGCACCTTGAAGACCGATACTAATAAGCCACGCATCAGCCTTCTCTTTTATTTCAGAGTTTTCGCTATGCGACAACTCCACAAGCTCGTTAAATTTTTCTTCGTATGCCATGGCAATAGATTATTCTGTATCCGATGAAAGAAGGTTGTCGTTGAAGCGGTCGAAGTCGGATTGGAAGAGGCGGTCTTGGACAATGCGGTATTTCTCAAACTCCGATTCTGCAAAGCTTTTGGCAAATTCAGCGGTGATTTTGCCGGCATCGGTCAGAACGGCATCGCCGGACGCTTCAAGAATTATGTCGATTCGTTTTGCCCAGTCCTCCATTGTCATGGGTATATGGCGTTGAGCCATACGCTCTGCCATATCAAGCACCGCATTGACAAGTCGCCCCATGTCGGCAAGTTCCACCTCCTTGAGATAGTTCTTGGCAATACTTACGTCAGGCTTGACAATCTTTCCGTCAGGAGCGTTTTCCCATGTCGTCAGTCCCATGTGTTCTTTCTCGGCGTTGGCTCGTTCAACGATAAGCTCGGCAGCAGTATGACCATGAACAGCGTAGTGCATCTTGTTCTGAACTTTCTTGAAGAACAGTCGGGTGGTGGGAGCGTCTCGGTTGTAGTCAATGGCCGTAGCATAAATGTCGGTCAGCTTCTGATAGAAACGCCGTTCGCTAAGGCGAATCTCACGGATCTCAGCCAACAGATGCTCGAAATAGTCCACTCCGATAAACGAACCATTCTCCATGCGCTTTTTGTCAATCACATAGCCGCGAATGGCAAACTGACGCAAAATGAACGTACACCACTGCCTGAACTGCGTGGCTCGGGTGCTGTTCACACGATAACCGACTGATATGATGGCATCGAGATTGTAGAATTTCAGCGAGCGATTGACCTGACGCTTGCCCTCGGTCTGAACTACCGAGAAATTCTCGGTAGTTGCCTCCTGGGTCAACTCACCGGTCTCGTATATATTCTTCAGATGCAGTCCTATATTGTCAGAAGAGCAGTCAAACAACTGCGCCATAGCCTTCTGCGTACACCACACAGATTCGTCATGGTATATCACCTGTACGCCTGATTCCTTCCCTTCAATCTGAAAGATTAGGAACTCCGCCGTGCTATTTCGTATCTCAAACTTCTTTGCCATTATATCAGGAAGTTATTGTTATTGCAGGAATGGTATAAACAGCCAAAACTAAATATCAGTCTTGTTATCTTGCATACTAATTAATACCAACGGCTCTATATCCATTCATCTGTTTCCAATGTTTATTATAGAGAATTGGTATTCAATAGGTTTTTTCCCAGACTCTAACCATTGTTGCATAAATAATTTGTATTCTTCCAAAATCTTTTTGTCAGTTTCGGATAATTTAGAATGGAATCCTACTTCGTTACAATATATAATAAAATCGTCCCATGAAGCCCAAAATTCCGTAAAGTATTCTGAAGGGAAAACCAACTCTTCATTTGGATGGTCATGCCAAACATAATGTGATGGATGTGTTAAAAAATTCTCAGCTAAGTATCTCTTATATATATTCATGGCCTCGATATTTAGAGAGCTGTATGTTTCTGTTCTTTTCCCTGATTCTTTATCGATTTTGTATTCTTTTGTTTTAGAATAGAAGAAATAATCGGCTATATTATTAAACGAATATTTCTCGTTGATTGCCTTTGTTAGCATCTCAGTTATAATACTATCACTATCTTCCTTTGAGAAAATTGACGATAGATCATTGCTTCCATCTGTATGGGTAGGTGAAAATTGAACTAAGAGGCTAAAGGAAAATGGTTCTTGTGATATAATATTCCTGATATATGCCTTCTTTGATTGCAGATCATAAGATAATTTATTGGCCAAATTTGCTAAATCGTAACCGGATAGCATGATTTGACCATAGTGTATGGTTCCATATATGACAATATAGATAATATTTTCAATAGTAGTGTCATTTATTTTTTCGTTAGATCGAGATTTATTGAGACATTGAAGGAATAAGGCGTGAGAATATTGATTATCAATATCCTTATCAATGAATTCTTTAATGTCTTCTCTTCTTTTTATTATTAATTCGTTAAATTGTTGGTCTGATATCTCTGACGATTCCAATACTCCATTGAAATATCTTTTTGTGTAGTTCGGATTGGAAAATCTCTTGGTTAAATCGTTGACTCTACCTGTATTGGGTAATAGCCTGTTCAGAATATGCACCAAATCTTTCATTTTATGGTCATCGTATCCAAACTGGTTTTTACAATATTCCCTGATGTCGTATAGATTTCGTTGATTGAGATATTGCAAGAAATCATCATCTCTTGACACAGCTTTACTTGTATCCCACAACTGGTAGTTGGTTGTATATCTTTCTGTATAAAGCACCCTCTTGAAATCTTTAGAAAGTAATGTATAGACTTCTGGAAATAGTAAATAGAGCATTTCGAGGTCTGCAAGATCCTCAATCTTGCATTCTCCCTTTAATATTTCGTACCGTGCATGAATCCCATTAATCCATCGATATATTGACCTCAAGTTGGTTAATGGATAGAAAACTGGAAGTTCTCCTGAAAGGAATTTGTCAGTTGTAACATATGACGTAAAACACTCTCGGTCGTTTTCATCTTCTATCCATGTCAAATTATTGAGGATAACATCATGAAGTTTTTCAGCTCTAAGTTCTGGCAGCGCAAACTCAGATTCAAAAAACTTCTCGATATAATGCTCATTATAAGCTGGATTTGAATTTCTAAGTGCAGACTGGACATAATGCTTATCAAAAGCACTCAAAAAAATAAAGTTCGGAAAATTAGCACTTCCTCGAATGATTCTAAACACCTCTTCTATCTCCGAAGCCGAAAGTCTGTCAATGTCATCAAATATAATTAGCACCTTAATGTTTAATTCTATCAACTTTTGAGAAATCGATCTTGTCATGGAAGCTAAGTCTGTTACTTTTACAGATTTTGCCAACCACCCTAATTCGATTGCCTCAAGTACAGATGCATATTCTTTTATCTTCTTTGCAATTGAGTAATTAATACTCCCCAAATTTTTTATAATCTCTTGGAAGAAAAATGTCGTGATACTTTTACCGGGATTGATACACCAAGGTGTAATGGATATTATTACAATTTGGCTCTCTAATTGTTCTTTTACAAAGTTTAGGAATGTAGTTTTCCCATTACCCCATGCAGACGTGATGGCAAGTGACCTTGAACAAGTTTCAGTATCTAATGACATAATTTCGCGAGCCAAGTTCTTAACCAATGATTCACGAAAAAGGCAATCTTCATTCAACTTTAATTTAGGAGCATCATGTATATATGTCTTATTTTGCCCCGATGAATCTGATTTATGCGATTTATTGTTGTATTTAAACAATGCAATGATGGATAGTATTATAATCAGTCCAATAAAAACATCAATATAAGATACCGGAGAATTATATATAGAATAGAAGCTAATTGTATCGTTGCAAAATCTTTCGTAGCTCCACCATGAAAGTAATGCCAAATCAACAATCAGTAATTTTTGTAAGAAAGGCTTATCAATGCGATGTTTTTTGAACGAGGCAAACCATATGGTACTGAGAATTAATAGTATGGTAATAAGTATGTCGATACAAATCCTAACTTGAGTTTTAGTGTCAAATAACGCATATGAGAATTTACTCGTATGTTCAATCATTGATTCCGTTATTGGCAGAAGAAGCCAAACAATAATTAGAACAATGCAGCAGGTTGCGATAGATTTTATACAATATTGCATATATTCAATAGTACGGTATTATATAATTCCTACGTTGTCTTTTCCCAATTAGTTGTTTATCCAATTACTCCTTATTTGACGGAATGTCCCGAATACATTGTCTCGGTGGTGTCTGAGAAATTGAGGGTGAGGACGGAAATATTCAATCTGAGGAATGGTTATTTTTGCCCCATTGTATTCGTTGATATATGAATCCGTCCGCAATACATCGGGGTGAATTATAATAGTATAATCATCTTCAATTGTGAAGAACCCCTTGTCAAAAACGCAGTGCATATCCCGACTCATGGCAATTCCATTGCATGGGAGGAATGATCCGTTGTGGGCTTGAGGCATAATGTGCGCTGCTTCAAGATTGTCAAACCCGTTGCATGAAATGACACGCTTCGTGACAGCGCATTTGCCACCATACGCATTCATGACAAAATCGTGGAAAGTACGGGCGTTGAAAAGGTCTGCTCCCATGGCCTGAGCCATTTCATTTGCAGGATTCATTGAATCAAGTGCTTGCTGCTGTTGCTTTTCGATGGCTTCCTCAACTTTCTTATCTCCAATTATATTTGCAGACTTGTTTGGTAAAGTGAATTGTCTGTCGAATGTTGGAGCTTCATCGCCCTCCCATACAGCATAGGTCTTGCCATTAAGTTTGGCATTCCAAAAAGAATAATAGGGTGAGAGCGCATCGAAGATATGCAGAACATAAAAAGGGATACCATTATCGCGACAGCGCATCATAACAACAATGTCATTTGGCAAAAACAAGGTTTTGTCGTTGTCGAGCTTGCTGTTAAGATAAATACGACTTTCGTCACGTGGTTGCCCTTCTACATGAGCCGTGTCTACATGTTTTGAATTATGATAGACATACTGGGCATAAATAATCTCATCCGAGTGGTCTGTCAAAAAAGGGAGAGCGGTACTGTCGTTTAAAACAGTGGTCGAAAGGTGAGGAAAGAAATCGTAGAATTCCTTTGAAATTAGCATATAACGACCACGGCTAAATTTTAGAGAGCCGTCACTACGCCTAACAGGAGATCCCATTTCCTGTCGACCAAGTTTTTTAATGAAAAATTCTGCCATGGTTATAATCAGATGTAAAAAGTTTGTATAGAGCTTCTGCAATTATGGCGGCAAAATCAACTGGGACAGCATTCCCTATCATTTTGAATTGAGCCATGGTCGCACCAAGAAATTCAAAGTCATCTGGAAAAGTTTGTAGTCGAGCAGCCTCCCGAGGGGTAATGGAACGCGCTTGTTCAGGGTCAGGATGAATATGTCTCATGCCATCTTTATAAAGATGTGCGGGTATGGTGTTGCTTGGCTCATCTTCTCGTAAAACATAGTATTTATGAATATTGCTATGTTTCCCTGTGACTTTTGTATATAATTCTTTCAGTTTCTCAATGCTGACATATTCGCACTTTCCGCTCATAATGTCATTGGCAAGAAAACGGAAAACACCTATATCACGCTTACTATGGAAGCGAGGCGTATGGTTCATACAAAACCGCTCTTCTTGCTGAATGTGGGAAATCTTAGTGGTGCCTCTTTTTGTTGGTTCCGCTAATGGGTAAATAGGCGGCAAGTCGCCAATAGCATCTTTAACCGTTCGAGGCTTTCCTTTCAATGATGGGAGTATGATTTTATAAAAATCATTCAGCATGATATCGCATTTATCTCCAAATATTTCTTCGGAGATACCGAGAATTATAACACGTTTACGATGTTGTGGAATACCATATTCTGCTACATCGAATAGCGCATTTCGGAAATTTGGGGTAACATGATACCCAGCTTCGCGAAATGCCGAATATATCTTTTCTGTAATCGGTGTGCCATCTGGAGCGGCACTTAAAAGTCCTACAACATTTTCAAACACAAAGAATTTCGGCTTAAAATATTTGACTATTTCTATATATCTTTCAAATAGATAATTGCGATAGTCGTTCTTCATGCCGTGCTCATCCCGAATACGTCCGGCCAATGAATATGCCTGACATGGAGGGCCACCAATAATCACGTCAATCTTTTGTTCTCCAATTAGACTTTGTAACCCTTGATGGATACCATATTCTGCATCATCAAAGCCATTGATGAGTTCATCTGTTCGTTGAATATCAAATCGAATTACCGCGTTTTCTGCCTCAGAATGTCCCCATTTTGTAATCAGCCGGTGCTTGATGGTTTCATATGGAGCTTTCTCCCACTCAACTGCACCAACAGTGTGATAATGACCAGTCTGAAGAAATCCCTCTGTGAGACCTCCACACCCTGCAAATAAATCAAGTGTATTTAGCGTTTGATTTGTCATTACAGATATTTAAGAAGTTGAGTTGCTAAGGCTTTTGCCATTAGTACAGGTACGGCATTTCCGACTTGTTTGTTCTGTTGACCTCTGTTGCCGAGGAAAACAAAGTCGTCGGGGAAAGTTTGAATACGCGCACTCTCTCTGACTGTCGGGCATCGGTCCCATTTATAATGGAAAAGATTACGATGACCAGTGTCAACAGTTCGAGCAGGTTTCTTGCTGTTAAGACGCGTCCAAGCCATATGAAAGACTCTACTTTCACCCACTCCCGGCGGCAAATCTTTATAATTGCCCCCATCGGGCACCAAAGCAATTACTTCCTTAACAAATGGCTTGTGGTTAATTGCGGTATGATTATGAAGCGTAGTTGACGAAGAACGCATAAGTCTTTGAAATTTGTTTTGGGGTTCGCATTCATATACAGAAATTTCTTCGCCAAGAGTAGTTTCAAGTGAAGGCAAATCACTTATGGCTTGTTCACATGTGATATAGTCATTCTCAGACAAATACGGCTCGGGGAATACATACTTGTCTTTTTCAGAATGTATACCTACAAAAACAAGGCGCTTTCTAATTTGAGGCACGCCATAGTCTGCGGCACATACAATCTTGTATGTGACGTTATATCCTATTTCGGAAAAGCGACGAATAATTTCATCGCGGACAGCACCCTTATATAGGTTTGCCATACCAGGAACATTCTCAATAAGAAACGCTTTTGGCCTGTAGCGCCGAACAGTTTCAATCATTGCAAGATATAGTTTGTTCCTTTCGTCATCAAACTTGCGTGGTCCTGTCAAACTGAAGCCCTGGCAAGGAGGTCCTCCTATTATTACATCTAGTTTACGTCCTGCTAAAAGAGTGTCAATTTCGTCAAAGGATTCAGGTTTGGATAAATCCAGACGTACACCCCTTGCAGTCTTATGATTATGATTAAATGTATTTAGGGCACTTTGCTCGAAGTCTATACCTATCAATATGTTGTAGCCAGCTTCTTCAAATCCCTTTGAGAGGCCACCACATCCACAGAACAAGTCAAGGACATTCAAGCTCGGTCGTGTCATGATAAAATGCAAAAAACTTCCGAGTAGAGCTGACGGGCGACCAAACCCTTTTGCGGCCACAAGGAAGTTCATTAATATGATGTATATAAGTTGTTACTTACATAGATTGGTCTTTGTCAGCGCAAGCGCAGTTTAGATTGCAAAGTTACGAATTTTCTTCGAGACTTCGGCTATCGTTGGCAAAGTTAATGAACGACACGGGCAAAAATCAGGCACATCAAGGTTAAGAATGGTTGTTGTTGCCATAAATTTGCTCTGATTCAGGCTCGGCAGCTATGGATGGCTCATCCATGTCAGTCTCGATAAGGTATGATTGAGCCGGATTGACAATGCGGTCATAAAGGTGTTTGAGATATTCCTCTCGCTGTGCTACGGTCTTGATTTCGCACTCCCATACCCGGATGACACGCCATCCAAGGGCTTTCAGTTCGGCTTCGTTGCGGAAATCACGGGCAACATTACGCTTTATCTTCTCTTCCCAGAACTCAACATTGGACTTTGGCAAGCGGAAATACCTGCAACCCTCATGCCCATGCCAGAAACATCCGTTGACGAAAATGACGGTCTTGTACTTCGGCAGTACAATATCAGGATTTCCCGGCAGTTTTCTGACTTGAACCCGATAGCGCAGACCGCGAGAGAAAAGATACTTCCGCACAATCATCTCCGGCTTTGTATCCTTCCCCTTTATAGCTGCCATGCAGTGGCTGCGCTGTTCCGGAGTCATCACATCTGCCATAATTGCTAAAATTTCACACTATTCAAGCAATGATAGCTTATTCTTCAACAAGGATTTTTAATATTTTGTCAAACAATGAATGGTATAAAACTATGTTTTTCCTTATACGTATAAAATCTTCGTTATTAAAAACAACATCTCCCTTTAGTGTTTTTAAAATCTCCTTGCCATCAGATTCAATTTCTATGCTTTGACAATGAGCCATATCATTTCGCATCTTGATGATGTCAGTATTATAGTTCTCCATAAATCCTTTATTATTTGGAGCAACATATACGACTTTTCCTTGAGAATTCAATGTTTTCAAGACTAGATTAACACCACGTGCCTTTTGGGATGCATCAAGTTTCTTGATAACATCAGATGCCGGAGCCTTTCGGATCAGTAATGTACAGTCCTTTTTGCATTCAGGGTGCTCTAACCAGCTGTGCACTGTTTTCTCCCTGTCTGAAGTAACTCTGGAATGGAACTTATTCAGATTTTCTTCCAAACCTAGAAAAATAGATAATATTTCACCCATCATAACGTCGAGCTCGCTAACTTCTGCCATAACTAAACCTCTAAGGTTTGTCAAGTCTTGGGTTTTACGAATGGTTGTCATTATTACGCCTTGTACTTTCCCCAAAAAAAGCTCTTTGTTACGACCAGAATAATATACACCCTCCAGTTCCTTTTCTCTGCCTTTAGCTCTTATAGCAGCTATTCCGCTTGCAGAATAGAACACAACATCGGTGTATATGTCCATGGCCCTTATTTCTCGGATAATTTCATCTCCCGTTGGCTCAGACGCAAGATTTAAATCCATAAGGATTAAATCATATTTGTTGTAATCGGAAATCTCAGACTTCCCACTAGCGACTTCATACGAGAATTGGAACCCAAGGTCTTCCACGAAATCTTTTATATCATCCACAATGGAATCTAACCAGTCACGTTCGTTCTCTACCCAAAGTATATTATATTTGATTTTCATTTCGGTATTGAAATTATAAGAACAAATTTTCCCGTTGTCTCAATTAAATCTTTATCAAGATTAATTGAGCCTCCGAGTTGATTGCGTACATACGTCTCAATATTATAAAGTCCTAATCCTGAACCATTAGTTGTGGTAAACCCTTTCTCAAAAACAGATTCAGGATTCGGGATCGATTTATCGATTCCTCTACCATTATCTGATATGGTCATGACTATTTTAGCATCAGCGTCATGAAATACTAAATCAAATGATGTTGCATGGGCTTTGATTGCATTACTTAAAAGATTATCAATTATAAGACTAACTTCAAGTGGCTTGAAGGACATTATTTTGCTACACCCATTTGGTTGGCAGTTTAGCTTGCAGTCATCGTAAAACTCAGGTAGGACATCATTGACATATTGGTAGATATATTCCACCAGATCTGCTTCAATAGAATCCGCAGCAACAGAAAAATTTGCTTTGGTGGCAAATTGAGCGATAGACATCACTTTGTCGTTAGCTCTGCCAATCCTTTCAATTTGAGATTCAAGATTTTCCAATTTTAGAGTGCCTTTATGTAACAATTTGAGAATTCTTGAAATAGTATTAGATATAGTTGATGAATGAATCCTTATATCGTGATGAAATTTAAGAATTCGATCTAGATCCAATGACCCTACTGACTGGAGAAAAAGATTTTGTTTAGTTTTTTGCTCTAATTCTTCTTCTGCCTTCTTGCGTTTTGCTTCTTCTGCCTGTCTTTTTTTTCTCTCTTCAGCTGCTTTTTTTGCGGCCTCAATTGCCCTTTCTCTTTCCTCCTTGGCCCTTTTCTCTGCTTCTACTTTTTGACGACGCAGTTCATCTATTTGCTTCTCGAAATCTGAAAGGTTTTGAAGTAATTTAGCATCATTGGTTTTATTTGCAATCTTGCGAAAATCGTCAATCATATGACCTTGAATGATTTCAGTATCATCGACATCTGACACAATATTGGCCAAATCTTCATTGTAAGAAAGAAGATTTATGGATTCGTCATTTACCAATGATTTTACTAGTTGCAAAAAATCTATCTTACTACCTATGTTAGTAAGAACATGCTCCATATTGTCACTATCCTTCTCTGCTCCTTGTAATTTGTTTCGAATGTCTAATGCAATCTCTTTCTTTTGGAAATAGTCCTTTCGGAGAAACGCTTCACCCCATAGCACCCCAACTACATACCTTTCCAATCTTCTATGTATGGAATTAAAGTATTCTAACAATTGCTGGTATGATGGAGTTTTGATCAATCCGCCATCCCGACTGGATACTTCTTTAAATGCTTCTTTATCCTCAGTTTCGACATCGACTCGTCCGAGAATTTGCCTAGTTCCCAGAGCACGGTTATATCCTTGTTGAACTCTTTGATCTAGTCCCCAACTGTCATCTCTAAATTCTCCATATGGCATTATGCGAAAACCATTCCTAAAAAGAAATACGCTGCCATAGTTAACTGGGGGTGTCCCCATTAAAATGCTAAAATTATATTTAGCTTGTTGATTTAGATAGAACAAGGAAATTGAAACGTCTTCGAGGAGAGGATACTTGTCATATTCCTCTATCTCGTAGATTGTGATGCCTCGGTCTGATAGTTTTGTAAAAATCCGATTACCTTTTATAGTCGAATCAATTCGCGTTGTCTTTAAATTTAAAGTTTCAGCAATGGAATTTATCAAAGGACCATTAATTATCGACCTTTCTTTATTAATGGTTTCCCTTTGCTTGTAAGGCGTGAGTTTATCCCACATTGCCTTTAATTGTGCGCATTCCTCTATCTTTTCCTTGTCGTGATCAATTTCAGAAGGGACATCAAAAATGATTTTAAATTCGTCAGCGCCACTGAATGGATTAATCAGTTTCTCCAACGATTTCTTTAATCTAAGGATTGCCGTAGCATCCCATTTGTCATGAAGACCTGTAAACTTTAGGACTGTGCCCGTAGTCCCCTCTGGAAAATAAGGCGATGAAGATATAACAGAGTGTTTGACAGGAATGTGATTAAACTCGTCTTTAGAATTTAATTCAAAGTCATTCCAATCAATGTACAACTCTATGGCATGATTATCACTATTACTCTTAGTCGTTAGTGTTAGAAAACGGCCTAACCTATCGCAAGAAAGTCTGCCGATTCCCTTAGCCCCGGCATATTTTCTTTTTATGGTATTTCGATAATTTTTATCTTCAGTACCGTCACTTTTAGCGGAATATGCAACAAATAGCCACTTGTTTATAACATCCTCTTCACTCATTCCTTTACCATTATCTGAAATAACAAGAGTGTTATCAAGAAAAGATATTTTTACTTCTGAAGCATGGGCATCATATGAGTTTTTAACTAATTCCAATACCGCAATATTGGAGTTAGTTATAAGATCTCGTCCAAGTATATTTTTAAGTTCTGAACTAACTTTAAATGACCAATCATTGCTCATGGTAACATTCCTTTTAGAATAAGTCCTGTTTGATATGCAAAAAGCGGAGGAATAGCGTTACCTACTTGGCTATAACGAGGAACCTCTTTTTTTCTCATCTCGCCACCTGTAGTATATTTGCTCCTAAACTCGTACCAATCAGGAAATGACTGGATTCTAGCAC
>SSTG01000046.1 GCA_004801635.1 Muribaculum caecicola | reverse complement strand
GTGTGAACAAGACATTTCAAGGTCAAGGATTGAATATAGGCACTCAGCTCATGGATGTCCTCAAATACTGGTTTGTGGACGAGAATAATAAGGCGGCTTGCCGCTATATGCTCGTTGATGCCTACAACACAGATTCAACTGTCCATTATTATATTAAGAATGGATTTAAGCCCCTCTATAAGTCAGAGCAAAGCGAAAAAGAGGCTTTCGGAATATCAGAGGACGATGTTCTGAGAAGCCGTGTCATGTTCTTCGACTTGAAACTGATTACTGCATAGCCCTTGCATTTTCTGCATTATCCGCATTTTATTATCAATCAAGACATGAAAAGTAATCGAATTGCAATCCATATTTTGTTCATATTTGCAGCATGGGCATGTGTTGCATGTGGAAAGACACAAGCATCACCGCAAACAAAAGATGATGTTAAATATGAAGTGGGAATATATGAGATAGTCCCATTTTCGGAGGCTAATTTTCCGGCATTTCCCCAATATGATGATTACCAAAAGGCAAAAGAGATAGAAGAAGTATTACCATATAGAGATTTTTATGTTTATTCTGATACTGCTGTTGTAAATACAATTATAGCCCTCAATAATATAGAAGAGATGGGCTATAAGCACGTTTGGTTGCCTAAAAAAATCGGCAATGCAAACGCTTGCGAATTAGTCATATATAAATCACTGCCTCTTTTATCAGAAAAAGTTAACATCAAGGAGATTGAGGAAATCCCCAATGACAAAGATGTACTTCAACTATTTTTTACACTATCGGATAAAGAGCGATTTGCAACAATTACAAAAGCTAATATCAATAAAAAACTGGCGATGTCGGTTAATGGTGAAATCGTGTACGTTCCAACAGTAATGAATGAAATAACCTCTGGGAATTGCATGATAATTATTCCTAAAAGCACAATTGATAGATAATGACAAATGGTGAGATATTTCAGCTAACTCTTGAGCGTCTAAAAGCAGAGCCTTTTCTCAATGGTTTCAAGTTTCGTAAACGTGATTCGTCATTCTTGAAGCAGGATGGCGATTTGCGGCAATCTATTGAACTGGATCATTGGAGTAAGCAAGAAGGGCTAATCATTTATCCTATCTATGGGGTGCGTTTCGAGATATTGCTGAAATGGTTTGAGCAATATAGTTTCAAATCACTACAAACTCAGCGCGATATTCCTTCAGTGGATTTTACTGGTAATATGCTTGGCAAGAAAGATAAGTTCGTAATCACAGAAAATAGTTTTGAACGAGATTATGCAACACTCAGGGATTCGCTTGCGGAATGTAGCTGTATTGTGTTTTCAGCATATACCTCTTAGAAAGATATGTATAATCTTGAAATAATCCCGCTATTGGAAGGTAAGAAACAGTTACCCGACATTGGAGCTGATTGGGTTTTCAGAAATCTTACTTTGACACGGATTGTTTCTCCCAATGACTATGAGAGGGTGAAAGAATTGATATTGGCACAGGTTCATTTTATGGAGGGAAGGAACGAGCCTAATATCATAGAGTATATGACACGGATTGATGAGATTATTGCAAATATGGAATCTCAATTTTAGAAAATGTAGATATATGACAACAATAGAGTTAAGAGAATTATTAGACCGATACAAGCATTTGGGTACAGAATATGTGCCGGAAACAAAATCTACTCTAATTGGTCGTGCGCCACATGTTGCTCCCGAAGCATGGCTTAACTCTATGTATGGTTGTCTATCAGAATATGAGATTGAGAATATTGAGCAATCCATATCAAAAAAGATTCCGGTGCAATATCGTGATTTCTTAGCGAATTGTTCCAATGGTCTTAATTTGATGGGAACCACTCTTTGTCTTTTTGGTTATCGCAGTATGGTTGGGCGTGATATGGTTGCCTGTCGTCAGCCATTTGATATAATTTCGCTGAACAAGTATAAGTCTGAACGACCTCGAAATGCTACTGCTGATATGTTTTTTATTGGTGGATATGATTGGGATGGCTCACAGGTATATCTTACAAAAGACGGGAAGGTTCACTTCTGCGCTCCGAATGATTGTTTATCCCTAAAGGAATGGGAATCATTAGATGATTTCCTACTCTCTGAAATACATCGGATATATTGCTTATTTGATGAGAATGGTGTAGAGTATGATGACTCAACCCTAACTACACCGATATGAACATGAATCGTAATATACTGTTAGTTGCCATTGTCGTGGCTGTTTTCTTGTCATTGGTTGGATGGTATTGGCATAAAAATTATGTTCTATATCATGATTCAACAATGCGTGTACAAAAATACTTGGATTCAAAATCGTTCTACATATCCGGAAGGATGCTGACTAAAACATGGCTGTATAATTATGGTTCGGAATATAAAGACGTATATTTAATACAGATGTCAGTTGATACTATTAGCCTAATTGATAATAGTGTAGGTAGTAAACAGTCATCAGACTCACTCTTTTGGGGAATACTCAATCCTATGGATAGCACGGTTTTTTTCGTATCAGAGTATAGGAAAGATATCAATCATGAGGATTCATTTCCAGAAATCAAAGTTTCATCCAAAACTTTCCATGTGGAATTTTCTAACGGATATAGACACCCTATGAGAGTGCATGGATATGAATTCCCGGAGTTATTAAGCAACGAATCATCCGTGACTATTAGATTGTAAATAATAGAAAGAGCAGTGTATATATATTCTTAGGTACTATGTAAAATCTTGAACCTATGAAGTTGACCGATAAAAGATTTTGGAAATATGAAGCTCTATCAGTTTTAGCAACAGCCGTGACTTTAATCATTATATCATTGCATGGCACCTTTGGTTTCGATTGCATAGTATCACTATGGGTATTAGGAATATATCTTTTGGGACAAATGGTGGCATGGAAAGTAGTAAAGCGTGGCAGTTGGCTAAAACTTGGATTACTGATATATTTGTTTTCGGGAATAGTATTCGCGTTTGCCTTCGCCGTTACCATAGGGATTGACAATATAGTTTCAGATAAAAGACCCGAAGATGTTTCTCCCGATACGGCCTTATGGTTCTCGGATTTTGAATTGTATATACTTTTTAATATTGCGTGGTTGATATTCTCCATGATTCCTGCATTCTTGGTAAGCTGGATTACTTCAGTATGGCTTAAACTTCCACAAAGACCTGCTGGTATCAAGTTTACGAATAATGAAAAGATGAACAAAGAAAAACTGGTATCAAAGTTAACCTCTATGGGCATAGAGAATTGGGAGTATTCATTTAACGATATAACTAATTGGGATTGTATGGTTTTATATGAAAGTGGAAATGAATTTCAAGTTATTTATGTTGATGACAAAGGGCAACAAGAGATAAAAGCTGTTTTTACGACTGAATCAGATGCTTGTGACTATATCCTTCAACTTTTTAAGGATCAAAAGAAATTCAAAAACACATATGGCATAAATTAACTTTCTTATTTTGCGATATATGACATATAAGCAAACCGCCCGGCTTCCTATAGTCGGGCGGTCGTGCTGTTAATCTATTTCGTTATTTCTCTGATGGGTTGAAATAGAGGAAGGTTTCTTCTATGTGTCGGGATTTTTCGAGCTGGCGGGTGCGGTTCTTAATTGAATCCTGCTCATGTTGTGTGCCGACAGCAAAGATTTTTTCTCGTCGCAGTAAATCTTCCTGCTGCTTGTCTTCCCACCAAAGCCTTTCGTATCGGTAGAGCCATTCGACATCTTTTAGCTTTGAGTTTTCGTTGAGCTGATAGAAGAATCCATAACCGAAACCTCCGGCGGCGATAAGTAGAACCGCAAAGATGGCATAGACCCAATGTGGGGTTGCACGCCACCATTGCCCCCAGATTATCGACTGGGCTTTGTAGCGCATGTCGTTCACCACGTCATAGAGCTTTCTTCGCTCATCCGCAAACTCCCTGCGGAATCCTTCATAAAGAGCGTCCTTGACCTTATCTCCCAGATTGTCGGACAGTACATCCGCAACTCCCTTCGACAGGCTACCCGGCAGTTGCTCCATGACTTTTTTGAGTGTGCCGTCGGTTGAGTGTGCCGTCAGCTTTTCATCAAGCAGTTTGCCGACGCTTTCATTGGTTGCTATGTTGTCGGGCAATTTCACCGTTATCGGTCCTTGATTGATTGCTTGTGGCGGCGACGTTGCCTTCGCCTTGGTTTCGAGGGTCTCGATGCGTGTGCTGTGGTTGGTAACTGTCTTTTGCAGGTCGTCAATCTGCTCACCTTGTTTCTTGACGTCATCGTATAGCTTTGACATATTCAGATTCTTCTTGATTTGCGTTTACGTTTGGCTTCTTCTTTCTTAATGGCGTTTTGAAACGCCTGTTCCTCCGGGTCGAAGCCGGGACCGAGAGTGAACAGATTTCCGATTGCCCCGACAGTGGCTTCAATCACATCTTCTACAAGTGAGGGCTTTTGCGTCGGGGTATATTCGACCGTTACTTTGGGGTGTGCCGGAGCATGATCAGACTGTTGTTGCCCATGCTTGCGGTTAAACTCAAAGAGGTTGTTCAGGCGGCGATATGTGAAAGCATGGTCGATTTTAGACCCGTTGACCGTTATATCGCCGTCTGTAAATTTCACCCCTATGTGTTTGCCTGTGTTGTGATCGTCATGAAATTTTACCTCAATTCCGGCACAGGCGAGGCGGCGCGAGAACTCATCCAACGACTCACAGCCATAAATCGCCTGACTGATCCGCTCCTTGAATACCGGAATTCTGTCCTCGTATTTCTGTTTCAGCGGCGAGTATGTGAGTCCGTATTTGTCCTTGATAGCCTTTACAACACGGTCGCTGCGCCTGAAATTGTTGCGCTCGTCGACTGCCTTGCCTGACATATCCACACGGTTATAGACGATATGGAAATGCGGATGTTCGGTTTCCAGATGGCGCACGACAAGATACTGGGTGTTCTTGATTCCCATACCTTCCATGTACTCTTTTGCGAGCTGGGCCATGAATTCATCGGTCAGGCGAGGCGCATCGGCGGTGTCAAAACTGATGGAAACATGTCCTGCCGGATTCTCCTTGCCGGGCATAAATCCATGTATAGCTTCAAACGACTGCACCATTTTCGCATAGTCGGAGGTGAAAATATTTTCACTTCCGATTATGCGCCATGTGTCTGGTGTATACTCATTCGGGTCGTGGAATTGGCGCGTCACATACCCCACGACATCGTGAAACGAGCCACTTTTAAGTATTCTTGCAAACATAGTCGGTATCTTTATTAGGTCTTAATTTTTTGAGAATCTCAAACATCTTATCGACGACAGCGGCTAATTTATTTGCAGCACTGCGGAGTTTGAGCTGATGAAAACAGGTCATTGCCTGATTGAAATCGGAGCTGAGGTTTAGTATTCCTTTGGCAATTTCCTTTTCAATCTCGCTCAGGCGGCTGACGATAGTGAGCCGGAAAGCACCGTGGCGGACATACTCCGCCATCTTTACTCCGGCGGTTTTTGACCGCTCCAGAAGGTCGGAGTATTCTGCATCGTTCAGTTTGATTGTCACCACATGGGTGCGCTTCTCATCGGTCGGTTTAGAGGGACGACCGCCCTTTCCGGTAGTTGGTTTACTCATAGTAGACATTGTTGTGGTTTAGGTGGATTGGGGAGGCAAAGAGCGTTTTTTAACGCGCAGTTTTGGGAGTCGTTTTCGGAGAAAAAGAAATCCCGAAACATATCCTTGCCTTCCCAATTCACTACGTTCATCGGGAAGCTGCCCCACGGTGTACCGGGTGCAGTGGTATCCCGACATTATCATCTCAGAGTTTACGCCATATTTCGATGTCGTCGGCATAGAGATTGAGATGCTCCAAGAGGACGGCGTTGATGTAGCTGCTGACGGTGGTGTCACGGTTGCCGAGGATGCGGGCAATGCGTTCGAGCTTCGCCCATACGCTGTCCTCGATGTTGACAGGGTGACGCTTCTCCAGCTTTGCCGGCGTGAGATAGGCTGCCTTGAAATCGGCGTAATCCGATTTGCGCTGCTGCTTTCCCACGCGCTGTTGCTTAGGTGGCTCGGTAGTGTCGGTTACGGCTGTTGCCTCCGTTGCCGTCTGCTCGTTGCCAAACAGATTGTCTGTGTTAGCAGGAGAAGTGCTGTTGACAGCGTTGTCGCTGTTTACAGCAAGAGTGGAGTTGATAGAGTTATCTGACTTCATAATAAAATCGGGATTATGGGTTGATACTGTGGTTTGGGGTGCATCGGTCAACTCGGTTGACTTGGATGCGGTTGTTGACGGAGATTTCTTTGCAGTCATGATTTATCAGTTTTTGAGGGTTTGTGAATAGTATCAGTATCCGGGTTGTACCGTTCAACTGACACAAGAGTGAGTTGCAGATTATCTATGAGTTTCTGCAAAATTGGATTGCGGCGTATCATTGATTGCAGTATCGCTTGGTCAGGCTCGATTTGCAGCAGATAATCCGCTATGTCGAGTCCGGCTGTTCGCTCTTTGTCGGTGGCAACTTCTTCAAGGAAGTTGAAGATGCTTGCCTCGATACCGAGACTGCGTAGCAAACTCAGTTTCTGCCGCCACTGGTCGGTCGCGCCTATATCGGGATAGAGGATAACCTGACAGCCACGGAGAATACGGAGTGCGTCAGTATTGAAGCAACCGTTTTTACAACCTGTTGCCAGCCACACATATTCCGGCAGGTAATACGCCGACACAAGAGCGGTCTTCTCGCTCTCGACAATGGCAACCGGTTTGCCTCGGTTCATCGGCAAGAGGTGTTCGCCGAAAAAGCACTGACGCAGATTGAAGTCGGGCATCTTTAACAGCGAATGAACCCATGTCACATGATTGAATGGCTCCTTGACACGCTTGCCGCTGTCTGCATTATAGAGCATGACCTTTCCTGTGCGGGTGTCTCCATTGGCATCGGTCTGCCAGAACACGCATGACCCCGGCCAGTGTTTCGATGTGCCTACGCGATAATCCTTCATTAGTCGGAGCGCGTCCTCTGCTCCGAACTTGGAGCGGAGGAACAGATAGAGATTGTTCTTCTCATATCCGTGCAGAGTCTGTGAAACAGTCTCTGCCGAGATGAATGATGTGGGCTTTCGCTGCTCTGTCGGTTTGGCTCGCCATGCTGACGGAGTTGCGAAATCACAGTGCAAAGGCTTCGCCTGAGGATTACGCTCGAAATATTCCTTCGGCGTAAGATGATAGCCGCAGCTCTGTTCATGGTCACACCTGCCGACATCGTCGGGAAACGAGATTTGTTTCTCGGTGTCGATATACCGGCTGAAACAACGTTTCTTGTGGCAGGCGGGGCAGGTGTGCCGTGTAGCCACGCCTTTGTATGGCTGGAGAATGAATCGGTGTGTGTTATTCATAGATTCTCAAAAAAACGGTTCGCACTATCTGCATTATCCGCATTTTGGTTGGAGGAAAATGCAGAAAGTGCAATAAATGCAGGTTTACAGTCATATCTTGCCATAAATTCCATGACGTATTTTCTGAAAGTGAATCCCGGTGAAACGCCTGATAAAATCCTTGAAAGTTCGCTCTGGCATAGAATTGTCGGCGGCAATTTCCACACCCTGCTCAGTTGTGAACTCATCGGGTAGAGCCGACATCACGGCTCTTTGCAGTTCCGACAGCGACAGCTCGCGGATAATGCCCTGTACTCTTGTGGCGGTTGTCTTGAAATAATCCACAAGTGATATGGCATTTTCAACCGAGACAAGATCTATTTCCGATTTGTCAGCTTCACCACAGGCCCAGCGCGCCATTTGCATTATTAGACAAAAGCGTATGGCATGGAAATCAAACTTGTTATAGACACCTTTCAGTGCGTCACTTTCCTCCCGGTTACATTCCTCAGTGTTCTGACGTTGCCATTCATAAAGTCGCGATTTTGCCTCAGGAGTGAAAGGCAGGATACCGGCGACTATATTGCCGTCATCATCGGTTTCGTAGGGCATCGCCACAAGTCTGCCGATGATGTCAGCCCATGCCGCTTCGATGTCGAACGACGGTTCTCGGTCGCTCCACGGCTGCTTGTCCTGATTGTTGGGCATAACGAACAGCAGACGGTCGATGAAACCATTTGAGGTGCGACTTCCCTGAGCCAGCTCATTGAGTATGCCGTTCTGTATAGTGCCCACAACCGAGATAAAAGGACGGCTGATATAAACCGAGTTTTTCACGCCTTTGCGGTCGGAGAACGACGGATTGGCATTGAACAGTTTGAGCCAATATTCCTCGTCAGAGCCTTTGTTGTAGCGGTTGAAGTTCTTGAACCATCCGGCAAGCTCGTCATTCCACATAAGTATGCCACGCAGATTCTGCGAGTGAATAAGCAGCATGGCTTCCGGGGTGGCGTCAGAAATAAGAAAACGTTTGCATACCGGGACCACAGGGTGCGGGTCTGTACGCTCCTTCATCGGCAGTTCACGTTGACGCTCGTATTCCTCGCACTCCTTGACGTATGCGCGTGTCGCCTTACCGTCCAGCTCCGTGAACGGACGTATGGCGAAATTCAGCGGATGCGACTTACAGGCACCGGGTCTGCCGACAAGAGCCATGAAAAGAATCGCGCTCTCATCCCATTTCCCTTTGAGCCGGGCGAAATGGGTATTGCCGATACCCAGCCCGACAGCCACAAGCATAGCTCCTGCCAGATAATCCACCGGGTAACCGTAACACTCATTCGCCTCCCGCACGATACGCTGAATCTTCATAGGCATGGCACCCAAAGGGAAATCGCCGCCGTTGACGCTAATGCCCATATCCACGGCTTTACCGAGTACAAGCATCGGGTCGATACCTTTTCTGTCAGATACGCTCTTTTCCATACTCATTAAGGACTTTGTTAACAGCCGACGTGCGGTAATACACTTTCGCGCCCACAAGCACGGCTTCAAGATATTTGCTCCTACGCCAGTTTCTAAGGGTGTTGGCGCATACACCAAGCATCCGCATCACCTCCAAACGGGGAATAAGCGGATCTGTGTCCGCCGCCTTCAACGTAGGCAGCAGTTCCTCCTTGGTCTTTGCTACTATATAGTCGGCAAATTCCTTGAGGTCGCACAGGGGGATGGCCAGTGTAAGCCCGGCCACTCCTTCCTGCAAAAGTTCGGATAAACCTGTCATGTTGATTTTATTCGCGTCGTCTGGGTTAAGACATTGACCGCACCGACAACAGTTAAATGCAGTCAAAGGCTGTTCAGCCTGACGCATCGGCAATCGTATTGAGGCGTTGGGGGCGACCGGTCTATTTTCCCCGTTGAGCCTCGTTACCACTATGCGTTTTCAGCGTTACAGCGGTGCAAAGAAAGCACAAATCTCGTGCCCTTGCAAATGTATAACACTGATAAATAGTGGGTTAAATCCGTTTTGGTTCGTAACGAAATAAAACGAAGAAATTTGTCTGAAATAGGGGTAAACCAAACTGCCAAAAACGACAAAAGCCACCCGACAAAATTGTCAGATGGCTTCTGCATTATGGTTTTGGTCGAGCGCTTATGTCAGTCGGCAAACATATAATCGGCTACACTCAACTTCTCCCGGATGTCATTGTATTCGGAAATATACTCCGGCCGCTCGAACATTCGGATTTTGTTGCCCTTGTACTCGGTAAGCTCCATATAGCTCTTGTGACCCTCCTGTATGCTGCGCGGGGTTGGGATTGGTATTCCGGGATTATCCTTGTATCTTTCGGAGAGAGCGGAATGAAACTCGACGATATTGGTTCTCGCCAACGCCTGCCCCTCGTTAAGCACGATAAATAGCATGGCGAAATCCTTGCCGCTATTGCGTATCTTCACATGGTTGTCGATGCAGTCAAAGAGATAATTGTCGCCATTGGGCAAAAGCTCGGTCAACGGGCGACGACGGGCGGCTCTGCCCGGAGCACCTTTCTTTCCTGCGGGTTTTACAAATTCCCGTATTTCTTCCGAAGCTGTCTTCAACTTGGCGATGGTCTTGGCGGTAACGTTAGGTTCGCTGCCCATCTCGCGCTGTTCCTCGACAAAGTTAGCCCAGTCCTCTTCTGTTCGGCCTTTCAATGCTATGCTGCTCTTGATTATCCACTTGATATGGTGTTTCGCTCCCAAGCGTATAAGAAAATTAGTCTTGGGATTTCTGATAAGGTCTTCTCCGTACTCCACCATACACTCGAAGCTGCGCCCGTAGAACATCCATGCCAACATCGGCAGGAAAATGTTGCCGGGTATGTGGGGAGTATTCAGCCCTGTCAGCAGATGGTTCTCCATGCCTCCCTCGACAAGCATCTTTTCCAGATGGCCCACATCATTCGAGCTGTCATCTTTAAGATGCAGCAGCACGGCTGTCTCAAATTGCGGCATGAAAGCCTTGGCATGGTTGAATACCGCGATGAAGCCGGGGCCCTCGCGGTCATGCATCCAGTCGGTGAAGTTGCAGTATTCCTCGTGGTGTGTGGCTTTCCATTCGCGGAGAAGCCCTTTTGCGTGTTCAATTTTTTCCTCGTTGTTCATAAATGGGGGGATAGTTGTTGCAGCACGAAAAATTCGCACCGAAATACAAAACAAGCACCCCGGCCATAATGTTTGAGAAAATTTAACACTCAACATCGAAAAATTTTTGTCCACATCAGCGCAGCTCTTCATTTGGTGGACAATTTGTGGACAATCTTTAAAAATAAGAAAACCCAAACATCTGATATGTAGATGTTTGGGTTTAATTTCAAGTGATCCGCCTGGGGCTCGAACCCAGGACCCCAACATTAAAAGTGTTGTGCTCTACCAGCTGAGCTAGCGAATCGTGTTTTTTATGTGCTTTTCTCAAAAGCGAGAGCAAAGTTAGGTGTCTTTTTTTATATATGCAAATTTTTTGTGGCTTTTTTTATGTCAAAATTGTGTAATTTCCATTCATTATTGGTGCATTGTAATGATATACAGTGATATATATTGAGATTTTTTTTCAAAAAATGTGTGAGAATTAAGAGTGCTAATACTGCGAATCTTATTTTTGTATATTTGCATTGGTTTAATTTATGAAATGGGTATAGAATAATTTATGGATGAGAGCAACAATACATATTTATTGATGGCTGCGCCGCTGCAGGGTTATACGGATGCGGTGTGGCGAAGTATTCATGGTCATATTTATGGTGGTGTGTCACGTTATTATTCGCCATTTTTGCGTATTGAGAAGGGTGGGGTGCGTGTGCGCGACATTAAGGAGCTAACTTCTTCTTTTAACTTGAATATTCCGTTGACACCTCAGATTATATTTAAAGATATCTCCGAATTTTGTTGTTTGATTGGGTATATTGAATCTTTGGGTTATAAGTGCGTGGATTTGAATTTGGGCTGTCCGTTTCCGCCTCAAGTTAAGCGTGGCAGGGGTAGTGGGCTGCTTTTGCAGCCAGGAGTAATGGCAGATCTGGTTTCACTGATTAATGACAGATTTAGGCATATTGATTTTTCTATTAAAATGCGGCTTGGGGTGAATTGTGTAAACGAATGGAGGGATATTGTCGGTTATATTAACAATATGGATTTATTGCACGTGGCTGTTCATCCGCGTACGGCTTTGCAACAGTATGGCGGATTGGTGAATATTGATGAATTTAATTGCTTTCATGGCGCATGTCGACATAAGTTGATTTATAATGGTGATATAACCTGTTTGTCTGATATTGACAATATATTTGAAACAATGCCTTTTTTAACAGGGATAATGGCTGGCAGGGGCTTGCTTGGCCGTCCGTCGTTGTTTGCAGAATGGCTTGGTGGCGAGACTTGGTGTTATGAGAAAAGATTAAAACGTTTGCTGGTTATGCATGATATGATGTTTGAGCATTATTCCAAGGAATTGTGTGGCGATATGCAGGTGTTATTAAAAATTAAATCGTTTTGGGATTATATGGAGGGTGAAATAGGGCGTAAGATTTTGAAAAATATAAAAAAGTCAACATCCTTGTCTAAATATTGTTTAGCTGTTTCGCAGTTAAGACAAATGCTATAAATTTAATTGGAATTTGTATTTTTGTATACTTGATAAAAAGAACAAAATTGTAGACTGATGGTTACTGCTGAAGATATATTGGATGTTTTGCTTTCGTTTGAAGATGGTGAGCAGCAAAAGGTTTTGACTCGCTTTTTTAAATGTGGCCAGGGGCAATATGGGTATGGTGATAAATTTATTGGTGTCAGGGTTCCTCAAACAAGGAGTGTGGCAAAATCGGCAAAATGCCAGGTTCCGTTTGACGAAATTGAGAAACTGCTGTATAGCCCTTGGCATGAAGTTCGGTTGTGCGGATTTTTGTTGCTTGTGGAAGAAATGAAGGAAGCTATGCCTAAGGGTAGGTCGTCTTTACAGACAAACGGAGCATTACGACGGCAGGAGATAGCTGAATTTTATCTTAAGCATGCTTTTTGTGCAAATAACTGGGACTTGGTTGATTTATCGTGTATTTATATTTTAGGACCATGGTTGTTGTTGCCTGAGCAGAATGGGGGCAGGCATTCTAGGGGTGTGTTGTACAAACTTGCCGGGAGCAGTAATTTGTGGGAGCAGCGGATGTCTGTTGTAACAACGCTGGCATTCATCCGTAATGGTGAGTTTGACGATGCTTTGCAAATTTCGATGCTATTGCTCTCGCATCCGCATGATTTGATACATAAAGCTGTGGGTTGGGTGCTGCGTGAGGTTGGAAAGCGCGACTTGGATGTGCTGCGAAGCTTTTTAAACGAAAATTACTGTCGCATGTCTCGTACATCTTTAAGATATGCAATAGAAAAAATGTCAGATAGTGAACGGCATTATTGGTTGAAACGTAAATAATAGTATTCTTATGAGACTGGTTATACAAAGAGTGGCGCAGGCCTCTGTCTGTGTTGACGGAAAATGTGTTAGCGAAATTAATTCAGGATTATTGATTTTGGTTGGTGTTGAAAACGGCGATACTGAAGCCGATGCTGACTGGCTTGCTCTAAAAACTGCGAATTTGCGAATTTTCCCGGACGAATCTGGCATTATGAACCGTTCAATTATTGATTTTGGTGGGGAACTGCTGGCTGTAAGCCAGTTTACGCTGATGGCATCAACCCGGAAGGGTAATAGGCCGAGTTATATACGTGCGGCAAATGGTAACGAGGCGGAAAGCCTCTACCAATATTATTGTCGTAAATTAGGCGAGATTGCCGGTGCAGTGGTGAGGCAGGGCGTTTTTGGAGCAGACATGAAGGTTGGGTTGATAAACGACGGCCCTGTTACCATAATTATAGATTCCAAAATAAGGGAGTAAGTTAGAACCGGCACACAAATTCTGCTACGATTTTGTTTTGTTCGGAAATGTTGGTAATAACACTCTTGTTTTCATATAAATACTGTTCGTAATTTAGTCGCACGTCAGCCTGCAGTTTTGACTTTCCCAGAGACAATGTTATTCCGCAGGTTATCCTGTGACGGGTGGGGTCGTCTGTCGTTAAAAGTCCTGATTCGTTGTAATTTCCTTTGCTATGATTGCTCATGTAGTCATAGCGGCCTAAAAAAGAAATTGAAGAAATCTTTTTTGACAACGGAATCCTGTATGCGGTAAATGCGTTAAAGGCATTTACCGGATTATATGCGTCTGCTTTATAATGTTTTCTTAGGTATTCGGCTTCTATGTGCCACTTGTCCGATTCAAAATAGCATCCGGCATCATACATAAAAACATTAACTTGTCCCAATGTGGCTTTTTGTACGCTAAGTGTAACATTTATATGTCTCATTAGAAAAGCTTGTACTTTTGCCGAATAGTTTAACGACGAAGTCCAATAGTCTTTTTGTTTAACTAGCCCGGAGCCGTTAAAAATGCCGGCTTCTAATATTATAGGAGTTTTTTCTCCATATGACCATCCTATGCTTGCGCCAACATCGCGCACATTTCCTACCTGTTTCGCAATGAACGACCTGTTGGCAAAATACTGTATGTGGGGGCCACGGTGGGCATCGATGGTGAATGGTACGCGCATTTGCCCGATTGTGAATTTTAAATCATATCCTGGTTGTGCTCGCATGTATGCGTCTAGCATCTTTATGGCTCCTTCATCGCAAAGGTCGGCTTCCATCCTATAGCTAATTATAGGAAGTATCTTTCCTGTAACACTAATACGGGCATTGCGTACTTCAAACCGGTTTTTTCCTGTTTGTGTTGACAGTTCGTATTTCGCGCGTAATGTACCGTGAATTTCGGGTATATATGAAAATGAGTTTTCTGATTTGGCGGTATGTGCGAATATGATAAAAGCGGACGCTATTAAAAAAGTCTTAATATATAGCATACTAATTTAAATAAAAACAGTGTTCAACGAATATGCAAAATTATAATAAAAAGGTTTATAGTCAATGTTTTTTTTGGTGCTGGCAACAAAGTTGTCGGGTGTTTGTTTGTTAACGAACGTTAAAGTGGTAAATAATTTTGCGGCTATAACATGTTGTAAAACATAAAATTGGTTTGATTTGCCGGTTTAGTCCGAAAAAAAGTGTTTAAAAAAAATTTGGAGGTAAAAATAAAAAGGCATAACTTTGCACTCGCTTTGAGACAGGAACGGCGCTGCAAGGGCAGCCCGGTCGCAAGGCGGAAGGACATTGACAACAATTGCAATAGACTGAAGGAAGTAGTACAAGAGAGAGCAATCTCCTGTCAATACTGACCCAGACACAATAAATTAGAGCGTATCCGCCAGGGCTGTCGCAAAGACAGATAAAAAAAGACAAAACAAACATACCAACAACGGAGAGTTTGATCCTGGCTCAGGATGAACGCTAGCGACAGGCCTAACACATGCAAGTCGAGGGGCATCGGGGGTGGAAGCTTGCTTCCGCCTGCCGGCGACCGGCGCACGGGTGAGTAACGCGTATGCAACCTGCCCGGACCAGCGGGATAACCCGGGGAAACCCGGCCTAATACCGCACGGCGCCGCCAAGGGGCATCCCTTGGCGGCTAAAGAACCATCGGGTCCGGATGGGCATGCGTGGCATTAGCTTGTTGGCGGGGTAACGGCCCACCAAGGCGACGATGCCTAGGGGTTCTGAGAGGAAGGTCCCCCACACTGGTACTGAGACACGGACCAGACTCCTACGGGAGGCAGCAGTGAGGAATATTGGTCAATGGGCGAGAGCCTGAACCAGCCAAGTCGCGTGAGGGACGACGGCCCTACGGGTTGTAAACCTCTTTTGCCGGGGGACAAACGGCGGCACGCGTGCCGTCCTGAGGGTACCCGGAGAAAAAGCATCGGCTAACTCCGTG
>SSTG01000045.1 GCA_004801635.1 Muribaculum caecicola | reverse complement strand
CACAGCGCCCGTCAATGCTTGAGCACATACCGCCTATGAGTGTGATAACGCCACATGACGGAGAATTCGACCGGCTGTTCGGAATACATAATTCTTGTGAAGCCCGTTTGAAACGAGCCATTGAAAAAGCTGCCTATTATAATATAATAATATTGTTAAAAGGGTTTTATACTACGGTAATAAGGCCCGACGGCAAAATTTATTTTTTAAACAACGGTACTCCGGCAATGGCTACACCGGGAAGCGGAGATGTGCTTACCGGAATAATTGCTGCTTTAATGGCTCAGGGATATTCACCTGATATTTCTGCCGCCTTGGGTGCTTTTATTCACTCACAAGCAGGAACAATGGCGGCAGCCGAACATGGAGAATATGGCGTTTTAGCAACAGATATTGCCGAAACCACAGGAAAAGCCATAAAATCAATTATGGACACTAACCCTGACAACCTATAATAATATGAAAATAAAATCCTTACTATCAGCTTGTCTGGCAATATTAGCTTCAACTTCATACGGACAAACTGTAACCAAACTAACCGCAACCAAAGCAAACGACTTCGGTTTAATTTATTCACTGCCAACAACAGTATTGGACATAACAATTGAAGCAGAACATACAATTGAGAAACCAGGCCAATTTTACAAATACGCAAAAAAATATCTGGACATAGACAATCCCGTTACTGAAAAAAATGAATCCTGGCAAGTTAAATCCATATCGGTAAACACACGTGGTATTGTAAACTCAAAAGAACAATATCTAATGCAATTCAAATCCGGATTTGCTCCATTCATAATTATGAACGAGGCAGACTTGCCTGTAACAATAAACAAAGAAGACATAAAAAACAACGTAGCGCCAACCATACCACAACCAATACCGGCACAACCAACACCTTTAGAAACAGAGGCAGCCAAACAGGTAATGAGCGAAGACATGCTCAGAAGCCAGTCTTTGGCAAAACAAGCAGAGCTGGCCGCTCAGCGCATTTATGACTTGCGTTCATCAAGAAACGAGCTAATAACCGGGCAGACTGACCAGATGCCGCCAGACGGGAAGGCCATGCAACTTATAATGGACCAAATAGCCGCACAGGAAGCCGCCCTTACGGCAATGTTTATTGGCACTAAATCTGTAGCTACCGATGTTCAGACAATAACCTATACACCGGTCAAGGATACTGACAAGTCGGTCATTGCACGAATTTCAGCAATCAATGGGATAGTTGATCCTGACGATTTATCAGGCGATGCCGTTACCTTAAAACTACAGGTTACAGACCGGGGACGTATGCCTCTTAATGACAAAGGACAGCCTAAAGAAATGCCAAAGGGCGGGGTGGCATACTGTATTCCCGGAACAGCCTCTATTTCCATAAGCTATGACGGCAAAACTTTTTGGGACGGAAGTATCGATGCCGCCCAATACGGTGTAGTATTCGGATTAGATCCAAAAATGTTTTCAGATAAAAAAAGTCCTGCTTACCTTATTTTAGACCCGGCAACAGGAGGCATAAAAGAACTTGGCACAATAGAATAAAACTTATCATATTAGCTGCGTAGTAATTTTCCTGCTATGCAGCTAATTTTTTTTCGCATCCTGTCGTTCAGGACATAGCCACGGCAAGTGCCGGCAATCTGCAAAGTACCGCAAATCCTGAAGCCACATATTTTGAAAATACGTTTGACAGCACTTAGTGCCCCGGCACTCTGCCTAAACAGGAAATTTAACGGTTTCGGAGTAGAACAAGTTGTGATGACAACCATCTTTTTACCTTTATGAAGCGGCACAGGAATCATGCATTTTTCATCTTTCCTTATCAATGCGTATACAATTCTGTCTATCAGCACCTTCAATGTTCCAGGCATATTTGCCCAATAAGTCGGCATTCCAATAATTAAAATGTCGCAATTCTGCAATTTTGCCACAAAAACCTGTGAATCATCCTGCCGATAATTACAGGAGCCACATACACGGCATGACATACACCCTGTACACGGTGCTACATCCTGTTGCTGTGTATAAAACACCTCTATTTCAAAACATCTGGATGCTTTTAAATTCTCTATCAGCAAACCAAGGGCTTCTCCGACAACACCCTCGCTTTTATGCGGCGACGCATTGACAACCAATACCTTTTTCATAACCTGTATTTATTACGGGCAACCTTTAGTTTTTCAGGCGAACCAATATCAAACCATTGAATATCATCCGGCTTCTGATAGCCTTTAATACATAATCTTTCGCAAGAATCAATATAGTAATCCGTTATAGAAAAAGCAGCACCACCATCAATATGTGAGGCAATATCTCTTATTGCATTTTGCGACAGAACATGAATACCGTTAAAGCTGTATCTTTTATATAATTCCGGAGATAAATTATCCGGTCTGCAATATTTTGCCTCCGTATTTATCCATCCATGCATTTTTAATTTGTCGTCAAATAGCAATCCGCGAGACGAATTTCTATTAGAATCAACAAAAAGAGTAATATCCGAACCATCGCTTAAATGATGCTTATAAAAACAAGCTAAATCCAAATCTGTAAGTATGTCGGCGTTATGCACAATTACGGGTGCACTGTCGGCCAGCAGCCGGGCAGCCTTGACAATGCCGCCTCCGGTATCAAGTAATTGTTCTGACTCATCGCTAATATGTATTTCCAATCCGAATGAATTGTTGGCATTCAAATAATCAATTATCTGGTTGGCAAAATGATGTACGTTAATTACAAGAAAATCAACACCGGCATCTTTCAGGCGATCTATAACATGCCCAAGCATAGGCTTTCCACAAACCTCTACAAGTGCCTTCGGTTTATAATCCGTTTCAGGCTGCAAGCGTTTTCCCAACCCTGCAGCAAATATCATAGCCTTCATAAACCAGCTTGAATTTTTTTTACTACACCCTGTTCAACATGGGTTAATATTATTTCTACATCATATCGTTCACCAATATACTGTGCAAGTTTTTCAGCACAATACACTGACCGATGCTGCCCTCCCGTACATCCAAAATTTATCATTAAATCTTTAAAACCGCGCTCCATATAACGGGCAACCGACATATTGGCTAAATTGAAAACACTCTCAAGAAATTCCTTAACAGTATCGTGTTTTTCTAGAAACTTCACAACATCGCCATCCATTCCCGTTAATTGGGAATATTCATTATACTTTCCCGGATTTGGCAATGCCCTGCAATCAAAAACAAAACCACCGCCGTTTCCCGAAAAATCAGTAGGTATGCCACTTTTCCTGAAGCCAAAACTATTAATTCTTACCAAAAGTTTGTCGGTATCGGGCTGTATAATTCTGAATTTATCAGACCGTGAAACATCACAAAAAATTTGTTTAAGATACGGAAAATCATCCAATAAACCTTTGGCGACAATTTGTTCCAATTGCTTTATTGCCGGATATAAGCTTTTTAAAAAATGAGGTTTCCCTTCCACCAAACCCCGAAATCCGTATGCGCCAAGCACCTGCATTGTCCTAAAAACAACCATCAAATTTAAGCCGGACATAAATTGTTCTCGTTTTATATTTAAATAGCGAGAGGCACGCAATAAATATTCTTCAATCATTTCTTCACGAAATTCCGGTGAAAAACCAGCCCTTACCTGCCAAAGAAATGACACCAGGTCGTATTGACATGGACCCATAAGTGCACCTTGAAAATCAATAACATATGGCTTTTTGTCGTCAACAATCATTATATTGCGCGATTGAAAGTCTCGCATCACAAGTACCTGTGGCTGAATTTTAATAATTCTGTCCGCCAATTGCCTGAAGTCATATTCAAGGCGTTTTTCATCAAAATCAATTCCAGATGGCTTTAAAAAACAATATTTAAAATAATTCAAATCCCACATTACAAACTGCATGTCAAAGCAGGCTTCAATATGATATTTACGATTATTCAGGTGGTTAACCCATTGGAAATCCGGCAACATGCGGATTGTTTTCCTTATTAAATCAGCAGCTTTTTCCGAAAGGTTTCCGGCATTGTCACGTTCTGAAATATAATCAAATAACGACTTGTCACCAAGATCTGACTGTAAATAACAGCTACCAGACGTACCATATATCTGAGGCACATTTAACTCATTATCATAACCCAATAATTCACTCAAATTAACAAATGTCTGATTTTCCTGTAAATTCTTACACACAGTTCCGATAGCAGTACGGCCATTATCGCCGGTCAGTCGATAATATGTACGGTTTGACCCGGCTCCTGGTAATTTTTCCAGATTCACACACTCATGCATCATACACTTATAATATAAATTTTTAAGTGCCGTTTCAAATTCCTTCAACGATTCCATTTTATAATTATACAGAATAATAGCGTTCAACTAAAATAAAAATCGTCGCACCACTGACATACATATCACCGGTGCGACGCTATGATAAATCTAAAAACTATTCAGCAATATCCAGCTTTTTTCGCAAATGTGAAAGCATGTCAACAGTCATCTTGTCAATATCATACTCCGGCTTCCAGCCCCATTCGGCACGTGCACAGGAGTCGTCAAGTGAATCAGGCCAGGAATCAGCTATTGCCTGACGCAACGGGTCATGATCATATTCCATTTTAAATTCAGGCACATATTCCTTTATTTTGGAATATATAATTTCCGGATCAAAGCCCATTGACGCTATGTTAAACGAATTTCTATGCACAAATTTAGACGGATCAGCCTCCATTATTTCAATTGCTGCACGTAAGGCATCCGGCATATACATCATGTCCATAAATGTTCCTGGATTGATTGGGCATTTAAATACCTCGCCCTTAACTGCCGAATAATATATATGCACGGCATAATCAGTAGTTCCGCCACCCGGAGGTGCCACATATGAAATAAGGCCAGGAAAGCGGACGGAACGTGTGTCTACGCCAAACCGGCGGTAATAATAGTCCGACAGCATTTCTCCTGTAACCTTTGTTATTCCATAAATTGTTTCCGGACGCTGTATAGTGTCCTGCGGGGTATGTACATGTGGCGAATTCTTTCCAAAAGAGCCAATTGAACTCGGAGTAAATACGGCACATTTTTTCTCTCTGGCAACTTCCAGTGTGTTAAACAAGCCGCCAACACCAATGCGCCAGGCCAACTGTGGCTTGCTTTCCGCAACAGCACTAAGCAGTGCTGCCAAATTATATATTGTGTCAATTTTATACTTATCAACAGCTTCTGCTATTTGCCTGGCATCCGTTATATCGACTTCTGCCGAAGGGCCGCCTTCCAGCAACAGGCCTTGGGGTTCTGCTCCTTTTATATACCCACAGACAACATTTCCTGTATAAATTTCACGTAGACGCACTGTCAGTTCAGACCCGATTTGTCCCGTAGCTCCGATTACTAAAATATTCTTCATTAAATTGGCGGTAGAAATAATGGTTAATTCTTATGTTTTAGTTAAGACCCACAAGCAATATACCCAAAATATGCCATGGTCTAAACTGAATACAAATTTAGTGATTTTTTACAATGCCAAGTTTATTTAAACTTGAAATATATTCCGAAAAAAGAAAAAATGTGTAATTTTACATTACTTAAAAATTATTATCATGTATACTAAATTTAAACAACATTTATCCGGTCAATTGCAGCAGATAAAAGACGACGGCCTGTACAAAAACGAAAGAATAATAACCACGCCCCAGAACTCATCAATTAAGGTAAACGGTAGTGCAGGGGAGGTTCTTAATTTTTGTGCAAACAACTATCTCGGACTTTCCGATAACTCCAGATTAATAAATGCCGCCAAAGATGCAATGGACTCGCACGGCTTTGGTATGTCGTCAGTAAGGTTTATTTGTGGCACCCAGGATTTACATAAAGAACTTGAAAAAGCAATAAGCAACTATTTCCATACAGAAGATGCAATATTGTATGCAGCCTGCTTCGATGCAAACGGTGGATTATTCGAACCACTTCTAACCGAAGAAGACGCCATTATTTCTGATGCACTCAACCATGCGTCAATCATTGACGGCGTTCGTTTGTGCAAAGCAAAAAGATTTCGCTATGCAAATGCCGACATGGCCGATCTGGAAAGATGTTTAAAAGAATCGCAGGACTGCCGGTTCAGAATTATTGCAACCGACGGCGTATTCTCTATGGACGGGAATGTAGCACCAATGGATAAAATATGCGAACTTGCCGAAAAATACGACGCACTTGTCATGGTTGACGAAAGCCATTCGGCCGGCGTAGTCGGCCCCACCGGACACGGTGTGGCAGAACAGTTTGACTGCTACGGCCAAATTGACATATTTACCGGAACTCTTGGAAAGTCATTCGGAGGTGCAATGGGCGGATTTACTGCCGGCCCGAAAGAAGTTATAGACATGCTTCGCCAAAGGTCGCGTCCATATTTATTCTCAAATTCAGTAGCCCCTTCAATTGTCGGTGCCAGCATTGAAATGTTCAAAATGCTTTCAGAAAGCAATGAATTACACAGCAAACTAATGAGAAACGTGTCATATTTCCGCGAAAAAATGCTACAGGCCGGTTTTGACATAAAGCCAACTCAATCAGCTATATGCGCCGTAATGCTTTACGATGCAAAATTATCGCAGGATTTTGCCGCAGAAATGCAAAAAGAAGGTATTTATGTTACCGGTTTTTACTATCCTGTCGTGCCGAAAGGACAAGCCAGAATAAGGGTGCAATTATCGGCAGCCCACAATACCGACCAATTAAACCGTGCCATCGAGGCCTTTATAAAAGTCGGGAAAAAGCTTAACGTAATCAAGTAGCACTAAAAAAATAACAGCGGAATGTCTAAAACATTCCGCTGTTATTTTTTTTATACACCATTAATCATGCAAGCCCTTTTTGCGAAGATATTCCAATAAAAATTCCGGACGGTCGGTCTGAATCATTGTAGCACCCATTTTTAACAACTGGCCATACACATCTTCCGGATCTCCATTGAATGCCTTATCATCGGTAAGGCCACCGTTAAGGCTATCCCATAGGGTATTAACCCACAATTTCGAACCGGACAATACAATATAGTCAAAACAGTCGGTTACATCCGGCGTCATCTTGTCCCAGCAAACCTCATATGCCAAAGGCACTTGCGAGACAGACTTATACTCATTAAACAAATCCTTGCCTTTAGGAACAAGAATATCAATGATAGGCATATACATCATTTTTGAACCTGTTTCGGCAAACTTTGCAGCGACATCAGCCACCGGGCTTTTCCCTTTTAGCAGTATTTGGTTCTCCACGCCTAATTCACGTGCCAGCTTCTGCAATAATTCAAAATACTGATATCCCTTGTCCACATTTACAATAATACGGTCACGGCATAAATTAAGCGCTTCTCTTAGGGTAGGCATCTTGAATTTAGTAGGATTACCATACTCATCTCTAAGGAAAACCTGCTTCAACGAATCATACGGCAGTTCTGAAATAAGGCCCTTTCCTGTAGTTGCCCTGTCAATAGTTCTGTCATGGCTTAACACCAGTACACTGTCGGCAGACAAAGCCAAGTCTATTTCTATAATATCACCGCCCATATTAATTGATGATTCAATGCCTTCGAGCGAATTTTCCGGATAATGCCGCCAATCGCCACGATGCAAAGCCACCAATACATACTTAGACTTAGGATTTTTAATTTCATTAATTATTCGCTCGACACGAGTCTGGGCAACAATATTTACAAGCGAAATTAATAATAAACAAATTGAAAGTATATGTTTCATACAAATTGAAAACAAGCCTGCTTAATTTGAATTTAAACAGGCTTATATTAATATAATACTTAATTATTACTGACGGCCGCTTACATTGGTTCCGCGTGCAATTTTAGAAACAAGTCCCTGCAGAACTTTGCCAGGACCTATTTCAATAAACTCGTCGGCACCATCGGCAATCATATTCTGCACTGTCTGAGTCCATCTAACCGGAGCTGTAAGCTGTGCCACTAGGTTTGCCTTTATTTCGTCTGGGTTAGTGTGAGGTTTCGCATCAACATTCTGATAAACCGGGCATACAGGCTCATGGAACGGCGTGTTTTGTATAGCTTCTGCCAACTCTGCACGTGCAGGTTCCATGCAAGGGCTATGAAACGCACCGCTAACTGCCAGTTTCAAAGCACGCTTTGCTCCGGCAGCCAAAGCTTTTTCACAAGCAGCGTCAACAGCTTCTACCTCTCCAGAAATAACAATCTGTCCAGGGCAGTTATAATTGGCACAAACAACAACACCGTCAATTCCTGCACATATGCCTTCAACAACTTCATCTGAAAGCGCCAGCACGGCAGCCATTGTAGACGGCTTCAATTCACATGCTTTTTGCATTGCCTGTGCACGGGCACTGACAAGTTTAAGTCCGTCTTCAAACGTTAACGCACCGGCAGCCACCAATGCGGAAAACTCGCCTAATGAATGTCCTGCAGTCATATCAGGTTTAATTTCATTCTCCAGAGTCTTGGCAAGGATTACCGAATGTAAAAATACAGCAGGCTGCGTAACTTTGGTTTGACGAAGATCCTCTGCATCACCATCAAACATCAGGTCAGTAATGCGGAATCCAAGAATATCATTCGCTTTTTCAAACATTTCATGTGCAACAGGATTAGATTCATAAAGATCTTTTCCCATTCCAACAAACTGGGCACCCTGGCCCGGAAATACAAATGCCTTCATAATTGATTCACAAATTTGTGATTTATAGTTGGTTTTAATATAGTTACTTAATTATGTACAAAGGTACTCATTTTAGTTTGTTTATCAAACAAGCTTGTTTAATTAGGCATAATAAATGTTACAACACAGTAAAATATTTTGATATATATTGATATTTCCGTATCTTTGTACCATTATACATCCATCGGGGCTGACTGGCTTTGACAGCGTGTAGAGGTGGTGTGTAAGCATGCAGAGCAATGATGGCTACGCTCTATAATCTGAGACATCGAAATTTTAAATGGCGAAAATAACTACGCTCTTGCTGCTTAATTGAAGTATAGTAGATTAGCTTAATCTCTGCCACAGTGGCGGAGACAAGACATCACCCGGTTGTCCTTTTTCCGAGACGTATCGACAAGGTGGTGCAGATAAATCGGAAATAGGAAGTCAAGAGCCTTGCGCGATTTCTGAAATTTAAAAGGCTAAGATACCGATAGGTGGTCCTGATCCGGTCAGTATCCTACAATTAAGTCAGGGATAAGCATGTAGAAAGCACATTAGTTCCACGTTTGGACGAGGGTTCAATCCCCTCCAGCTCCACAATTAACACTGATTATCAGTGTTTTGCAAGATTAACACCCAATTTTACACCCCGAAATGTAAGATTGGGTGTTGTTATTTATTTGTTGGTCTAAGGTCTAATCTGAGAAAGACAAAAGAGGGGAAAAGTAGGGAAGAAATTTTCTTTTCCCTTTCGTTCTTTTCCCTTTCGTTCTTTTCCCTTTAAGCCTAATCACCATCGGCACACAAACACTTCGTTTTAGTGCCGTATATATAAGGTACGGAACTAAAGCGGAGTGACTATTTGCCGAAGATTTCTCGGAGTGCGTCAGCAAAAGCTTTGTTACATTCGCTTGGCATGTCACTTATTGGCTGACGATATTTCGAGCGGTAGAATCTCATCTTGATGTCGAGGTTTGCAAGGATACCGTTAAGCCACTGCTCACGCTGAGGCGATTCAAGAGTATCAGCAAGACGACTGATAAGGTAGCACACCCGGACTTTCTCACCATTGTTGATTTGGATTGGGTGTGAATTTGGGTGTAAATTGATGGCATGGAAAAATTCTATATTATCTATCTCTGAGAACTGTACTCCATTGCACACCTCGTATATGCCTGCGATGAGGCTTAAAGAGAAAAAAGAAACCGTTTCGGACTCTCTTTTTTTTGCTTCCGGCTCTTCATTAGAATCCGAGGATACATACTTTTCAGCAACAGCCAAAAGCTCATCACATTTGAGATTAACTCGCTCAAAAATATCGTTGCCAATATTTGACATCATATCAATGATTGTCTTTCGTTCCTCGTTGATGGCATTCAATCTAACCTTTTCCTTGTCATATTCAGCTTTGAGCCTGTAATATCTTCGTTCAAGTACCGATATTTCACTTGGAGTCATACCATTAAACGGTGTCATCTCATAGGAGTTGGAAGCCTCTATCAGATCTTTGTCTATTTCACGGAGTTTATATAGCTGTTCTTCTAATCTACATTCCACGCTTTGAAGGTCGTAGTCCCATAGCTGGGATAGCTTCATATCGTCAAGCAAGATATGATATGTTTTATAAGTGTCAATAACATTCTTCAAACCAAACGATAGGCTATTGAGCATCAATGAGAAATTTTCGTGAGGTAAATTCAGCACAGCAGAAATAATCTCGTGCTCTATCGTTGAGCCATTAGGCATGGTGTCTCTAAACTCCACAAGGATATTCACATCTTCTTTGGATATACCTCTTCCTGCCACAATATTTGCATATATCCGGCTAACACTCCCAACCTTAGGGATAATATGAGTGAGTGTTTCAAACTCGTTCATTTCATATACAGATATAAGTATATAACACTTCCAATCTCATAATGGTGCATTAATAGACCTTCATAAGAAAAGACCATTATGACACAAATCCTCCGATGAAATTCAAAAACGCCTTCAAAGATAAATAAAATCACTCAAAGATAAGGGATTATCAAAAATTAATTAGTAATTTTGCAATTGAATATGGGGTAACCCATATCCAAGACATAGATAATAAGAAGCGTTATGCTTATCTTGTGAATTGGAAACGTAGGAACTTTCGCAATTACACACAAGGGTAGCATAGTGGTTCTCACGCTATAGCGTGGGCTGCTATTTCTACATTCGTGTGTATAGGTTTCCTACGACCTCCAATTCAGAACGTGGCATTGCAGTTCCACGCTTCTGCGTAGTTAACGGCTCAATTGGAACTAAAAGAGTCAATGCACATTCAAGGTAAGAAGTAACCCAAAATAGAACAAGCATGAAAAAAATCCTATCCACGTTAATGTTGCTTTTCGCAACCATTTGTGTTATGGCACAAGAACACCTCTCTTTCAAAGGCATTCCCATTGAAGGAAGTATGACTTCATTCTGTCAGAAGCTCAAAGCCAAAGGATTAACCCAAGTAGGGACAGACAACAACATTACGATGTTTGTTGGTGATTTTACTGGCAGACAAGCCTCAATCGGGGTAGGCGCAACTGATGACGGAAAAAATGTTCACTCGGTAGTAGTCCTTTTCGATCCAAGTGATGAATGGAAAAACCTCGTTAATACATACGACTACTACAAAGAGCTATATACTCGTAAGTATGGAAAACCGTCTGCCTGCCGAGAAAACAATCCAAGTAGGCAAGATAGCAATGTGATGTTAATGCACGAATTAACCCAAGGGACTGTTACTTATGCAAGTGCATGGGAAGTCACCGGTGGAATAATAGAATTGTCTATAGAAAAAGCAAGCACTTACGGTGATGGAATAGTTATTATTAAATATCGAGATGCTCAAAATGTTGAAGCAAAAATCAAAAATGATTTGGAAGATATTTAAATTTAATAAGGGGTAAAACATACGATACTTTACTAATTGGTATGGTTAAGGTTCTACTGCAAACTAATGACATAAAGTAGTATATTATAGTTGAACATGAAAAAATGGCTTATCTATGTGCTCGGTATAATCTCAGGAATTGTACTGACATTAGCTTTCGCATTTTGTGTTAATCTATCTAATAATTCGGGAATAATTGGACTTGAAATATTCGAAGAACCTGGGGAGAACATGGGCTACTCTCAGTTTGAGGTATTCCAAGTATTAGAATCAGGGGGTGCATTAGCTAATGCCGATGACACTTTTGATGCAACCGTTTTCATTATACCAGATGAAAGACAACAGTTCTATGATAATCAAAAAATCGTTCTTAAAAACGATCAGTGCGCTCAACGTGTTGGTACTTACAGATACAACACCAAAATGGGAATAGAGAAAACGGTTCCCGCTGTTAGAATCGTTGAAAGCGCAGAATTACCATTACCGGATAAAACAATTGCGTCTAAAAGTAACTCAGGGAAAACATTGTTTGATAAGCCTGGAGACTGTGTAAGTCGAAAGAATTTTGAAATACAGAATGTTTTGGAATCAGGTGATGCTATTGCACTTGAAATTAGAGAAACTATTTCTGGATATGTGTTCACATCCGATTTAGAAGTTCTAATTTTAGCCCAAGAAGGTAGTAATTTTTATAATAACCAGATAGTGAAAGCACCCCAAGGAAAATGCGCAAGGCAGATTGGAAACTATAAGTATCAGAATTATGGAACAACGAAAGTTATTCCTATAATTGCATTCAAATGAGTTGCGATTAACCCCTGCCGATAATCCTTGTAACATTCAACTGTATCATTAAAACATCAGTAATGTCTCTCGCGCCTATCATATTCCTGCTCTGTTTGATATTTTGGGTCGTCTATTTTCTTTATGTCAAGCATAAAGAACGGAAACTTATTGAACTGGTTACACCCATTACTCGTGGAGAGTGGTCAGAACGCAGAGTGATACTGAAATTATTGAAGGACGGCATCAATCCGAAAGCGATATTCCACGATTTATATATTCAGAAACCGAATGGAGAGTATACGCAGGTAGATGTTGCCGTTGCGACTAAAACTGGAATTATTGTATTTGAAGTAAAAGATTATAGCGGTTGGATTTTCGGTAACGAACATCAAAGATACTGGACACAAATATTGGCATATGGTAAGGAAAAGCACCGCTTTTATAATCCTGTTATGCAGAATGCTGGACATATCAAAGCTATCAGACGATGTTTGCAACAGAATCCCGGTATCCCAATCTATTCAGTAATAGTATTCTTTGGAAGCAGTGAGTTTAAGAATATCACGTGCAATGCAGACAATACTTTTATAATTTATCCTCATTCTATTCGTCAGGTTGTTTCTGAAATTTTGAGGCAGCCTGATGCTAATTTCGGTAATAAATATGAGATAATGGACTTATTCACCAAAGCCGTTCAAAATGGCAATGATCCTATGATTATTGAATCGCAAATTAATTCAGCAGCATATTATGGTCGCAACAAACCTCAATCTTCATACACACTATCGCTTACTTCAATATTCCGTCTCAGGATATTCTCTCATAGAAGGAGGTATTGGTAATCAGTTTATTATAAGAGTGTGTGTCACATCTTTAGTCCATTCCCTTGCCCTCTATCAATTTTCCGGTCATACCGACCTTCTGCGACATCGCCAACCTCCTTGAGTGTGTGGCGATGTTTTATTTCATCGAAGGGCTGTCTGTGTTCCGCATAGTCGCAAAGCCATGCGCCGACCGCTTTCTGTTGCTCGGTGGTTTCGCCGTAGCTCTGCATAACGCTCTTGATGTCGGCGGCTTCGGAGGGAGAGAAGATTGACTTGTGCCGCTCCGTGGCGAAATGGATAATCGCTTCAATCGCACGCCTAAACACCTCGCTTGCCTTGTAGAGAATATCGGCGATGATATTCAGAATATCCCGGCTCGATTTCAGCGCACCCTGCAACCGTTCTATGGTCTTGTCCTTCTCCTCAGTTGCCCGGCTCACCGCCATGCTGATGCGGTGCTGCTCCCCGGTCTTCTGCTCCCGGAGCTGCCGCAGAGCCGTGTCCCTCTCGGATTCAAATGTGTCAGCCATTGCCATGGCACTGTCACGCTCCAGTTCGACCGTCCGCTTCGCCTCGGTCAGTGCCTTTGTCCGTTTCGCCACCTCTTTCCTGACGGCATCTGGGAAAGATTCTTTGATATGCTCGTTCTCGGCTTTCAGCTTCTCGTTCTCCTGCTCGATGGCTGCGTACTTGCCCTTGCCGAAAAGGTTGGCGATGCCGGACTTTATGCTGTCCGTGTTCTCCCTGTCAACCTCTCTCGCGCGTTCTTCCTTTTCGGCGATTTCGCTGTCAAGTTCCTCGCTGCGCCGCTGCTTTTCCTCGTTCCCGATTTGGAGTTTTTCATGTTCGGTTTTGGCATTGTCCGTTTCAAGGATCGCGGCATCCCTGTCGGCTTCGGCTGCTTCCTTTTCCGCCTTTACCTGCTCGGCTTCCTGCTTCTGCTTGGCGATGATGAAGTCAGCGCGTTCAAGATGTTCCTTTCCCGTCTGCTCCTTTGAGCTGCCCCTTTCCATGTCAAGACACTCAGCCAAAAGCGTCTGCATGTCGCTCATGGCTTTTTCGTCCAGCTTGCAGGATTTCCCGGTGTCGTGGTTCATCCAATCCCATACGATATGTGAGTGAAGGTTGGGCTTCCATGTGGCGGTCTCTCCCGGGGTTCCGTAATGCCCCTCGTCGCGGTGGATGAAGATTTGCAGTGCCGTGATTCCCCATCGCTCCTTACACACCTCGCAGAAATGCCGCAACTGCTCCAACGTGGTATCATCCTTGATTACCACGACACCCTCTTTGAGCGGAGTGCTGCCGCGCACGACAGTCACCTTTCCCGTCTTCTTGTTCACACGCTCACGGTCTTTGGTCTGCATCGCCCGACCTGTCTTTTCCTTTACCATAGCGGCTATCTGATTGTAGCGTTCCGACAGCGAGGTATCGCCGAAATCAGGAGCTACCCATGTCTCGTTATCAGTCATTAGGTCGGTGCGTGTATCTAACATTTGAAAAGGGACCCGGATAGCATTTGAAAAGGGGACCATCCGGGATGGGGATGCAAAGATAATTATATTTGTTGAGTCATCATTTCCTGAGTTTCTTTCATGCGGTATGATTTGCCTGTCATGTTAAGCAGTATGGCCTTGTGGGTCAGGCGGTCTACCATTGCGGTGACCAGTACTTTGTCGTCAATAATCTCGTTCCAGCGGTTGAAGGCGAGATTGGTTGTGACGACGGTCGTCTTCTTGTCGGTGCGGAGGGAGAGATGGTTGAAGAGCATCTCTGCGCCGGCCTTGTCGCAGGAGACGTATCCGAACTCATCACAGATGACCATGTCGTATCTCTCGAACTTGTTTTCCAGCGACCGCAGTGTCAAGGCATTACGGCACTCGCGTATCTGCGTCAGCAGTCTGGGCACGGATGTGAACAGGACCGAGTATCCGGCATTGCAGGCCGCTATTCCGAGAGCTGTCGCCAGATGTGTCTTGCCTGTTCCTGGATTGCCGTATGGAATGAGGTTGCGTCCGTTTTTGATGAAGTCGAGTGTCTCGAGTGTCGGGAGCGCTTTCCGGGCATCGGCGGGCAGAGCGTCGGTGTCGATTTCGTTAAGATAGCGAAGTTGCGGGAACCCTGCGTTTTTGATGCGGTGACGGCGCTGGTTTTCAGAGCGGTTCTCTTTTTCGCGACGGAGCAGTTCGGCTGTAAACCGCCATAGGTTCCATTGTTCGTCGGCGCTCTGTTGTATAAGCAGGTCGATGTCGCGCCGCACAAGCGGGAGTTTAAGGTCGAAAGCGCATGAGCGAATGAGCTCCCGAAGTCCGTCACGGTCTGTTTCATGTATGTCTGTCATTGTCATTCAGTGTATTGGTTGTTTTTTT
>SSTG01000044.1 GCA_004801635.1 Muribaculum caecicola | reverse complement strand
AACGCGACATCCGTATCGTGGTCTGTCCGGTTGAAAACGCAGACCCTCTTCTTTACTTCTCTACCGACACCAATATGAGACCTGAAAAGATCATCGGTTTCTACCGCACCCGCTTTCAGATTGAGTTCGGCATACGCGATGCCAAGCAGTTCACCGGACTTCAGTCACAGCAGACCCGCGACAAAGCCCGGCTTGACTTTGCGTTCAATCTTTCCTTCACTGCCCTCAATGTCTGCAAAGAGGTCATAAGGAAGGATTATCCGGATCTTTCGGTAGCGCAGTTCAAACGGCTTATGTTTGAATCTTATCTCGCCTCAACAATTATTTCGACTTGCGGAAAATCTCCGCATCTCAAAATAATTCAGAAAATAAATCATCGGTTGGCTCAGTTAGCGGCTTAGCCAAGGCTGAACAACCTCAAATTTTACCGAATCATTGTTTTTACGAAAGTGGAACAATAGAGAAACTGCCTATGACGGAAAAAGATGTGAATATTGTGCAGGAATTGCTTCGCGAAGTGCGTCCGCACCAGATTTATGTGGCAGCAGACCTTGCCGATCCGCATGGAACGCATCGCAAATGCACGGATGCCGTTCTGGCTGCCGTTGACGAGGCCAAGCGAAACGGGGAATCATGGCTGGACGATTGCCGGATATGGATGTACCGTGGCGCATGGGACGAATGGGCGATAGAGGATATTGAAATGTGTGTGCCCATGAGTCCGGAAGAACTGCGCCAGAAGCGTATGGCAATACTTAAGCATTCGTCGCAGATGGAGTCTGCCCCGTTTTTGGGAAATGACGAACGTTTGTTCTGGCAGCGTGCCGAAGACCGTAACCGGGCTACCGCGGCATTGTATGAGTCGTTGGGCTTGACATCGTATGAGGCTATGGAGGCATTTGTGCGGTATAAATTATGAAAATAGGTAACGATATATTTATAGTTGGGCGGAGTTTGATTTTGAACTCCGCCTATTTAATAAAAACAGCTGCGCTCTTGGTCGGTTAATTACTATAAAATTCGTAAATTTGAACTTTAAATATTTATTCACAGCCTAAATCATAATAATTGCCATGTTTAATGACGAGAACTTTCTACTCTCCACGCCTTCGGCTTGTAAGCTTTATCACGATTATGCCGAAGGGCTACCAATTATAGATTATCATTGCCATCTTAATCCACAGTATGTGGCGGCTGACCACCAGTTTGAAAATCTCAGCAAGATATGGCTGGAGGGCGACCATTATAAGTGGCGTGCCATGCGTACAAACGGTGTTGACGAGAAGTTTATAACCGGACGTGAAACTTCCGATTGGGAAAAGTTTGAAAAATGGGCAGAAACCGTACCGTATACTATGCGAAACCCCCTGTACCATTGGACACATCTAGAATTAAAAACCGCTTTCGGCGTAGAAAAACTTCTTTCACCTGGAACAGCTTCTGAAATTTATGAAAAGTGTACAGATATGCTGCATCAGGCTGACCGTTCGGCCCGTGGGTTGATGAAACACTATAATGTAGAGGTTGTTTGCACTACCGACGACCCTGCTGATTCGCTGGAACACCATATTTCTGTGGCTGCCGACAAGACATTTGCGGTAAAAATGCTGCCTACATGGCGTCCGGACAAGGCCATGGCTGTGGAAAACCCTGAGTTATATAAACAGTATGTTGATAAGCTTTCCGCTGCTGCCGGAATGACTATTGCAACTTATGCCGATTTGCTTTCGGCGTTACAAAAGCGCCATGACTTTTTTGCGTCGGCAGGATGCCGTTTGAGCGATCACGGCATAGAGGAATTTTATGCCGAGGATGTAACGCTTGAACAGGCATCGGAAATCTTCGATAAAGTATATAAAGAGGGGAAATGTATTAGTTCCGGGGAAATAGCAAAGTTTAAAACGGCAATGTTACTGGCATTTGCCGAAATGGATCATGATTCGGGCTGGACGCAACAGTTTCACTACGGGGCGATACGCGATAATAATACACGGATGTTCCGTCAGTTAGGCCCTGATACGGGATTTGATTCTATTGGCGACTTTACCGTGGCAAAGAAAATGAGCCGCTTTTTTGATATATTGGCATCGCGTGACAAACTGGCAAAAACAATTATCTATAATCTAAATCCGCGTGACAACGAACTGGTGGCTACAATGCTTGGTAATTTTCAGGACGGTCGTTACGGTGCCGGAAAAATACAGTTTGGAAGTGGCTGGTGGTTCCTTGACCAGAAAGACGGTATGGAACGCCAGATGAATGCATTGAGCAATCTCGGACTGTTGAGCCGTTTTGTGGGAATGCTCACCGATTCGCGTTCTTTCCTAAGTTATCCGCGTCATGAATATTTTCGTCGTACGCTTTGCAACCTATTAGGTTCGGATATTGATAACGGGCTTTTGCCATTGTCGGAAATAGACTTTATCGGGCGTGAGATTGTTGCCGGCATATGCTATGGTAATGCCAAACAATATTTTAAATTTTAATTATATATGGAACATTCATATAGTGTGCCCAACGGGCAAAAAATGACTAATTTCCGTTGGGTTATCTGCGTGTTGCTGTTTTTGGCCACAACGGTCAATTATATGGACAGGCAGGTGCTTTCGTTGACATGGAAAGACTTTATAGCTCCCGAATTTCATTGGACAGATACGAATTATGGCTATATAACGGCAATATTTTCGCTTGTTTATGCTATTGCAAACCTGTTTGCCGGTCGTTTTATTGACTGGATGGGTACCAAACGCGGTTATCTCTGGGCTATTTTTGTGTGGTCGGTAGGTGCATGTCTGCATGCCTTTTGCGGATTGGCTACAGAATATACCCTTGGAATTGAAAATGCCGAATCGATGATTAGTGCTACGGGTGCCCTCGCTTCCACTATAGCTATAACCAGTGTGTATTATTTTATTGCTGCACGTATTGTGCTAGGTGTTGGCGAGGCCGGAAACTTCCCGGCAGCCATAAAGGCCACGGCTGAATACTTCCCGAAGAAAGACCGTGCCTATGCAACATCTATTTTTAATGCAGGGGCAACTGTTGGTGCGCTGGTGGCACCGTTGTCAATACCGTCGCTTGCCCGTTTCTTCCAACAGGCCGGAGTGGGCAACGGCTGGGAGATGGCGTTTATTGTTATTGGTGCGCTTGGATTTGTATGGATGGGGCTATGGATGTTCTATTATAAAAAGCCGGCTGAAAATCCGCGTGTAAATGCCGCCGAATTGAATTATATGGAACAGGACAGCCACCAGTCGGGCGAAGATGCTAGAGAAAAGGCTTGTGAGGAAGATACAAAGGCGGCTACTATACCTTTTTGGCAATGTTTCCGTTTTCCACAGACCTGGGCTGTTATATTAGGCCGTTTTCTTACTGACGGTGTGTGGTGGTTCTTCCTGTTCTGGATTCCGGCATATATTTCCGATGTTTACGGATTTTCGTCTGATACGGGCACGGCGCAGATGCTTATATTTGTTCTTTATGCGCTGACTATGCTGTCTATTTATGGAGGAAAACTCCCAACAATAATAATAAACCGTACGGGTCTAAATCCATATGCCGCACGAATGAGGGCAATGTTTATATTTGCCTTGTTCCCGTTGCTTGCAATTTTGGCGCAGCCTTTGGGAGCTTATTCCTATTGGTGGCCCGTGATAATTATAGGCCTTGCCGGGGCTGCTCATCAGTCATGGTCGGCTAACATGTATTCTATTGTTGGCGATATGTTCCCAAAAAGTACTATAGCTACCATAATAGGTATGGGCGGGATGGCTAGCGGACTTGGTGCATCTGCCATAAACCTTGGGTCGGGAAAACTTTTCGACTATGCTGCTGAAACCAATATGCAGTGGATGGGCTTTGAGGGTAAACCGGCAGGATATTTTATAATATTCTGTATATGCGGCGTGAGCTATCTGATTGGATGGTGTGTGATAAAATTATTGGTGCCAAAATATAAAATTGTTCAAATCAATGGACAGGAATCTAAATAGGTCTACTGCCGGCGGTTGTAATGCAAACAGGCCGGTAAGGGTGCTGCAGTTTGGCGAAGGCAACTTTTTGAGAGCTTTTGCCGACTGGATTTTGCAGGTCGCAAATGAAAAGGGTGTAACCGACACGTCGGTGGCAGTGGTTTCGCCTCGTTTTTCTGAAAATAAGTCCATAAAGGCACTTAGTGAGCAAGAAGGCCTGTTCCATGTTATTTTGGAGGGTGTTCAAAACGGTGTGCCGGTAAGTACTGTAAAATTAGTAGATGTCGTTGCCGAGGCTTTTTCCCCGGCAACTGAAATAGACAGGTATAAAGCTATAATAGAATCGGAGGACCTAAGGTTTGTTATTTCAAATACAACAGAAGCAGGTATCCGGTATGAACCCGATAATGCTTCCGTATTGACTGCAGTTACATTCCCGGGCAAGGTTACTGCTATGCTTAACCACCGTTTCAGGCATTTTGGCGGCGACACTTCAAAAGGACTGGTTTTTTTGTGCTGCGAACTTATAGAAAATAACGGTTCTACTTTGCATGACCTGGTTACACGTCACGCTAATGAAAATAATTTGGGCAATGAATTTATTGACTGGGTTGACAAAAGCTGTGTGTTTGCCGACACGCTTGTTGACAGAATTGTGCCCGGTTTCCCTGCCGATACTGCTTGCGAAGTAATGAACCGTATCGGTTATGACGACAGTCTTGTTGTTAAGGCCGAGTTATATCACCTATGGGTTATAGGTGGCAAAGGATGGGAAACTGTCCGTGCCGAACTGCCTCTTGACAAAGCCGGCCTGAACGTGCATTTTATGCCTTCATTAAAAGATTTTCGTGATAAAAAAGTGCGTATATTAAACGGTTCGCACACGGCCATGGTTCCGGTAGCATTGCAATTGGGATGCGAAACGGTTAAGGAAGCGTTCGACAATATGCTTGTGAACCGCTTTGTAAATTCGATGGTTGACTGCGAGGTTATACCCACTATAGCCGGACCTGTATCGGAGTTAAAAGAATTCGCTTCGGGTATTCTTGAACGGTTTTATAATCCATATATAAAGCATTACCTTAAAAGTATTTCTTTGAATTCCCTGTCGAAATGGGAAGCGCGTAATTTTCCTGTGGTTGCCGACTATTTTAAGCTTAAGGGCGAACTTCCACGTTGCGAGGTGTTCTCTTTTGCCGCCCTTATGGCGCTTTATGGCCCGGAATCAGGGTTTGAGCCTGACGATAATGCCGTACATATGGCTGCGTTGGGAAAAGCCTGGAATAATGCCGACGAGTACGATATTGTGTCAGAAATACTTGGTAGTGGAATATTTATGGCTGATATTGAGGCTTTGGTACCCGGCTTTACGAATATGGCGGCAGAGTTTCTTGCGTCCATCAGACATGACGGAATGGAAAACGCCTTGCAAAAATATTGCTTATGAACCGATTGATGCAAATTCATCCGAACGACAATGTGGGTGTTGTGCTCGTAGATGGTGATTCTGTTGCACAGCGTGGTCATAAAGTGGCTCTTTGTGATATTGCGGAAGGGGAAGATGTTATAAAATACGGTTTCCCTATAGGGCATGCTACAAAATTTATTAAGGCCGGTGAATGGGTGCATTCTCATAATTTAGCCACTAATCTGGCCGACAATCTGGAATACACATATAGCCCTAAAGAACAAATAAATGATGGTTGTGATTCTGTTAGCAACCTGGCGTTTGATGGGTATCGTCGTAAAAACGGCGATGTGGGCATACGTAATGAACTTTGGATAATTCCCACCGTTGGATGTGTTAATTCACAGGCCAACCTTATTGCAGAAAGGATGCGCAGGGAAATACCTATGGATGGAATTGACGACATAAGGGTGTTTTCACATAATTACGGATGCTCGCAGCTGAGCGATGATTTGGCCAATACCCGGAATGCCTTGGCGGCTCTTGCCATGCACCCTAATGCCGGCGGTGTGCTGGTTATTGGTTTAGGCTGTGAGAATAATCAAATTGACAAGCTAAAAGAATGCATGTCGGATTATGACCCTCAGAGGGTGCGTTTTCTTACGGCTCAGGAGGTTGACGACGAGGTTGATGCCGGTTTTAGTATATGCGAAGATCTGGCAGGGCTGATGCGTGCCGACCGGCGTGCCCCTGTGCCGGTGAGCAAGCTTCGGATTGGTCTTAAATGTGGTGGGTCGGACGGTTTTTCCGGAATAACGGCCAATCCGCTTTTAGGAAGGCTGTCAGACCGGCTTGTGGCACTTGGAGCAACAACCATACTTACCGAGGTTCCGGAAATGTTTGGTGCAGAAACCATATTGATGAACCGAGCTGCAGACAAGGATGTTTTTGACAGAACGGTAAGTTTGATAAATAATTTTAAAGATTACTTCCGCCGCGCCGGTCAGCCGGTGTATGAAAATCCTTCGCCAGGCAATAAAGCCGGTGGCATAACCACGTTGGAGGAGAAATCGTTAGGATGTGTACAAAAGGGAGGCTCTGCCGTAGTTACCGACGTTTTGGAATATGCACAGAAAAGCACTATTCCCGGTTTGAACCTGCTTAATGCCCCTGGAAACGATTTGGTTGCTTCTACGGCATTGGCTCTGGCCGGTTGCCATATGGTTCTGTTTACAACAGGCAGGGGTACCCCGTTTGGTACGGCTGTTCCGACAATGAAAATTTCAACAAATTCGCAGCTAGCGGGGACGAAGCCGCACTGGATTGATTTTGATGCAGGCCGGGTTCTTTCCGGGTTATCATGGAAGGAGCTGGATGAACAACTGCTTAAACTGGTTATAGACGTGGCAAATGGTAAACCTACGCGTAACGAACAAGTTTCAGCCAAGGAAATAGCTATATTTAAAACCGGGGTCACACTTTAGTGGTGACTCCGGTTTTAAATATAGTATCTAATAAGTGGCGTTTTAGATGTCTTCTAGGACTGGTGTTTTGTCGGTATTGGTTTGAGCTTCGGCATATGTTTCCTTTATTGCAAAAACACAGGCGGCTCCGATTATTAATAATATGCCGGCCAATACAATCATGTTGGTCTGGTTTGTTCCTCCAAGCATAGAAAACAGCGTTCCTCCCAGAACAGCCGCTACAATTTGCGGTATTGTGATGGTTCCGTTAAACAGTCCGAGGTATGCGCCCATATGTTTTCCGCTGATAGAGTTGGTCAATATTGTAAAGGGCATTGCCAGCATTGCAGCCCAAGCTGTGCCTACAAGGAAATAGCTTATGAACAACAGCCATTTGTCATGTAGGAATATGGTTGATATGAACCCTATTCCGCCAATAAGCAGGCTTAGGCTGTATGCCATGCGCCGGTTTTTAAACCGTGGTAATATTGCCGCCCATATTACAGAGCCTACAGCCTGTATGGCAAATAGGATTCCGTTCCAGTTGGCTGCTTCCTGATAGTTTGCAACCTGTGTACCCTGGGTCTGGTTCCATCCGTAGGCCTGTTCGGCTATGGCTCCGGCATTATATGTCCACATATACATGAATGCAGCCCAACAGAAAAACTGTACAAGTCCTACCGTCCAGAAAACCTTTGGTGCTTTTATCAGCAGGCTTATAAAGTCACTCTTTTCTTTTTTGTCAGTAGGGGTATTGTCAATCCCGTGATATTCGGCGTATTGTTTTGGCGGCATTTCCTTAACCTTGACAAAGGTGTAGATGACGCAGGCTATCAGTATCAGGGCTCCTCCGTAAAAAGAAAATGTAACTGTGTCGGGAACCTTGTTTCCGTCGGCTACGTTGCTTATGCCTATCGCTGCCAGTACAAAAGGAAATATAAAGCCTACTACAGATCCGGCATTGCATAAAAAACTCAGTATTGAGTAGGCCAGACCTTTCTGCTTTTCGTTGACCATGTCGCCTACAAGCATTTTAAATGGCTGCATGGATATATTGATGGATAAATCTAGAAACATCAGGGCGCACGCGCCGAATATCAATGCACCGGATATGGCAAAATGAAAAGCTCCGGCATTAGGCAGCAGCGCCATTACTATTACGGCTAATATGGCTCCAAACAGCAAGTAGGGTAGCCGTCGGCCGAAGCGGTTCCATGTGCGGTCGCTTAAGCTGCCTACTATCGGTTGTATTATCAGGCCTGCCAGAGGTGGCAAAATCCAGAAATAGCTTAGACTGTGAGGGTCTGCGCCTAGTGTTGCAAATATACGTGAAATGTTTGCGCTCTGAAGTGCGTAAGCTATCTGCACGCCGAAAAAGCCGAAACTTAAGTTCCATAAACTCCAGAAGCCCAAGTCTGGTTTTGTCTTGGTACCCATGCGTAATTAAATTTTTGTGTTGACAAATATCTTTAGAATATCGGCAAAGATAATAAAATTTTTATTTTTGAATGTCCAGACGGTATTAATAAGTGTAAAAACTACTTAGCTTAATTTTTATGTAAGGAATCTTGAAATATTTTCTATATTTGCCGTTGATTTTTTAGAGTTAATTATACTTTTTGATATGAAACATTTCAGTAAATATCCGTTTTTAAGTGTTATAACAGTTTTTGTCGCGACGTTGTTGACTATACCTGCATGGGCAGGAATGCCGCAGAGGCAGGCTAAGCCGGTGATTTCGATTCTAGGCGATTCGTATTCAACTTTTCAAGGATATATTCCGGAAGATAATTTGTCGTGGTACAGTACGTCGCCCGACCGCTCGCGTACCGATGTTGACGATGTAACACAAACCTGGTGGTGGCAGCTTATTTCAGAAGGAGGATACATACTTGGGAAAAACGATTCGTACAGTGGTGCAACTGTATGCTATACGGGTTATCGTGGCGAGGATTATTCCGACCGTTCGTTTATTACGCGTCTGCCGCGTTTAGGGTCGCCCGATATATTGCTGATATTCGGTGCTACAAACGACAGCTGGGCCAGGGTTCCAATGGGGGAGTTTGTGTATAAAAACCTTACTCGCGGACATTATTATGAATTTAGGCCGGCTTTGGGTAAGCTTCTTGACGGTGCTAAAAAAATGTATCCCGGTACTGACGTGTATTTTATACTTAACGACGGACTTAGCGAAGCTGTTGCCGATGCTGTAATGAAGGAGTGCAAACATTTCGACATTCCTGTTATTGTTCTTTCGGATATCGACAAAAAAGCTGGTCACCCGACTCGCCGAGGTATGATACAGATAAAGGAACAGGTACTTAACGCCTTGCAGGCAAAGTCAATGTAGTGTGTGACGGGAAATTCAGTGCATTTGCTCTGTACCCCATTTTATTAACTCGTCCAATATAGGAATAAGCGAATTGCCTTTGGGCGTTATTGAATACTCTACTTTGGGGGGAACCTCGGAGTAGAGTTTTCTTTTTACGAGTCCGTCTGATTCTAAAGTTTTTAATGTAGTACTTAATACTTTTGGCGATATATCCGGAAGCGCTTTGGATATTTCATTAAATCTTAAACACTTGTATTCCCCAAGCATTGACAGAATAAGTAATCCCCACTTTGTGCTGAAATGGGATAATACGTTGCGTATAGGGCAGTGTTCAGGCAAAAGAGGGCAGCCTTAACCCATACACTATGACCGATGCGGAGATAACTGTACGGGAATCAAAATTTTGATAAATATTAATGTTATGTGGCTGCGGCAACCATGTGTTTGCATTGACGCAGCCACATTGTTTTTAGGCCAGTGATAGTGGGGTGTAGGGCAGGTTGAATGCGTCGGCAACTGCTTTGTATGTTATTTCGCCGCTAACTATGTTAACACCAAGCGCAAGTGCCGGATCTTTACGGCAGGCATCTTTCCATCCGAGATCTGCCAGGCGTATTGCGTACGGCAGCGTTGCGTTGGTAAGGGCCAGTGTGGATGTGAACGGCACAGCTCCAGGTATGTTGGCCACAGCATAGTGCAATATGTTGTCAAGCATATAGACTGGATTGGCGTGTGTGGTAGGGTGTGATGTTTCAAAACATCCTCCTTGGTCAATTGCAACGTCGACAATTACGGACCCCGGCTTCATTAGCGAAAGCATCTGTTTTGTTATTAGGTGCGGCGCTTTTGCCCCGGGCACTAGTACAGACCCTATTACGAGGTCGGTTGAGGGAAGTTCCTGTTCTATATTGTGGGTTGACGAAAAGAGGGTTTTGACGTTTTTAGGCATTACTTCCGACAAATGGCGTAGTGTTGGAAGCGAAATGTCGGCAATTGTAACTTCTGCACCAAGTCCGGCAGCCATGAGTGCGGCATTTTTTCCTACAATTCCGCCGCCAAGAACCAGTACTCTTGCCGGTTTTACTCCTGGAACTCCGCCAAGCAGAATGCCGCGTCCTCCTTGTGGCTTTTCAAGAAAACGGGCTCCTTCTTGAACGGACATGCGTCCGGCAACCTCACTCATGGGTATAAGCAACGGCAGTGACTTGTCTGTCAATTGAACCGTTTCGTAGGCAATACATACTGCTCCGCTTTTTAACATGGCTTCTGTCAGGGCAAGTTCGGATGCGAAATGGAAATAGGTGAAAACAACCTGGCCCTGTCGAACTAGGGGATATTCGGCTTCAATGGGTTCTTTTACCTTTATAATCATTTCGGCTTTAGCATATACGTCAGATATTGACGGAAGCATTTCGGCACCGGCTGTTTGATAATCGGTATCGGAAAAACCACTTCCATTTCCGGCTGTTTGCTGTACATAGACTTTATGCCCGTGGGCCACTAGTTCTTTAACACCTGCCGGAGTTACGGCTACGCGGTTCTCGTTGTTTTTGATTTCTTTGGGAACACCGATTATCATAGTTGTAAATTGTTTGGTTTGGACAAATATGGTGTATTACTCTCGGCATCAATAAATGATGCGTTCCCAAATATATGGTTTTTATAAATATTGCGGTTGAACCAGACGTATGTTTTAGAACATAAATATCAGATTTTGCATATTAAATCTGTTGCGGATATTTCTAAAACTTGTTTGTCGTTTTCGCCTATGGTATAATGGGCTGACGTACGTATGCCTGGAACCCAGATTATTTTATCGTTTACGGTAACTACCCATATTGCGCGTTTTTGCCGGAGGCTTATGTGGGCATCTGAGAAAATGTCGCTTAGCAGTTTGCTGCCTTTCATTCCGAAAGGGTGTATTCTGTCGCCATGTTGCCAGTGGCGGAATGTGAATTCTGCTTTTTCGTTAATAACGCGTTCCGATAAGAATATTTTAGTGGCATCGCGAGAAAATTTTACTTCCGACTTTTTTATTAGCCGGGCGGAAAATCCGTCAGGTAATTTGCTGCCTAGAAGGTTGTTTGTGCTAATAGATGTGTTGTAGTTGCAGGTGTGTGGCGCAACTACTAGCTCGTCGCGGTTTATAAGTATTTCGTGCGATGGTGTATTGAAACAACGTCCTGTGGCTCCTGAGTTTTTCCATGATTCTATTGCGTTGCACGCCTGTGTGTAGTTTATGCCTTTGTCTTTTAACAGTTCGTATAAAAGGGATTTTGGCGATGACGAATCGGAAACAAGGTCTTTAAGGTTTATGTGTATAGTGTTGTCATTGGCAGTATGACAAAATTTTTCACGGCAAACATCCAGATGGTCGTTGAGCAATGCCTCCACGCTGGCCATGTTTTCAATTGTTGTGGAAATACCGCGGTGCCCGTCGGTGAATTGTGAGTATATGGCTGGAAGTATTATATTTCGCAGCCGGTTTCGGAGTACGTCGTTTTTTAGATTGCTGCTGTCTGTTACGTAGGAAGTTCCTATTTGGCGAAGATAGTCAACTATATCTTTACGGGAAATTTCAAGGAAAGGCCTTATTATGCCGCGTCCGGTTTTAGGGAGCATGCCCCTTAGGCCGGACGGCCCTGTGCCCCGTAGCAGGTTTAGGAACATGGTTTCCACATTGTCGTCGAAGTGATGGGCCACGGCTATCGGTATTGGATGCCCAGTGCCGCTTTCGTGTGAAAGTTGTGAAAACCAGTTGTACCGCAATTCACGGCAGGCCATTTCTAAAGAAACACCGTTTTGTCTACGGTAAGTTTCTGTGTCGAAGTGTATCTCGCGGTATGTTGCGCCCATGTTTCCTGCTGTTAATTGTGCAAATTCGCGGTCGCGCTCCGATTCGTCGCCACGTAGGTGGAAATCGCAGTGTGCGGCTGTGCAATTGTATCCCAGCCTGGTAAGTACGGCAAGCAACGCTACCGAGTCGGCACCGCCGCTTAGCGCAACGATTACGCTGTTGCCGGTCTCTATCAGATTGTGACGCTTAATATACTTGTTTACTATGTTTTCAAAGTCGTGGGCCAGCATAGAAATATTATTTTTTAGACCAGGTGTTAGATAGGGTTGCAAAAGTAATTAAAGTTACGCGAAAAATTTGTAATTTTGCTTGATAAATGGCATGTGCCGTAGGCATCGGCATGCGCCGGTAATTGAAATTGAAGCCACATATTATAATCTCAATCAATAGATAATGCTGGAAAAAATTAAAGCGCTGAAAGCCGAGATAGAGCAACTGACGGCTTCTGATGCAGCAGAGGTAGAAACTCTTAGAATTAAATATCTAAGCAAAAAAGGCCTGATACCGGCTCTTTTTAATGATTTTCGCACACTGTCGCCAGAACAGAAACGTGAAATAGGGTCTCCGCTGAACGAATTGAAAAATTTTGCTACAGACCGCGTGAACGAGCTTCGCGAGTCTCTTGAATCGGTTGATTCAGCCGATGATTCAGCCGATTTTACGCGAACGGCAGCCGCATTGCCTTTGGGTACGCGCCATCCGCTTTCGCTGGTTAGAAATGAGATTGTAGATATTTTTGCCCGGCTGGGCTTTACGGTGGCCGAGGGTCCGGAAATAGAGGATGACTGGCATGTATTTTCGTCGTTGAACTTTGCCGACGACCATCCTGCGCGTGATATGCAGGATACGTTTTTTATAAACCGTTCGCCTGATGTGCTGTTGCGCACGCATACATCAAGTGTTCAGTCGCGTGTCATGGAAAATACACAGCCGCCAATACGCATTATTTGCCCGGGCCGTGTTTACAGAAACGAAGCCATATCGGCGCGTGCACATTGTTTTTTCCATCAGGTGGAAGCCTTATATGTTGATAAGAATGTATCGTTTGCCGACTTGAAGCAGACATTGCTTTATTTTGCTCGTGAAATGTTCGGGCCTAAAACCGAAATACGTTTGCGTCCCAGCTATTTCCCATTTACAGAGCCGTCGGCTGAAATGGATATATCGTGCAATTTGTGCGGTGGCAAAGGCTGCTCGTTCTGCAAGCACACCGGATGGGTTGAGATATTGGGCTGCGGAATGGTTGACCCGAATGTGTTGCGTTCGTGCGGTATTGATCCGGAACAATATTCAGGGTTTGCATTAGGAATGGGCGTTGAGCGTATAACCAACCTGAAATATCAGGTTAAGGACCTGCGTATGTTCTCGGAGAACGATATACGTTTTTTATCGGAATTTACTTCGGCCCGTTAACAGTATAAGGCAATGACTGTAAAAGAGCGATATCGTGCGGTGCTCGATTGGTTTCAGCAGGCAATGCCGGTTGCGGAAACCGAACTGAACTATGACTCGCCTTTTCATTTGCTGATAGCCGTGATATTATCGGCACAATGTACAGACAAACGCATAAACCAGGTGACCCCGGCTTTATTTGAGGCTTTTCCTACGCCTGAGATAATGGCGCAGGCATCGTTGGATACAATTTATGGTTTTATAAAGTCGGTATCGTATCCGAATAACAAGGCACGCTCGTTATTGGGTATGGCAAAAATGCTTGTTGATGAGTTTGGAAGCCAGGTGCCGTCTGATATAGATTCTTTGATGCGTCTGCCGGGAGTTGGCCGCAAAACAGCCAATGTGATTCTGGCCGTGGTATGGAACAAGGCGGCAATGGCGGTAGACACGCATGTGTTTCGTGTTAGTGAGCGAATAGGGCTTACTACAAATTCTAAAACGCCGGTGTCAACAGAAAAAACATTGTGTGAAAATATCCCGGAAGAACTTATCCCTCTTGCACATCACTGGCTTATACTGCATGGAAGGTATGTGTGTAAGGCGCGTAAGCCCGATTGTATGAATTGTGGTCTCACTAATGCCTGCCGCTTTTTTCAACGAGAACCCCCAAACACGTAAAACTCTGTAAAAATGGATTTTGAGCAGACATTTCTGTTTGTCATAGAAATGATAGGCACTGTGGCTGCCGCTATAAGCGGTATACGTATGGCTGCAGCAAAGCAGTTTGACTGGTTTGGAGCTTACTCGGTTGGGCTGGTTACGGCTATTGGCGGCGGAACCTTGCGCGACTTGCTGCTTGGCATTCCGGTATTCTGGATGCAGTCTATATGGTATTTGGCTGTAACGCTGCTGTCGTTGGGAGTGGTAATTGTGTTCAGGCGGATACTGGTGCATACGCGCATATTGTTTATTTTCGATACTATAGGGTTGGCGCTTTTTGTCGTTATTGGCATTCAAAAAAGTATTGCCGCCGACTACTCTGCCTGGGTAGCAATAATAATGGGCGTGGTTACAGGAGCCTGTGGAGGCGTGTTTCGCGACATATTGTTAAATCAAGAACCCCTGCTGTTTAAAAAAGACCTATATGCAACGGCATGCCTTATAGGCGGACTGGTTTATTGTGGGGTAATTATGCTTGGAGGCAGTGTGCCTTTGCAAGGTATGGCGTGTGCGGTAACAGTAATAATTATGCGTATGCTTGCTGTGCGCTACAGTTGGTCGCTTCCAGTTATGAAGTCGCATGACCAGATAAATTGAATTTAAATTATGATAATGAATAAAGAAGCGAAACCCGGTATAGTGCAGTTTGTAAGATATGCCTGTGTTGGTGTAATGAACACGCTTGTTACGCTTTGCGTAATTTTTTTATGTAAATCATTATTGGGCATAAATCCGTTGGTGTCTAATGCTATAGGATATATTGCAGGCGTTATTAATTCGTTCTTATGGAATAAGAACTGGGTATTTTGCTCGGCTGGAAGCTATACACCGGAAGCCATACGTTTTGTTGTAGGTTTTATAGTGTGCTATGGTATACAGTTTTTGGTTGTGTGGCTGCTTAACTATAAAACAGCATTACGCGGATACGAAATAGACATATATTCATTTACACTGTCGGGCTATGGGCTGGCAACACTGATAGGCAATGTCGTGTACACCGGCTCTAATTTTATGTTTAACAAGCTTGTTACATTCAAAACACATTTATAGTGGAGCTAAGATTTTGTGCATGCATAGTTTAAGTTGAAGCAGCCGATAAAAATGGCTCTTAAAGATAATTCAGTTGCATTTATTATTGGAATCTTTTCTTGCAATCTTTCGAAAATAAAATGTGTAAACAGTTGCGTGTAAAAAAAAATATATATACCTTTGCAGCGTTAAAAGCAGAACTTTTCTGCAAAGTTTCATAGAGAAGTTCCAAGCAAGGAATTTTAATTGAAATAAAGACAATAAGTTTGCCCAGGTGGCGGAATGGTAGACGCGCTCGTTTCAGGTGCGAGTGCTGCGAGGCGTGCAGGTTCGAGTCCTGTTCTGGGCACCACAAATAGCTGTTAATCATTTGATTTTCAGCTATTTTTATTTTGTCAATAAGCAACCAATAAGCAACTTTCAAGGCGCATGGTAATAGACCTGTGTTTAGGCGTAGATATTGGGTCAGCGGATTTTTCCGGTGGGCGGGGAGGGGATGTCAAGAGTATAGTGTGGC
>SSTG01000043.1 GCA_004801635.1 Muribaculum caecicola | reverse complement strand
ACTTTCTGGTTCTCCTGCAGAAAAAAATGGAAATTGAAATGGCGTGGCTGACCGACAACGGGTTTATAACAGCAGAAGAAGCTTCGCAAAAAGCACAACCAGTAGCCATGCACTGCTATAACGCAGCAAGACAGTGCGTAGACGAAGCCCGGCCAATACTAGAACAACTGGCTTCGCACTATCCCATGGTGCTTGTCAGCAACTTTTATGGCAACGTCGAAGCCGTGCTGACCGACTTCGGCATAAGGCACCTTTTTAAAAAAATAATTGAAAGTGCCGTTGTCGGAATACGAAAACCCGACCCACGCATATTCAGCCTCGGCGTTGATGCCCTTGGCATGAAACCCGAAGAAACCCTTGTTGTAGGCGATTCCTTAAAAAAAGACATTTTTCCGGCCGAATCTATAGGCTGCAACGTAGCCTGGATTAAAGGAAAAGGGTGGACTCCCGACGAAGATGCCGCCACCCACCCGTCGCAAATAGCCGGATTAAAAAGTTTACTCAATTTTGATAATTTAACATATTAAAGCTTATACATTGTAATATTAACTTGTTTTAGTTAAATAAGCCATATTTTAATCTAAATTCAGATACAATAACAATATTTGTACTGGATTTTCTTTACCAATTAAAATATTAGGGCTAATTTTACGCACTCTTTGTGAAAATTAACAATTTGTCATGATTTTGAGCTCCAACGACAGGGTATGGCACAAAACATGCACTATTACTTATTTAATTAAAGCATTAATATGAATCAACCTGAAGTAAAGAAAGCCGAAGGCAAGCTCGGCATTCTTGTAGTTGGTCTTGGCGCAGTAACGTCAACCTTTATGACCGGTGTGCTTATGGCCCGCAAAGGTCTCGCAAAACCAGTAGGCTCAATGACCCAGTACGACATTATGCGCGTAGGTGAAGGAGCAGACAAAAAATATTTGAAATACAACCAGATTGTTCCCATAGCCGACCTCAACGACATTGTATTCGGCGCATGGGACGTTTACCCGGCCAACGCATTCGAATCGGCCATAAACGCCGAGGTGCTAAAAGAAAAAGACATTCTTCCAGTAAAGGATGAACTGGAAAAAATTGTACCTATGAAGGCCGCGTTCGACCACAACTATGCAAAACGTCTCGATGGCGACAACGTTAAAGATTGCGCCACCCGTTGGGAAATGGTTGAAGCACTCCGCAAAGACATTCGCGACTTCAAGGCGGCAAACGGCTGCGACCGCGTGGTTGTACTTTGGGCAGCTTCTACCGAGGTATATGTTCCGGTTAACGAAAAAGTACACTACTCACTAGCCGACTTCGAAAACGCCATGAAGGCCGACGACCGCGAACACATTGCCCCGTCAATGTGCTATGCCTATGCAGCATTGACAGAAGGCGCGCCTTTCGTTATGGGAGCCCCAAATACCACTGTTGACTTCCCGGCTATGTGGGAACTGGCAGAAAAGACCAAAATGCCTATTGCCGGCAAAGACTTCAAAACAGGCCAGACATTGGTAAAATCAGGTTTTGCCCCAATACTCGGCGTGCGCTGCCTCGGCCTTGCAGGATGGTTCTCAACCAACATACTAGGTAATCGCGACGGACTTGTTCTTGACGAGCCTGCCAACTTCCGCACAAAGGAAGTGAGCAAACTTTCAACACTCGAATCAATACTCGTTCCGGAAAAGCAGCCCGACCTATACACCGACTACTACCACAAGGTGCGCATCAACTACTATCCGCCGCGCAACGACAACAAAGAAGGCTGGGACAACATCGACATTTTCGGCTGGATGGGCTACCCCATGCAGATAAAAATCAACTTCCTCTGCCGCGACTCAATTCTGGCAGCACCGTTGTGCCTAGACCTATGCCTGCTCATAGACCTTGCTGCACGCAACGGACGCTACGGCACACAGCGCTTCCTGTCGTTCTTCCTCAAGAGCCCCATGCACGACTTCACCAAAGACGAAGTTCCTGTAAACAACCTTTACGAACAGTACGTGATGCTCAAGAACGCCATACGCGAAATGGGCGGCTACAAAGCCGACCAGCTGATAGACTAACGTACCATACAGGGATTTATAAATAGGAAGTAGCGGTGATTGTATTTACAGTCGCCGCTACTTGTTTTTACTTATGCCAGGAATTGTTTGACGTTACATTAATATATTTTGGGCTGACAAATAATCAATAAGTATCTGAGTCTGACTACGGCGTGAATTTTTGCTTATCCTGTCCCAGTCACGAGGCAGCACTTCCTTATTTTTCCAAAGGAGATAACACTTGATAATAGCTCGCTTTATATCTCCTATATCTGATTCGCATGCAACAAATCCGGCACCCGTATATTTCAATAGTTCAGCAATAACATCATCAGTGTCGCATAAAGCCAATATGGGCTTGTTTGTTGCCAGATAATCGAATAGCTTGCCAGAATAAACGCCTTTACGGCCCAAGGGATGCACCATTACAAGCACGTCTGTTTCCATAATTGAAATACGCAATGCCTCCTCATGAGGCACAGGCTTCAGCAGAACAACATTAGCCAATATGCTTTGGGGCACGTTCAGGTTGTAATAGTTCCCTACAATCCTTACAACACTGTAGAGAGGGAGCATACCCTCCGATATCAATTCAGAGAATGCCTTAAACCAGTTATCAGGCTTAATACTACCATAAAACGAGCCTGTATATGCCTTTGTGAAACAAGTTTGAAAATTCACATCATGAACTTCTTCGTAGTCATATCCGTTTCTAACCTCCAGAAAACCGTCATGACAACCCAAACTACTGAAATCATCTAAAATAGGTTTCGAAACAGACGTACAAGATCGGCCCGACAAACAATTTTCCGCTCATGCAATTTAAGACGCATGGCATAGTTTGAAGAAATAAACGGGCTTTTCGACATCTCGTCGCGCATATCGGCTATCCAGTAAAACCGAAAACCGGAATTACGCAATTTCATTGCAATAAGGTGCGGTGCCAAAGGGAAAAAAAAGAGCTAAGCACAACATCGAACACGTTTTGCCTAAATAACTCACGAGCCTTTTTAAAAGCCTTAACCTGCCATATCCTTTTTTCGTCAAGAAACACACGGCGCAGCAATGACGCGGCAATCCTTCTTGGCAACCACCTTTTACGCTCTGAAATGCTGCGCCAAAGATATGCATCTGTCATAACCGGGTCTTTAACATAGTGAACCTGGCAGCCGCCTCATTGAACACACTCGTCTTTTTCCCCTTCGGCAAGTACAGTCACAGAGTGACCGGCCAAATGAAAATATTTGGCAAACGCATTTATCCGCAAAGCACCAATCTTGTTAACCGGATAAAAATCATTACTTATAATCAGCACTTTCATCGGTATTACCAATAAAACTACGTTTATACTTAATTTGTCAGCAGCCTATAATATTTCGCAACACCCACCACATAACAATCAGAAAAAGCACCGACAATACAACAACCCTAGAGTTAACACTCTTATAAAAAGCCCGATTCCTGGTTCGCATCAATTCGGCTACAAGCATAACGGCTATCACCGGTATGGCTGCAACAAGAAATGCATTCATACGCCACGCCGTGACCATATCTCCGTTCAGAATGGCATGAACAGCACGCTGGCTTCCGCAACCCGGACATTTAAAACCGGTAACCTGCAAAAACAGGCATTTCGGAAATAAATGCGTAGAAGCGGGATCGAATGAAAAATAAAACCATGCTGCAACAATAAAAATTACTGCTGCTGCACAAACCATAATAACACGGCGCCGGACATCTACAGCCATAATTTATAAGTACTATGGCGCTAAAATACAGACATCAAACCATTAAGCAACCCGGTTACAAAAATCAAGGGTAGCCATATCAGGATAAGGACTATAGAAACAATGTTCCATGTCTTTGCCGAACGCGATGCGCTCCAGGCCCCGTCAATATTTCCGTTAGAATAACGGTACTCAACCAAAATAGAATAAATCAACGCAATAGCCCCGGTCACCTGGCAGCACAACAGAATGGAAATAACAGACCATACAATGTAGTTTGGAGGGCTCGGCTGTTCCTGCCTTGCAGCAGGCTCCGTACCCGGGGCATAAGCCGGGGGCATATACGTGGCAAAATCAGGCACATAACGAGCCTTTGTCCATTGGTCCATACCATTACACCACACCATTGTGTCAGGTGTCAGCCCCATCCGCGCTATATTGGCGGGAGACATAGGCCCTACCTGAACGTTATTTATAATAGCCCAGTACTCCATTTCAATTAAAATGCTTTCATAGGCCGGCCCACTATGTCAGATAGCAAAACATTTGCCAACCGGCTGGCACCAATACGGAATAAACCAGGGTTAAGCCATTCCTCACCAAGAACTTCCTTGACAACGGTATAATATCCAACGGCATCATCAGTAGTGGCAACACCACCGGCGGCCTTGAATCCGACACGGTTTCCTGTTTTTTCAAAATATTCCTTTATACACTGGCACATTACATATGCGGCTTCCAGCGAGGCTCCAGAATACACCTTGCCTGTCGATGTCTTTATAAAGTCCGCACCTGAATACATTGCCAGCACCGACGCATTACGTATATTTTCTGCTGTTTTTAGCAAACCGGTTTCCAGAATAACTTTCAGATGCGCGTCGCGACAAGTTGCTTTTTGTTCAGAAATCTCATCGGAAACTTCTTCCCAGTCACCGTCAAGATAGTTACCCACATTCAGCACTATGTCAATCTCGTCGGCACCACCTGCTATAGCCATTGCTGTTTCTGCAATCTTGACCTCCAAAAACGACTGCGACGAGGGAAAAGCCCCCGAAACACATGCAACCTTAACACTTGAAACATCAAGTACCGTACGAACCACCGGTGCAAAATTAGGATACACGCATATGGCTGCCACGTTTGGCAGGTCGGGATGCTCATTGTCGAAAGCATTCACACGTTCGACAAAATCAGACACCGACTGTGGCGAATCGGAGCTTGACAACGTAGTCAAATCTATACATGACAAAATTGTCTTGTATGTGTCAGTGTTTTTATTTTCACCAGCATGTTCGCTTATTATCTTTTTCACTGCTGCCGAAACAGCCGCATCGTCGGTTTCTACTTTCGACGCAGATACCGTGTCGTGATACTTATCGCTCATATTATGTATTTATTATTCCGCAACCACTCTTTAAAGAGCCCTACGGTTTGTTTTAATTATAAAGTTTAGGGTTATTTCTGTGACGTTCCGAATCGCGACAGTCCTTCTTGTCGAGATTTTTCCGGAAAGCATCAGCCAAGTCAATGCCACTCTGATTTGCCAAAGCCATCACCACCCACATTACGTCGGCTAGTTCATCGGCAAGAGCGGCATCAGACTCACCGTCCTTAAACGACTGGTCGCCATAGCGCCGAGCCATTATACGGGCCACCTCGCCAACTTCCTCAGCAAGGACAGCCATGTTTGTAAGCGGCGAGAAATAACGTATACCCGTAGTTAAAATCCAGTTGTCAACCATTTTCTGGGCACCACGTATGGTTATTTCCCCTGCATTTTCCGGCTTCATCATAACAGCATGCCCGATGCAACCGACGCTGCCACATCGTCGCCAAGCGAAGCAGCAACAATGGCCAACCCGAACAGGAATGTAGCCCCAGGCCCACTGCCGGTTATAATATTCCCAGAGGAAACAACAGGCTGTGGCACATACACGGCACCACATTTTTCCAAATCGTCTTTAAACGACGGATAACAGGCTGCATCCTGTCCGCGCAATACCCCGAGAGGGCCAAGCACTACGGCAGGAGAAGCGCAAATAGCAGCAATCTTCCTATCATGCTCAAACTGCGATGTTATCATATTGCCAAGCCTGCCACAAGATGCCAGGTTTGTTGCTCCCGGCATGCCGCCTGGCAGCACAATCCACTCGGCTTCATCAGCAGCCTCGACACTGATTTCAGAAATGCAGATATCGGCTTGAACGGCCACTCCATGCGCCCCTGTCACAACAGGATTGCCGGTTATAGAAACCGTTTCAACTTCCATCTGCGCCCTACGCATTATGTCAAGAGTGGCCATAGCTTCGACTTCTTCAAAGCCATCAGCCAAAAATATATACGATTTTGCCATAATTAAATGAATTTTGGATTCACGATTGACGGAATCAAATATACAAATTTATTTAATCATAAAATGCTTTCTAATGCACTATTGTTGAACCTGCGTAGTTAAAGCCTCTTAAAACCTCATGGCATGCCTACGCGGAAAAGGCTAAAGTTAACGCTCCCATATACCCTGCGGTCGAAAAATCCGGGCAGTTGTGAAAAATCGTAAGCCTTTGAATGCTCTACAACAACCAAGGTTCCCGGTTTAACCATTTTAGACTCAAGAATAAGCGCAGGAATATCACCTAGATTAGGCAGAGTGTACGGTGGATCGGCAAATATTATGTCAAACGTCTGCTTACATGACGAGATAAACCTAAAGACATCGCCACGCACCAGGTTCATATTGCCGATATTCAACTGTCGGGCAACCTGGTCAATGAAACGCCATTGCGTTGCGGCCTTCTCCACACTTGTTACAGTTGCACATTCTCGCGAAAGGAACTCTATGCTTATGGCTCCCGTGCCGGCAAAAAGGTCTAAAACCTCGGCTCCTTCTATATCAGCCAGGTTTTCAATTACATTAAAAATATTCTCCCTGGCAAAATCCGTTGTCGGCCTGGCCGATATATTTGTCGGCACATTAAAACGGCGGCGACCGTATTTTCCTCTGATTATTCGCATAATAAAGATGTTAGTTCCAATGGGGCATTTAAAGCCTGCGTACCTTCACGCAAAAGCGAAGCAGGAAAGGTTGCGGCTACTGCCGATTCAACATAAGGCGATACCAGCGGCACAAGTTCGCGCCGCGATTCCGGCTCGCCCGACAAACGCAACTGGACATCCGACGGTGACATGCCCAAAGCCGCAACAGAAGCCAGTATATAATAAACGGCATCCATGGGGTCGTGATAAGAAAACACATTTGCAAGCTTCAGCGAATTTCCGGCAAACACAATTATATACATGGTCTTACACGTACGGAAATGCACATGCAAAACAGGCTCTTTGGTCAGTCGTGCCGTCTTAACAAAATGACTAGCCAGCTGCTGTAACGGATGTGTAATTACCGGATTGTTAAATGTACGCTGCAAGAAACCCACAATATCGGCCGGCAGCAAAGACACTATAACCGTATCCGTACCTGTAACAGGACAGCGCAATGCCACCGTGCTTTTTGTTTTTTCCTCAGGCAGCGAGGCTATAGTTACCGCCTCGTCCATATCGGCAGCCACGGATTCCTTCGGAACCACCGACCATAACCCAGAATCTACACTCACACTTATCATGTCATAATCGGCCAATAAGGCCGGATTATCATAGACAGCATTCTCGACAACAGATATTGCCGGCAGTTCCGAATGCCCCCCCTGCGCGTCGAACGGCAAATCTATGTTACGGCAAAGTAGCCTTGAGCCGGGTTCCTGAAGGGCATCGGCAATAATAACCGATATCGACTCACGCCCTATGCCCATAGCCATCCGGCATTGCCGCGGATGCGGCACCATTGAATTGTCTATTACGCAATTTCCCATTAGTCGGTTTTTAACAGAGTGGTTAACGCATGTTGTAGTTATTGGAGTTTCCTATGTTCCTTGTACCGTTGGAGTTTCCTGGGCCAAAGAAATTATTGCTGCCACCAAAACGGTCAATAAATTCTTCATCTTCTTCGTCGGAATTACCCGAACCGTCGTTCTCATCGCGTACAAACGAACCATCGGGGTTACGGCGGCGCTTCTTATCCTTAACCTTGTTCTTTACCAGCTCTTTCGGCTTCTGCTGGTCGACAGGCAGCTCGTTGACATTCCATGTCTGTTCAACGTCCCAGTTTTTCTTCAGCACTATTTTCTTCGGATAATAGTAAACATCCTCCGGCTGTATCGAATCAAGAATGCCTGTATCGTATTTGCCATTACGGTTACGGTCAATGAACAGCCTTGCATAATACGTGCCAGGAAGTATAAAGTCAAACTCGGCACTGCCGGAAACAACCGATGCCGTATCCTTCACGTTGTCCTTCGAATCAAGCAGTTCCACCACTGCGGCAACCGAATCAGGCAGACCTGAAATACTGAAATACAAGGTAGAATAGTCGGAAAGCTCCCTAACCTTAAAATCCTGTAAAACAGCCTTGTTCCATTCGCCATACATACCTTTCACTGCGGCAGAATCAATTTTAAGCCTATACCTCGCCCCAGGATTCCATTTATAGTCAACCCTGTAACGCTTCAAATAAATAGAGTCGGCCAAACTGATTGCCGGTGCAGGCAGCGGGTCCCACAGTGTGTCGCGTTGCACTTCGAAATGCACACCCGCCGTGTCAATAGAACCTAACGGCTGTTCTGTTTCAAAAAACACAGGTTTATGCACATCCTGCGTACTTCCGACATTAAACCTAAGCGACAAGAAATCTATTTTAGGCGGCAGGATTATAGTGTCCAACGTGTCGGCACCCAGCTTGCGCAAACGTTCGCGTTCAGCCTTTATTTCACGCTCAACCTGTTTCTTGTCTACTTTTGGAGCCTTATATACAAAACGAAGCGTGTCGTTGAACCACGACAGGGTGTTCAACGTGTCGGTGCGCAGGTTTCTCACAGAAACAAGCAGTGTGTCCTGAGCAAGGACAAGTGAGTCGGTGATGAAATACTGCAATGTATCGGCAGTAGCACTACGGCTCAGCACCGCCCATTCCTTGTCCGCAGCTCCGTTTCTGGGGCCGCCCACCAAAGTAAGCACGGGCAGAGAGTCGGCAGGCGCAGCCATGGTTATGTCTATCCTGCGCCTGCCAGCACGTTCGTACTTGTCAATATACTGAGCCTTATATCCCTCGTTGAACCAGGTCAGCAAAATATCGTCAGGCAAATAATGCGCCACTTCACGGCTTACCACGGAATCTTCGCCGTTAACAGCCTTAAGCGTATCCGATTCTACGGCACCCGACACCGACGGTGACACGAGCACGTCATAAAACGCCACGTCCTCCGAACGGTCCCAATGATAATCGCGGTTAAGGTCGTTAATAGCATATATGCGGTATTTTCCCGGCTTGAGTCCGCGAATTGTAAACTGGCCTTTCTGGTTGGTCTTTGCAATACGCTCCAACTGCAACGTACGCACAGCCGAGTCGTCAAGATTGGAATACACGCCAACAACCATGCCTTGCGCCGGCTCAAGATTACGGGCTTCGAAAACCATTCCGGAAATCTGCAGCGAGTCTACCGTATCGCCGGTAGAAAAACTAACGGCAAGCCCGTCCAGCTCGTTACCCTCGTTCAAATCGCTCACCGCGTCTGAAAAATCTATCGTATACGTGGTGTTTGGAATAAGCGTGTCGCGCAGACTGACAGTAAGTTTCTTTCCGTTAGCCGTTATTTGCGGAATATTTATCTGGGCAGGCGAAACAACAACCTTAGTCATAGCGTCTTTCACCTGAACATTCTCATCAAAAAACAGTTCTATCTTCGGCTCGGTCACATTACGCTGCCCTATTGCCGGCGTGGAACGCATAAAAACAGGAGGAGTATAGTCGTATTCTCCGCCCGACGGTCGCCCTACCGAGGCACAGGCAGCCAGCAAAGCCGAAACGGCAACGGCCACAAACAAACGCAGCCCGTTTCCGTTGTTATGATTGAAATTCATCCTTTCTCGTTGATAAAACATTATTGCAAAAATACAACAATTTTCCAACATTGCACCTTTCATCAATATACAATAAAAGTCATGCCGGGAATATTCCCGGCATGACTTTTATATTAATTCATTTTTTGATTTTTGTAAACAGATTTAATTATAGCGTATATTCCAAACACCACTATTGATGTCAGTAAATAACACAAGTAACTGATTATATTTAATGAGAAATAATTTAAATAGCTTAGAATGCCTGTTATTATAATGCTTGCTATTCCTAACACTTTTTCTATCGTGCTGCTTTGTCCCATGAATAAAATAAATGGACACGTTACAAAAATCGCATAAATAACGTGCTGCACATCGACAAAAAATAAGCCAAAGTAAGATAATATCAATATCAGCATCAGCCCTATTAATGCCTCCGATTTTCTATATGTTGTCATATCAATAGTGTTTATAATTTTTTAGTCTACGATGAGACACGACCCATTGTTAAAAAATAAGTTTATACGCAAATGTTAAAATAGATTACAAAAAAACAAATATTCGCAAAAAAACAACGCTATTATTAGCATAATTTACAAATTTATTAAATAGATATTAGTACAGGCATAATAATTACACAACCAGAAATTACAGCGTCCGGGCATGCAGCAATGCTGCATGCCCGGACGGAATGTGGTGTAGGATAAAACCTAATTAATAGAATTTGCGTATTCCCATAATCTCGCGGACTTCTGCGAGTGTCTTTGCCGCATTTTCACGTGCCCGTTCGGCTCCCTGACGCAGCACACGGCCCATAAATGCCTCGTCTGCCTTTATTTCCTCTATCCGCTGACGTATAGGGGTGGTTATCTTGAGCAAGTCTTCGGCAAGCTGTTTTTTGAGATCGCCGTAACGTATGGAACAGTCGGCATAAGCGTCGCGGAAATGCTGCAACGTATCGGGGGTGGAGGCCAGCTCCATCAGCATAAACAGGTTCTTTATCGGCTCGCTTACAGGCGAGTTGGGCACTTTGGGGCCTTCGTCTGTCACGGCACGCATCACCTTTTTGCGCAACGTCTTTTCATCGTCAATCAGATATATGCAGTTACCCTCGCTCTTGCCCATTTTTCCGGAACCGTCAAGCCCCGGCACCTTTATAGCCTCGCCGGTAAAGTTAAAATTAACCGGTTCGGGGAACAGGTCTACGCCGTAAAACGAATTGAAGCGGCGGGCAAACCGACGGGTAAGCTCCAGATGCTGCTCCTGGTCTTTTCCCACAGGCACTTTATGTGCTTTCTGAATAAGTATATCCACCGCCATAAGCGTGGGGTATGTAAGTAGCCCGGCATTTACACGCTTGTTGGTTTCCGACCCGATTATCTGGTGTTCGAAATCGGCATCAGACTCGTTGTCGTCGCGGTTAAGACCCAGCGCCTTACGCGCTTTGTCCTTGAACGAGGTGGTGCGCATAAGCTCGCCAATGCCCACGTGCATGTTCAGCAACAGGTACATTTCGGAAATTTCAGGCACGTCGCTCTGCACGAACAGCGTAACTTTTTCAGGGTCAAGACCGGCGGCCAGATATTCGGCCATGATGCCGCGCACGTTTTCGTGCAGCATTTTAGGGTCGGGGTGAGTTGTCAGTGCATGAAGGTCGGCAAGAAAGTACATGCAGTTATAGTCGTCCTGCATACGTATGAACTTCGACAACGCGCCGAAATAGTTTCCAAGATGGAGGTTGCCCGTAGGGCGTATTCCGCTAAGAACGGTTTCTTTCATATCAATATAGTTACTGTTTAGAATTATGGCACCGGCTCTTTACAGACACGGCATAAGCCGTACCGGAACGTTTAAACAAAAAATAATAATCTGCAAATTTAATAAAAGTAATTGTAGTTGTTTACAACAATCAGACAATTTACGGCCTTTAAGCTCAAAATAGCACCGTAACGCCCAATATTTCCTGAAACACACCACTAAGCCTGAACAAACCACAAATGTTAACAAACCACAAATAAACACAATTTTTAACTTCAATAAGTTTCATTATTTTTACTTTTGTATTTATTAAATAACATTAGGATATATGTCTCTAAAAAATCTTTTTCCAAAGGCACTAAAAAACATCTTAAAACTGTTTTCCCCAATCATTACCAACGACTTGTGGTTTGTCAAAACCATGTATCGCCTACGTACAGGAAAGGAAATAGACATAAAAAATCCTCAAACTTACAACGAAAAGCTACAGTGGTTAAAAATATATAACCGCCACGATTTTCAGCACAGCCGCGTGGACAAACTAACAGTAAAGGACATTGTAGCCCGTGAGATAGACAGCCGGTACATTATCCCTACAATCGGCATATGGGATTCTCCCGCACAGATCGACTTCGACACCCTGCCGGAACGGTTCGTATTAAAAACAACCCACGGTTATGGCGGAAAAGGCGTTGTAGTATGTAACGACCCTGAAACATTCAACAGGAAAAAGGCTATAGAAACACTCAGACATGCCATGCGCAAAAACAACTACCCGAAACTTCGCGAATGGCCATACAAAGGCTTAAAGCCCCGTATTATAGCCGAAGAATATATAGGCACGGACAAAGAGCCTATCCCTGCCGATTATAAATTCTTCTGCTTCGACGGACATGCCGAATACGTAATGGTATGTAAGGGAAGAAATATTGGGGGTAAAAAACCACGGTACTATTTCTTTGACCGCGAATGGAACTTCTGCCCATTCAACAAGGTAGACAAAAATACTCCGACCGGCTTCACTCTTCCGAAGCCGGATAAAATCGACGAAATGTTTGATATCGCCGACAAACTAAGCCGAAACGAACCGCACGTCAGAATCGACCTTTATTACATTGACAACAAAATATATTTCGGCGAGATAACATATTTCAACGCCTCGGGCTATGACAAGGATATCACAGAAGAAACCGACCGATATTTCGGAACCCTTATAAAACTACCAAAACCGTCGTACAAGCCATAGACATTTACAAGATTGTAAAAAATACATATCTTTGCATATAAATAGCTATATGTGCATGGATATATCTTCAATTTTCCGGAAAACAGCAAAAAATACGCTGAAACTTTTTGCACCGCTGATTACAAACGACCGTTGGTTTGTAGCCACAATATACCGTCTGCGAATGGGTAAATCCATAGACATGGACAATCCGGTTACTTTTAATGAAAAACTACAATGGCTGAAGGTATACAACCGTCGCGACGGTCAACGCAAACGCGTTGACAAATTTGCCGTAAAGGAGATTGTGGGCAAACTGATAGGCGAACAATACATAATACCGACCCTCGGAGTATGGGACAGGCCTGAAGACATCGACTTCGATTCCCTGCCAGACAAATTCGTGCTTAAGGCAACACACGGATGGGGCGGCAAAGGTGTGTTTGTGTGTTTGGACAAAAACAAATTCAGCCGAAAAGAGGCAGTCGGCAAACTCGGCAAATCCCTGCACAAGACAAACTATGCAAAACTTCGCGAATGGCCGTACAAAGGCGTTCCGGCTCGCATAATCGCTGAAAAATACATTGGGCCGGATACAGGCGAAATGCCTACCGACTATAAATTCTACTGCTTTGACGGCGAGGCCAAATACATAATGGTATGTATAGGCCGTGTGCCTGGAAGCAAGAAACCAAACTATTATTTTTTCGACAGGCAGTGGCGTTTCTGCCCTTTCAATACCGACAACGCCCACTACCCTGCCGACTTCACGCTGCCACGACCCCAAGGACTCGACAAGATGCTCGAACTGGCCGACATAATAAGCCGTGGAGAACCGCATGTGCGTGTTGACTTCTACGATGTCGACGGCCACATATATTTTGGAGAAATAACCTATTTCAGTTTCTCCGGCTACTTCCATTTTACACCTGAGGGAAACCGAATACTGGGTTCGCACATCAGCCTGCCGGAAAAATCATACAAACCTTGACCACTAAAAACATTTATATGCCATACGGGCCTTGCTCCAGCTGGAACAAGGCCCGTATGGCATATAAATGTTAATTTAATATTCTTTCCACGGAGTTATCGAAAGCCTTTCAACAGGCTTGCCTATAAACGCTTTCACATAAGCGCTTGCAAGACGCGCATTGGTAAGCAATGGGATATTGTGGTCAATAGCCCAACGGCGTATACGGTATCCGTTTGTAAGCTCACGTTTAGTGTGGTTCTTCGGAATATTTATAATCAGGTCCACATCGTGGCGTGCAATAAGGTCGAGCACATTCTCTCCCTGTTCGTCGGGCCAACACACAGCCGTAGCCGCAATTCCGTTATTATTCAAGAATTTGGCAGTTCCCTCGGTTGCATATAGTTTGTAACCGTTGTCAGCCAGACGCTGGCATGCGTCAAGCATATCAACTTTGCCGCGCACATCGCCCGAACTTACAAGCACGGCACCTTTAGGCACATGATGCCCAACAGAAAGCATGGCGTTAAGCAGCGCTTCGTCGAAATCTTTACCAAGACAGCCAACCTCGCCTGTCGACGACATGTCGACACCTAGCACAGGGTCGGCCTTGTGCAGACGGGCAAACGAGAATTGCGAAGCCTTGACTCCTATATAGTCAATGTCGAACGTTGACGAGTTGATAGGTTCAACCTTTTCACCTAGCATTATGCGTGTGGCCGTTTCAATAAAGTTCTGCTTGAGAACCTTGCTGACAAACGGGAACGAACGCGAAGCACGCAGGTTACATTCAATAACCTTCACGGCATTTTCCTTAGCCAGGTACTGTATGTTGAACGGGCCCGATATATTAAGCTCTTTGGCAATCTGCGCGCTAATCTGCTTTATGCGGCGCGCTGTTGCAAGATATATCTTCTGAGCCGGGAACACCAGTGTGGCATCGCCTGAATGCACCCCGGCAAACTCTATATGCTCCGATATGGCATACTCCACAATCTGTCCGTTACGGGCCACTGCGTCGAATTCTATTTCCTTGGCATTCTGAAGGAATTCGGAAACCACAACAGGAAATTCCTTCGACACCTTTGCTGCCTGTCCCAGGAAGCGGTGCATCTGCTCGTAATCATGACAAACATTCATGGCCGCACCCGAAAGCACATAGCTCGGACGAATCAGCACCGGAAATCCAACCTCCTCGACAAACGACACAATATCCTCCTCCGTAGTAAGTTCCTTCCATCTGGGCTGGTCAATGCCAAGCTGGTCGAGCATGGCTGAGAATTTGTGACGGTTTTCGGCACGGTCAATAGACACCGGCGATGTTCCCAAAATCGGCACATGGCGGCGGTGGAGCTTCATTGCCAGGTTGTTCGGAATCTGGCCCCCCACGCTAACAATAACACCGCGCGGCGATTCCAGGTCTATTATGTCCATTACACGCTCAAACGACAGCTCGTCGAAATACAGGCGGTCGCACATATCATAGTCGGTAGAAACCGTTTCCGGATTATAATTTATCATTACCGACTTATAGCCAAGTTTGCGACATGTAGATGCAGCATTTACCGAACACCAGTCAAACTCTACCGACGAACCTATGCGGTACGCACCCGAACCAAGCACAATTATGTTGTTGCCCGAATTCATGTCGTAAGGTATAGAGTTTGTGTCAGCCCCGTAAGTAACATACAGGTAGTTTGTCAGGTCAGGATATTCCGAAGCTACAGTATTGATACGGCGCACCTTGGGCGTTACGCCAAGACTTTTGCGGTGGTCGCGTACGCGCAATACGTCGGCTTCCATGGAGCCTTCCGGATTTTCTACCAGGCGTGCAATCTGGAAGTCGGAGAAACCAAGGCGCTTCGCCTCGGCCATCACTTCCTTATCTATATCGGTTACTGATGCATATCCTTTAAGGGTCTGGGCAAAGCAAACAATATTGTTTAACCGTTCAAGGAACCACGGGTCGATTTTTGTAAGTTCAGAAATCCGTTCAACCGTATAGCCCTGTTCAAGGGCCTGGGCAATGGCAAATATGCGTAAATCCGTGGGATGTGTCAGCGCGTAATCAAGGTCGTCGAACTGTATGTCGGTATTACCTACAAAACCGTGCATACCCTGGCCTATCATACGCAGACCTTTCTGAATTATTTCTTCAAACGACTTGCCTATTGACATTATTTCGCCCACAGACTTCATCGACGAGCCAATTTCGCGGTCTACACCTACAAACTTTGTAAGATCCCATCGCGGTATCTTAACAATCATATAGTCGACCGACGGAGCCACATATGCCGAATTGGGCGTAC
>SSTG01000042.1 GCA_004801635.1 Muribaculum caecicola | reverse complement strand
TCGATAACCGACTTGCCTTCGAGCGAAAGGTCGAGCAAGCACCTGATCATTAGCGACGTTGTAAAGTGATGTCCGGTTCCGAAAGCCATTTTAGGGTCAATTACAATATCGTACGGTGCTTCAGGCACATCGTTATGAAACGAGCTGTGTATCACGCAGCGGTTGTCAATAACTATAGGCTTGAAATAGTTCTTCTCCCACTCTGCGTTCCAGTCGCGGCCCTCCACAACAGCCGGCAACGCCGTTATGGCCACCCCGTCAATAGGAAAAGATGCTATTATCTCATTAATAATATCATCTGAATAAAGTTCTTTTTTCACATAGGCTGTCAGGCCCTCGCTGTCGGGCACAAAGCTCTCATATCCTCCGGCCTCGGCAAGCAAGGCTGCCAGTACGTCGGTCACTGTTTCGCTGCATGGTTCAGGAGTAAGCCTAACTTCAATATAATCGTTCATAACTCAGATAGCTATTCGGTTATTAAAATATTTAGCTAAGTTACTTAAAAATTTTCATAGAAATAACATGTTAACCTAATCTTTGTCTAGAAACTTACCGGGAACAAAGTTGCCCAAACGCTTGCATATGCTGCCAATTATGCGGCTTATGGTGCATTTTGTAGAATTCCACGCCTTATTAAACTCTTCAGCTGTTATAAAATCGCCTTCGAACCAGTTTACATCGCCAAAAGCCCCGGTATACAAATAGTATTTGCCTGATACCGGATGCTTTGGTGTTAACCGCATCACCTCGTCGTCAATCATTACGACTTCCCTTACCACATATTCACCCTTGAAATGATAACGATATACAGCAGCTTCGTGGCTTGTTTTCATATAGCTGTCCACATCCGGCAAGGGGTGGCGTTTCATTATAGTATATCCCATATCGGTACGCTTAAAATATCCGTACTCCACACGTGTTTTAATTTCCGAACCCCTATATAACGAACCGTCTTTAATAATACTATGGTATTTTTCAGGCAGCCTGCCTATTTCTACCGGTTTCTGACCAACTTTCCAAATAAGCCAATTATCCAACGGGCTTAATGACTCGTAATATCCGTCGGCGTTAAGCTTATTTTTTTGTGCTATGCCAAACAGTACGTTTTCCAGCGCATCAGCCCCCACGGCGCAAGATTCTCCAATTTTATACCAGGTGTTGTACAACAATCCGTCACGTACCGGAGTATGGGCAAAGAAATCTACTTCGTCAGCTACGACATCGTCAGCCACCGGAACATAACTCATAGCGTAGCGAGTTTTGAAAACCCTGATTACCTCGCATTCAAACGGGTCTGTCTCTTTGGCAATACACTGAAAATAGCATTTGAACCGGTTGTCGAATTCAACGCAGAAAACATCGCCTATTTTGATTACAACCCGTTTGGGTTTTGTTTTTACATCTGATTTTTCCATAATTATTATCCAAGCTTTTTCTACCGGCTGATTGTTATTTAATGTAACTTCGATATAATGCATCTCCACATTGAACCTCCTCCGAGGTTCATTCATTTAGCGATCTGCATCCCCCACCGAGGCTACGCCACGGCGGGGTTATACACATGTATGGCCTCCGGCCATATTGCAATATATGAAAACCATTACCTGATGCCTAACGAGGATTAACCGGGCTGATACCATGTCTTATCAGCATATAAACATTGGCCGAAGGCCATACATGTGTATAACCCCTACGTGGACGAGTGTACGCGAGGCCTCGTTGGGAAATGCAGGTATGGTGAGAGGGTATGTACCTCGAAGAGGTTCCATGTATTTCACAAATATTATATCGAACTCTAAATATCAAACAGGGAATTTTCTAAAGATGCAAATTTTTCTACCACAAACAGGTCTATGTCTGGATAGCCCATGGAAATATCGGCAATTGCTTCTTTGACATCGTTCCACTGCAAACCGCCCAATCCGGCACCGATAGCCGGCATGGCTATGGCTGTGACTCCGTCAGCCATGGCAAGCTCGAACATGCGCAAAACAGATGCCTGTATAAATTCTATTTTAGCCTTTGTACGCCACGACTCCTGGGTAGCAAGGTTGTAGACATGCCCCAGTCCGTAATTGTAATCAAATACATCACCGGGATTATATTGACCGTTTTTACACAGCAATTTATATTCGGCATACATGGCCGGGAATTTGTTTCTAAACTGAATAGCTATCCCTTTTCCCATTGCACCGGCACAATTGCAGCCATGAGCATAACTGGACACATTCTCTAACAAGAAAATATCGCCCTGAGGTATAAATTTAATCATATTTTAAGTTTTTATAAAGTTCCAGACTTGGTTGAATTCTTCGGCGGAAATAAAAGCAGTGCGATACTGGTCAAGATCACCAAACTGACGCGTGTATAAATGATATCGGCCGGAGACAGGTTTGTCGGGCGTAAGCCTTACGGCCTCATTTCCAGTCGTAACAACTTCCCTTACCACATATTCGCCCTTGAAATGATAGTAATAAGTTGCGCCTTCATGCATGTATTCTATATAGCTGTCTGCTTCCGGATGGGGATGACGCTTGATAATTTTGTATTCCGGAGCAACCAATTTATTATACCCATATTCCATGCGCTCTCTAATATCAGTATACGGAAAGACATCTCCGGGTTCAATTATGTCATGGTATTTTTCTGGCAATCGGCCAATTTCAATATGTCGCTGGTTGACTTTCCATACCCACCAGTTCTCCAACGGGTTTACTTTTTCTAGTTTATTAGGGGCAGTAAACCTACTATTTTGTGCCAACCCAAATACAACATTATCCAATGCATCCATTCCGATATCCTGAGATTTTCCGACTTTATACCAGACATTGTCCCATAACCCGAAGCGAATAAAAGTGTGGGTAATGAAGGCTACCTCGTCTCTTACAATATCCGCGATTACAGGGACATAGTCAATCGGGTAGTGCGTCTTGAACACCCTGATTACATAGCCGTTCAATGCTTCTTTATCCCTGACTATAAACTGAAAGTAGCATTTGAACCTGTTGTCGAATTCGGTACAGAACACATCGCCGGGCTTGATTACAACCCGTTTGGGTTTTGGTTTTTCATTTGTTTCCATATATAATTAGTTTTGGGTGATTAGTGTATTCCAAATTTTTTCCAATGTTTGAGAGCTATTTCATTTCTCTTATTATATAAATTTTCTAGTCCATATTTATTAATCTTCATTTGTTCTTTGATTCGGGCTTCCAAAAGATTCTGAGCATCATCTACTGAGTGAAATTTTAAAGTTGCCCTATTTGTCCCTGAGCGTCGATGCTCATCATATCTTATCTCCGGATCTCTTTTAGTAATACCTACATATTTTACTTCTCTGACCTCCTTTCCATTCACCTTTTTCACCTCATATCCTTCATAAATGGTATAAGGTCCTTTGTCTGATGATTCAGCGACCTCTTGGCTTGTTGCGGAAGTTACAGCCGGTTCTTCGGAGAGAATTTCACTAATTATCCTGTCCCTGTTGCTTGTGCCGGAACCGTTCCAGAAATTTTTCCCGTTACGCACTGCATTTATTCCACCGGATGCACCACCAAGTAGTCCGCCAAATATACCGCTGGATACACCTTCCGACAACCCGTTACCTAACGAAGTCCCTAAACCTTTTCCATCTATAAGAGAGTTAGATGTTCCCAACAGGAATCCGCTGGTCAAACCACCGGCAGCACCTTGCACGACACCTGGTATGAATCCCATCGAGGCTGCAGAGTAGCTTGCGGCAGTAATACTTAGCGCACTGCCGAACCCGACAGCTACTCCGATGCTTACAACAGCCCCGGCTCCGCCGGCAACCGCGCCTGAAAGGAAATAACTCGCCCCTTTCAGTACACCGTTCCAGCCACCTGCGGAGGCTATTTCGTCCCAATGCGTGGCTAAATTAACAACACCACCGATGGCTGCAGCAACTCCAACGACTGCCCAGAAAATCCGGCCGTCTTCATCAACATAGCACAAAGGATTGTTCAGCGCGTAGGTGTAACGGTTGTAATTCTGAAGCCAGTCGTAATTCTGCACAAACGGGTCGGGCGACAGGAAACGCCCCAATACGGGGTCGTAAAGGCGCGCGTTCATATTTATAAGGCCGAACAACGGAAGGTGCTCGTGCCCGGTGTAACCCCGACTGAGAAACAGCGCCGGCTCTTTCCCTGGAGAATATGTCTCAAGGGTCGACGGGTGACGTAGCCGCCCCCATGCATCGTAACCCAGTTCCTGTTCTATTTTCCCATTTAATGACGAAACTACGTGTGTTACACTACCCAGATAATCCCTTATAATAAAATATAGCCTGTAGTTTGGAGCTTCCTCGCTCATATCGCCGATACCGGGCGATGGCTCCTGTATGTCAATGTCGTTTAAAACTGAGGCCGGGTATTTGGGACCGGTTTCCGCAAATAGGCTGTGTTTTACAACTACTGCAGGAGCGGAATAATAATCGCCACAAAGATACAGGGTTTCTTTGTGGATATTGTCGGCCACTTCCAGTTCATAGCAATTGCCAAGATAATAGCGTGTGAGAATACTTTTACCGCAGTCTGAAACCATCATCTTTACGCGGTCGAAAGCAGCATTGTAGGTAAATGTCGCAGTTTTACCGTTCTCTGTAATTTGTTTTGGCCGGGAAAACGAGGTATAAGCAATATCCTGACTTATAGACGGAATTGAACTTGTTGCCAGCGACACGCCGGTTATGGCATATGGCTTTTCGGGATGTGAATATTCGAAAGAGCCGACATCGGTTTTTTCGGTAATATTCCCTTTTTCGTCGTACGAAGCTGTTTCATTGCCATAACCTGTCAGTCGGTTGAACACGTCGTAATCAAAATTCTCAGTCAGGTTCCGGGTGTTGTCAGTACGGCTCAGAAGATTTGTTTTAAGTGGGTCGAAAACATATGAAAAATCCTGATATACCGCGTCCTTTCCGCTAGCCGACCGGCCAGTCGGCAAACCGTATTCGGTGAAGCTGTATTTGCGTGTAATATCACCGGTCAAAATTTCAACAGACTGTCCTAACGCATTTTCTTTAACTAGTTTAAATACGGAAATCTTTTCGTTTAATTTTACATCATACAAATGCCCGTTTGAATAATAGTGGCTTTCTGTTGCTAGGGCACCCAATTGGGTAGTATATTTAACAGCACTGATATTTCCTGATTCATATGAATAATCTTTTTGCAGCCATTTTTCATCGGTGCCGTACTCCTTTGCCGTAATTATCCTTCCGCACGTGTCATATTTGAACGTCTTTGATGTGCCGTTATCTGATAAGACCGAAACAATGTCATCAAATTCATTATACGTATAAGTTGTTGAAAGTTCCGGGGCAATCTTTTTAATAATCCTGTCGTAAATATCGTATTCATACCGGACCGTATCGTTGTCGGCATTGATTTCTGCGGCAATATTTCCGGCAGAATCATAAGAATATGAAGTAATGCCCTTGCTCGGGTCGTCTACACTTATTTTCCTACGATATTTATCGTAACTGAAAGTTGTAACTATATCGTCGGATATAGTTATCGAGGATATTTGTCCGTCGGCGGCCAAAGCATAATCAATGGTTCCGTTCGGATCTGTAACAGAAACCAGGTTTCCTTCAACATCATATTCCTTAGTCGTAGCCACCCCGTTTTCGGCAACAGTAACAGACGAGCTATTATATGAATATGACACCTGTTTCCCCGAAGCTTTTTTAAGGTACGTAATCCTGTCATACTGATCGTACCCGTATTCATTCCAAGCCGAAGCAGTATTGCCGCAAAACGGCAAAGAAACTTTCGACAGATTACCGTAGGCATCGTATTGCCTGTCGACATTTACTACAGAATTATCGAATCTGGTCTCACAGCTGCGCACTTCCCGGTTTAAAGCGTCATAAACAGTTTTTACCGTAGGCTCGCCGGTTGCCGACCGTGTAACTGCATATAGTCCCGGTGACTGTTCGTCGACCCATGAATATTGCGTCGCGACAATAGTTCCGTCCGGATTGGTAACAATTTTCTCGCGGCCAAAACCATCATATTCAAATGTCGTAGTGTTGCCCCGTGAATCCAGTATGGCAGACAATTGCCCCTGACGGTTATATGAAAATTCGTTAGTAAGGCCAAGAGGGCCGGTTTCCTTTATTACACGCCCATAGACATCATACGTATAAGCTGTTGTATTGGAATTTGCCGACTCGTAATACTGTGTAGTTTCCGACAAGGTACTGCCACGCTGGTTATAACTGCATATCTGCTGCCTGACCTGGTTTCCATCTTTGTAATATACGGTTTTTAAAGGTAGCCGTCTATTATGCTCCTGAACAAAGACTCTTTCTGTATATGACGACCCGTTGCGTGTTATTGTTACTGTCTGATTTGTCAGAAAGCCGAGATTATATCCATTTTCTATTGCAGTAGAGGACGAATAAGTGTTTGTTTTCCTAACATCCAGTCCGTCGGAATACACGGTATGTTCCTGCAACGGATACCCGAACTCGTCATACTGATACGATGTTGCTGAAGAAAAGCCTTTCAACAGGTCTGTTTCTGATTTATGTGTCAGATTGATTTTTGCAATTTTATCGGGCAGGACATTTACCGTATAGACATACTCTTTTTTATATGTAGGAAATGTTTCATTTTTCAATAACCCGAAATTAAATGGGTCAAATGTCTGGACAAGTTCTTGTCCCCGTTTGTTTGTTGATGTAATACGCGTAAAGCCACAAAATCCCCGTCCCTGACGGTGAACCACGGCATCTGCATATTTAAACTCGTTATAATCAACTGATTGCCCGTTTACAACCACTTCCGACCGGGCAATAACAGGCACCGGCTCAAGTATATCTACATAAGGAAACACGGCATCGTTATCTCTTATATAAAAACCGGCCGGATTATTTTCGGAATTAATGAATCGGTAACTGTTTTTTTCTATAACGCCAAGACTGTTCAACATGCCTGTTATCTGTGTAGCCTCAACGTAATTCCTGTTATAAGAATACCTGGTGACTGTTCCGTCTTTCAAGCACACTAGCTGGTTAGAGCAATTTCCCGAATTTATATTTGCCGGCACCGGAATTGAGTACCTTATATCCTGAAACGAACGTACGCCATTAGTAAAGGAATTGTTCTTGGCAAAATAGGCCACAAAATCGTCAACATCGTAATGAACCAGGTCGGTCAGACCGTCGCCGTCAACGTCCTGAGTAATGAATCCGCTATTTATGTCTTTAATGTTTGGGGCACATTCAAATGTATTCTTTTCAAATTGCCCGTCTCCTTTTGAATTAAATATAGCCCACTCCCTGCTGTCTGTTTCATTCGAGGGTGAAACCAGCAAATCCATCAGGCCGTCGCCATTGAACTCGCCTATAAATATATCGCGATTGGCAAGATCTGCCTTTGTCAGAATATTGCTTGTAGCCACTTTTCGCGAAGCAAATATACCGGCTCTAACTACAAAAGTATATATGTTTATACCAGTCTCGTCAATATGGCACAAATCGGTTTTACCGTCACCGTCATAATCCATAACAAAAAATCTGTCAGAATTATTTATGGCTTTTTGCGCATCAGGCTGTCGTGTGCCTACAAACTCCACATTATACGGAAAAATATGTCCCTTATACAGAATTCTATTCCCAGCCAAGTCGAAAATGTAGCACACCGAAGGCTTGTCAGTATCACCAAACGGCTGGTGGACGGAAATTGCCAGAATTTCCATTTTGCCGTCACCGTTGAAATCGCCGGTATAATAGAACTTCGGCTGTATGCTTTTGCCGTTGTCAGCATCGATATGCACAGTGGGGAAACTAAAACTCCGGGTATACGAATTTACCAATCCTAACGAAGCGCTTGCCCGGAACACCTTGAATGTTACATGGTCAGTGTTGTTTACAACCGAGTTGTTTATTTTAATTATATCTTCATTCCGGTTGCCACCAAGGTCGGCACACAGTATGTCAATAAAACCCTTTTCAGTAACAAGATTCGGCATGGGCGCTGCCCAACTGCGGTTTAAATCGGAGTATATAAATATTTTTTCATCATCCTTATACTTATTGTCAAAACGGTTTTGAGAATGACGGAACGCTGTATGATTTCGATAATGCTTCCAATATGGATTCCGGTTTGGCAGTGAAATTATTCCGTCGTTGCCGGAATTATAGTCAAATTTCCCTTTTACTATTTTTATCATATTGGGATTCTCAGATTTATACCACTCCGTTAAATGGGTATAATCCGAATCAAATAAAACAGGTGCATTACCTTCACCATAATAAAACCTTAAAGGGTTATAATATTTTTCAGCTGACGAATAACTGATAGAGGACAATAATGAAACGGAACTATCATTGTAATAATCGAGAGTATAAGTACCTAATACAATAGCATTTAATTTACATACAATTTTATATAGCAGTTTCGTTTCTTGCATCTTTACGCCACCCGAGTACGACAGTACGGGATCGGGACGGCTAGTTGTGTATTGAAATAAAACAGAACAACGGCCATAAGTAATTTTAGTAATTCTGTAGTGATTATCGGAAAATTCGTAATTATAATTTATGCTATTGTTATTTATATCGGATAAATATGTAAGCGGATAAACCAGATAATTTTCAGAAGAATACGTATAGCCAAATGTACCCTTGCTGCCATCCGGATAGAAAACTTCAAAGCATTTCATTACATTTCCGGATGTAAAACCTTTTACCTTTATATTTCCATGTTCCGACTCATATAATATATAACCCTCATCTTCTCCAACTTTTATCAACCTAACTCCGTCTAAAAAGAAAGAGTCACCATTATCCATGGATACGCCTTGAGTTATAGCGTCATGATAAATATTTTTGCCACCACGCGTTATTGCAGACAGCCCTGATATACCCCACCCTTTTCCAGCTATAGAATTTCCCTGCTGACTGTTATATGCCAACGCCAAACTAGGATTGAAACCGTTTATCCCTGGATAAACCGATATAGGTACTTGATATGTCTTTGCTCCTGTAGGCGTTGTTCCGGATTTAATAACAATTTGTCCTACCTCTTTGGTCTTATCTAGAACAACTGCGTCCGGAACAGGTGATACCGGTGTCCAGACTGATGGCGGCAAAGGAGTTGTTACAGTTTGGGAATCTGTACGTTGCACAAGCACCGGAGAATATAGCCCCGTAAAAATAGAATCTTCATAGTCAATATATTCCTCATCCGTCCATCCGGCAAACTGGCCGTCATAGTCATTCGTTTCCTCAGGCAAAGTTTTGCCTATTGCCGCACTAATAGAGCCAAGCAATATAAATAAAATATACAGCAACCTTGTCATAACTCCAAATTTTATTCTTTTATGATTTTCCAGGTTGTGCTTTCGCCGTTTAAGTTAATCAGCAAAATATAAACCCCTTTCTGGCTCGAACTGATATCCAATTCGGTAAAAGTGGAAATTATATCTGAATTTAACAACTGCTGACCGGAAAGATTGAAAATGCTCAAATTTCCTTTGTCCGAATCCTCAAATCCGGCAACTTCTATTTTCAATACCCCCGAAGTCGGATTAGGATAAATACGGATATTTTTATTGCCTAGCTTCTCTGAAACAGGGTCTTTCGCCCTAACATGACCGTCAGGCATATTCCGTTGAGGTAAAACTATCTCTCTTTTTACACGGTTGCCGGCATTGTCATAACTATATTTTATGTTCTGACATAGTAAACCGTACGGGCAAACCGCCACAGCCAATAAGCAAATTCCAACAATCAGGTTCATGGTAAAGATTCATTATTACAGGTTACACAATCATAATAATCAGGTATATAAATTATTATGATTGTAATCAGTACATATAGCGGTTCTATGACAACAATGTCGCCACTATGTATACTTATATATTATTTAAGGGAACGCTCTTTTACTATTCCGAGCCGGAAAGCATGAAGCAATTCGGTAAGTTCCTGTATCTGGCCGGCAAGTTCGTCACCCTTGTCAGTGTCGCGCACGCGCATACGCTTTGCACTCAGCTCCACAATCTGTGTGGCACCTAGAATATCGGTGCCGTTGCGTATGGCTTCCTCTGTAGAGGTGAACGGCTCATGCTGCACAAGCTGTAGTCCGCGGCTATGATAAATAAGCGTATATCCGGCTATTCCGGTGGTATGGTGGTAAGCCTTTGCAAAACCGCCGTCAATAACCAGTAGTTTGCCGTTTGCACGTATAGGCTTCTCACCCTTGTTTATACGTACAGGCACATGTCCGTTAATGATATGGCGGTGCTCGCCTTCCACACCGAAAGCATCCAGAATATGGTCTATAACGTCGGGGTTGTCACGCAACAGATAGTAATACCCTTTTTCCTCCTTGTGCGTAGCTGTTTCTTCAACGAAATACCGCTCAAAAGTAGCCATTTTCGATTTGTCGAACAGTGGCGAGTCGGGGCCGCACCACAGGTACCAGAAATAATCTATGGCAAATTCTCGCTCGTCATGCGGCGTGTCGTCGTTAAACGCCGCACGCATTGTCATGCCCACCTGGTGCATCAGTTCGCGCCCCTTGTACCGCCCATGGCCAACAGCCACTTCCTTAAGCGTTCCGTCGGCATTAAGCGGCATCGATGCATGAAACAGCAGGTTTGAATTATATACGCCATACATACATCCATGCGACAACAGGCAGTGTATGTGCTTTTTTAATTTGTCGCTTACCCGGAAAGAATGATGCAACTTAGCCATAAGGCCAGCCTCCTCCTGCGTTAGCGCATAAGGTTTTTCTTTGTCTATGGTAGGGAAACGACAATCCTTAAGGCTGTAGTCAACACCGTCAATCGTTATCAAGCCTTTCTCCGGCTTAAGGCCTGCCAATAATTTGCGGCTACCCATTCCCCACTCCGGACGGCGGTCAACAAGTGCGGCCTCCAACTTGAACTGGATTATTGATATAGCCTTGTGCATACGGGCCAGAAGCTGCAGTGTTTTCTTATCCGGCGTACGTTCTGTGTCAACGATATTAGGCACAAAGTTCTCGCACGGGTCGTCGCCGTAGGTCTCCATGGCAAAAGTGGCAAGCGGCACAAGGTTTATGCCGTACCCGTCCTCCAGCGTAGCCATATTGCAATAGCGCAACGACAACCGCAGCACATTCGCTATGCAAGCGTCGTTACCGGCCGAAGCCCCCATCCAAAGCGCGTCGTGGTTTCCCCACTGAATGTCGAAGTGGTTATATCCGCAAAGCGTGTCCATAATCAGGTGCGCGCCCGGGCCGCGGTCGAAAATGTCGCCTAACACGTGCAGCTGGTCAATGCCCAGATGCTGTATAACGTGGCATATAGCCACCACAAACGCATCGGCCTGACCGGTTGAAATTATAGTTTCTATGATACGTTTGAAATAAGCCTCCTTGTCGGGGTCGGAGGGAGCCTCGTGCAACAGTTCCTCTATGATGTATGAGAATTCTTTGGGCAACGCCTTGCGCACTTTTGAACGCGTATATTTCGACGACACCGACTGGCATACGGCAATTAGGCGGTGGAGCGTTACAGCATAGAAATCGTCCAAATCGTTTTCTTCAGCTTTTATATACTCCAGCTTGCGTTCCGGATAATATATAAGCGTACACAGGTCGCGCAGTTCCTGCTCGCGCATCGACGTGCCAAACAGCTCGCTCACCTTGCGCTTTATATTGCCCGACGCGTTGCGCAGAATATGGTCGAAAGCCTCATGCTCGCCGTGCAGGTCGGCAACAAAATGCTCTGTACCTTTTGGCAGGTTCAATATAGCTTCCAAATTTATTATCTCGGTGCTTGCGGCACTGACATTCGGAAAGGTCTGCGACAAAAGTTCCAAAATGCGACGGTCGTTTTCCAGTTTGGCTGTATCGATTGGTGACATAGTGATAGCTGTTTTAAATATAGCAAGCCAACAAAAAAACTTATTTTCAATTATAATTTTAAAGACTTGCGTATCTTTGTACAAAGATACGTACCAAAGGTGTAAAATCAAAATAAACAGAATAATATAGGAATGCCAGATTCAAAAAAACAGAAGTCACGCAAATATTCCGCAGTTGCCGCCATAGTGCTTGTGCTGGCAACTACCGCCGTATGGTTTGCCTACAGTTCGATAGCAAACACCAAATACCGGTCAGACAGCAGCACTTGGGTATTTATACCACAAGGCAGTACACCGCAGCAAATTACAGATTCGTTGCGCGCAACACTTGGCAAAGCCGGCGAAAAAGCGGCCCTGATATGGAACCTTTCCGGAACCGACTTCAAGTCGGCACACGGAGCATACCGCATAGAAAACGGCACATCGGCCATGGCCATATACCGCACAATTTCACGCGGACACCAAAGTCCCGTACGGCTAACTTTCAACAACATACGCACCCTCTCGCAACTGGGGGCACGTGTAGGGACCCAGCTAGAAACCGATTCGGCCTCGTTTATGCATGCCGCCGATTCCATTCTTCGAGCTAAAGGAATCCCTGCCGCCGGCCATATAGGCGCTTTTTTGCCCGACACGTATGAATTCTATTGGACCGACACGCCTGAAAAAGTCGTAACACGGCTGCACGCACACCAACAGGCATTCTGGAACACCGAACGCACCCTTAAAGCTACCGACCTAGGGCTTACGCCCGGCCAAGTGGCTACAATAGCGTCTATTGCCGAGGAAGAAACAAACAATGCCGCCGAACGCGCAACAGTTGGACGACTATACATTAACCGCATACACCGGGGCATGCCGCTGCAGGCCGACCCTACGGTAAAGTTTGCCGTAGGCGATTTCTCGCTTCGCCGCATAACAGCCCGGCACCTGGCCGTAGAATCGCCCTACAACACCTACCGCGTAAACGGCCTGCCGCCCGGCCCTATCCGCATGCCCGAGGCAAAAACCATCGATGCCATACTGAACTCCAAGCCACACAACTATGTTTTCATGTGTGCCAAGGAAGACATGTCGGGACGGCACAATTTCACCTCGTCGGCTTCGCAACACATGCAAAATGCCGCCCGGTACCGAGAAGCCCTGAACCGGCGAGGCATACGTTAAACCACAATATTCTATGAAACAGAATCACGACCCTGTGGTATTGCTGGCCACATACACATCGCAACCCGAGGCTCACGCCGTTAAAGGCATGCTTGAAGCAAACGGCATAGTATGCACTGTCAGCGACGAACTGATGTCGACCATCTACGGCGGCATCGGCGCATTTCCAGCACGGCTGTACGTGCTCCGCAGCCAGCTTGCCCTGGCACAGCAGCTATTGGCCGAACACAACGATGTTTAACAACATAAAACAGATTCCATGAAAGAACTCAACATAACCGTACCTGTAAAGGCCCTTGGAAACGAAGAGCTGTCTGATACAGACCGCGAACTTGTGCGTCTGGCTCGCGAAGCAACCTTTCGCTCCTACTCACCCTACAGCCATTTTTCTGTAGGCGCGGCAATATTGCTGGACAACGGCGAGATTGTTACCGGCTCAAACCAGGAAAACGCGGCAACACCATCAAGCCTCTGCGCCGAACGCACCGCGGCCTATTATGCCCACTCACGCTACCCCGACGCAAAATTCACAACCATAGCCATAGCAGCGCGCGACACTGCCGGCCATCCGCTTGCCGCGCCTATATCGCCTTGTGGTGCATGCCGACAGGCACTGCTCGAATTCGAAACCCTTGCCGGACGCGACGTTCGCGTAATACTTGCCGGACGCGCCCAGTGCTACCTGCTTCCCTCCGTAGCATCCCTGTTGCCACTGTGTTTCACACATTTCGAGTAAACCACCAGCCCGGTAGTTCAACGGAAATGCTGGCGGCCGTCGGCATAGGTGAATATGCGGTGCTCAACGCCCTTTGTACGGTCTACAAGCAGATACAACGCACCGGCAGGCACGTTGTCAAACGTAATGCCAACCCCCAAGGCCCGTTTCTTCCCTACAGTCTGCCACGCCCCGTCGGCCCAATAAAGCAACTCATACTCGTCGCCGGGCTCAACACAGTTACCGTCGCCACGCGAAGTGTAGCGCACACGCCCAACTTCGACAGGCAGGCCGAAGTCAAGCCCTATCCATGCACCCTGCCCCACGGGTGCCGAATAAGATGTAAGCAAATCACCGTCAAAAGCCTTTTCCGCAGTATGTTCCGGATCGTCGGCCCACGAACCGCCTGTGCCTATAATGCGCCCTGTCAGCCGTCGGCCTGTAGCGCGGTCATAAAATGCAAGTTCGGCAAGTGGGGCAAGCGACGTAACATGTCCGCTGCGGAAACGCCAGTAGCGCCTGGGGCCTATGCTGTCGGCCACAGCCACCTCGCATGTCTCGGCCGATGCATCCGGAATTTCATACACAGTCCGGGCCGATGCAAACGCCTCGTCGTCAGCAGCTTCAACAGCTCCGCCTACAAGCATGCGCGAATAAATCCATGTGCTTTCACGCACAGGATATTTACGCGTCAGTGTTACCGTATGCAAAACATTACCAGGCAGCAGGTATTCCGGGGTCCCGGCACGGTTTGCAACAAACGGCGCCGTCAACGCCCGCATAGTCCCGTCGTCGCCGTAACGGACAACCATGTACACCGCTCCGGGAGCCACGTTGCGAAATTCCGCATGACCAGCCTTAATGTAGGCCACATCTACCGGCACCCATTCAGCCGCGTCAGAAGCCGCCAGATAAATATAGCCGTCATCGCCATTCAAATCAAAAGCCATATCGCGACATTTCGCATACTCGTCAGTAACATCTTTCTGAAACACATTCCTGAAAAATGCCGGCACAAACTTCTCCTCGCGGTTAATGCGCACAAGTTCCTGATTAACGGCATAGGTCTGCCGCCACACTTTGGTAAAACGGTTGTTCATCATCTGCTGTTCCTCCAGTTTGTCAGTGATGCCCACAAACGGCAGCAGCCGGCCTGTATTTGTAAGCATAGAGTTCCACACATGGCTGCCGTTGCCCCCGGCCCATACAGGCGAAACATCCCTGACCACCGGCAGACCCACGCTGCGGAAAGCCGACAGCGCAGACTGCGAGAACGAGCTGCAGTTGCCGAACGGAATCCTGATAGCCACCGACGGGCTCAGGGCCCGGCAGTTTAATACATCGTGCGTAAACCGTGGGTCAAATTTCAGGCTCAGATAATAGTTGAAAATCTGAGCAGCCTTATAGGTAGAGTTCCTCGTATCCTCGCTATAGGCATAGTCGGCCAAATATTTTGCGTTATAATAGTAAAAATCGTTGTGCCACTCCGTCAGCGGCTGCAACTCGGCCGCCTTATACGGCAGTATGTACTCGCAAAACTCGTCAAACAGCAGATGCTGTGCCCAGGGGGTGTCGCGCCATCGCTTAAAAGCCTCGTCAATGTTGCGAATCAGATAACCGGCCGTCACAACTCTGACATCCGAAACAATCTGTAGTGTGTCCATGCGCATTTTAGCAGCCAGCCTGTTTATGGCCGCAGCTATAGCTTTAGAGTCGGCCCCTTTCATCCGTTCCAGAATCAGCCCTACACCGCTACTATACCTGTTCACAATGGCCGTGTCGGCATACGAATAATGCCCCGGCATGTTGCATATCAGAAACTTCGCGGCCTCAAGCTTCAGCGAGTCACCCTTAAAATGCGCCAGCACATGTTCCAGTTCTGCACGGTTGTCGCCGGCCATATACAGCGCTCGGGCCAACTCCCTGTCCTGCTCGCTCGAACCACACATGCATAACAGCAATCCCCAAACCGAAATAACCACACTTCGTCCAAACCTCAAAACCAAACAGTTCATTTTAGCCATATTTCCAAAATATTTTAAGCAAACCTAGTCCATATACAAAAAAACGAAGTATTATTATGCCGGCCTGTACACCTGCTAAATGTTTTATTTCTTTGTTTAAAATACATATTAAACTCTATACAATGATTCGGTAAAAATTACAGAAGTAGTTGAAACTTAAGTTAATATAACGAATTATCAAATACAAATGAATCGCCAAAGCGTTCATTATAAAAAACTTAGCGTATGAACGTATTGGCGATTCTCAAAGACTTCACCTTTCGGTGTAAGTCGGTATTTGAAAATACTACAACCAAAATGAGCAAAAGGTTCCTCAACTGGCTGATTTTAACAATACGCACTGTAGCGTTGATTCCGGGCAAAGTCAATTTTACCCGGCTGTCGCGCTATGGCGGTCGTACTGCCAAGACCTTTGCCTCCA
>SSTG01000041.1 GCA_004801635.1 Muribaculum caecicola | reverse complement strand
AGGAATTTCCGGAGCATCGGCTGTGTCGAAATCAATCGACGGCACGGCATTGAATTTGCCAAGGGCTTCCTTAACCGTTGCTGTTATAATTTGCCATATAGGCTGTTCGTTTTCAAATTTTATTTCATTTTTAGTCGGATGTATATTTACATCGATTGTTTCCGGATCTACAGTGAAATTAATAAAATACGACGGTTGCGCGTCGGCACTTATCAACTGGTCGTAACACATCATTACCGCCTTGTGGAAATAGGGGTGACGCATGTTACGCCCGTTCACCATAAAATATTGCAACGCACCCCTGCGCCTTGCATTTTCCGGACGGCACACAAAACCGTTTATCGTTACAAGCGAGGTAGCGCTCTTTATAGGTACCAGCTGATGATCCAGACTCTTTCCGAACAAATCCACAATGCGCTGTTTGAACGAGCCGCGCATTAGTTGGTGCACAAGCGTGTCATTATGCGTAAGCTGGAATTCAACTTCTGGGTTTACTAAAGCAAGACGTTCGAACTCGCGCAATATATGCGACATTTCCACCGAATCGCTTTTCAAAAATTTACGTCGGGCAGGCACATTGAAAAACAAGCGCTTTACCATCATACATGATCCGGCAGCACACGCCACAGGCTCTTGCGACTCGACTTTTGATCCTGAAATTACGATGCACGAACCTAACGGATCGTCAGAATCCTTACGGCGTGTCCTCAACTCAACTTCGGAAACAGCACAAATAGAGGCAAGCGCCTCGCCCCTAAAACCCATAGTTTTAAGCGAGAACAAGTCGTTGGCATCGTTGATTTTAGACGTAGAGTGCCTGTCGAACGCCAGACGCGCGTCGGTTGGCGACATTCCGCAACCGTTGTCTACAACCTGAATCAAAGTACGTCCGGCATCCTTTATCGTTATTTTAATTATCGATGCACCTGCATCTACAGCGTTTTCCACTAGTTCCTTAACTACCGAGGCAGGCCGCTGTATCACTTCGCCGGCCGCTATCTGGTTTGCTACCGAATCGGGGAGTAGCTTAACTACATCGTTCATGTGCTATTGTCTCTGTGTTATAACCTTTGCAAATTTAGCACTAAAAGCCGTTAATCGCGCCTATACTGCCAACAAGTTATCGGAAAACTATCAACAACAGACATTACCACCTGCAAATCAACCACATACCCTCTACACATGGTCCATGCTTGGCAAATAACAAAATTATAATTAATTTTGGCTATGCTTACCGTATCAATTGTAACATACCACACATGTCCCGAAGAATTATCCAGGTGTATTCAGTCTCTAGACAGAAACATTGTGCGGCATATATACGTTATAGACAATTCCGCCCAGAAATATATTGCTGAATTATGCCACAAATTTAACGTGGAATACATAGCCAACAATAACACCGGCTACGGTGCGGCACACAACATAGCGATAAAAAAAGCATTTGCAACAAAAGCGCGGTACCATCTTGTGCTAAATTCCGACGTGGAGTTTGACAGCCGCATTCTAAAAAAAATTATGGCATACATGGACAACAACCCCGATGTCGGCCAACTGCAGCCTAAAATAGTGTGTCCAGATAACAGCCTGCAGTACACATGCCGCCTACTGCCCACTCCGTTTGATTTGGCATTACGCCGTTTCACGCCGAATTTTTTTTTAAGAAAACGCAAAAAACGCTACATCCTTGCCCAAGCAGACTGGAACAAATCATTTGACGTGGCTTACCAACAGGGCAGTTTTTTATTTTTCCGTATTGATGCCTTAAAAAATGTCGGGCTGTTTGACGAACGTTATTTCATGTACCCGGAAGACATTGATATATCACGCCGTATGGCTCTTGCCTGGAAAGTCAGATACTGGCCCGGAGCGACAGTGGTACACAACCACAGGGCAGCATCATATCACTCCGTGCGCATGCTTCTGGTGCATTTAAAAAACATGGCGTTGTATTTCAACAAGTGGGGATGGCTGCACGACAACGAACGCAAAAGACTAAACAATATGGTAACCAATCAGTTCAAAAACGTCAGCATCAAATAGCCAAACCCGAAAGGACTGTGGTATAAAATGCAACGGCATCCCTGATTTCATGCGGATAAATGTATTCGTCAGCTGTATGCGACCGGCTAGAATCGCCTGGTCCTATCTTTACTGAAGGCCAAGGCATAAGGGCTTGGTCGGAAAGCGTGGGCGATCCGAACGGTTTGGCACCAAGCATAACCATTCTTTTCACCAACGGATGTCCTAAATCTATACCAGACGGATTCAAACGCGTGCTTCGCGGCACAAGCGCAACATCCTTTCCAACGGCATTGCGCATTATTAGAAGTGTTTCTTCATTGGAATACGCATCGGTTGTACGGACATCTATAACCATTGTGCACAACGCAGGAACCACATTATGCTGAGTTCCGGCCTGTATTTGCGTTACACTTATTTTAACCGGCCCAAGGGTTGGCGAAACCTTGTCGAAGCATAAATTTTTAAGTTTTTCAATTACAGGCAAAGCACGGTAGATTGCATTGTCGCCTTCCTCACGGGCTGCATGTCCTGCCCGGCCGCGCACTTCGGCATCAATAACCATCAAGCCCTTTTCACTCACGGCCGGCTGCATATTTGTCGGCTCTCCTACTATGGCAACATCTATGGGCGGAAGTAACGGGACTACCGATTCAAGGCCTCCTCTACCACTTACCTCCTCCTCACATGAAGCTAAAAATACAAAATTGCATTTTTGTGGAATGCTGCATAAATACACAAACGAAACAGCGAGCGACACAACCGAAGCACCTGCATCGTTGCTGCCAAGTCCTATTATACGTCCGTCGGCACCATCAACAGGAGTAAACGGGTCGGTTGTCCAACCGTCAGAAGGCCGTACCGTGTCTATGTGGGAGTTCAACAACACAGTTGGCTTTGTTTCGTCAAAGCCAGGCGAGACAGCCCATACGTTATTCCCAGATCTGTCAGGATCAAAACCACGTTCTTTCAAGAACAACCATATGATATCCGCAGCAGCCGATTCGTCACGGCTCAATGACGGAACCGATATAAGGTTGCGCAACAAGCCAAGGGCATCATAAAAAAGTTCGTCATTGTCAGGAACTGCCATATACGTATTTCTTTAACATGGGTTTAATCTTCCGAATAGTGACGCAGCACACGCCTGTAGGAATTAAATATTTTGGATTTGCTCACAAATCCCATATAAACACCGTTTTCCACCACAGGAAGGTTCCAGGCCCCGGTGCGATCAAATGTTTTCATTACATTTTCCATGGTATCGCCAATTTCAATCATTGCCGGCGGCGAACTCATGAATTTACTTACATACATACGCCTGTATAAATCCGGACGAAACATTATGTTTCTAATGTCGTCAAGAAGCACCACCCCAAGCAACTTTCCGTCAGCATCAGTCACCGGAAACAGGTTACGGTTCGACTGCGATATAACGTCAACCATTTCTTTAAGGCTCATTTCAGGGCGTACCGGTTTAAAATCGTTTTCAATAACAGAGTTTATTTTAAGCAGCCTCAGCACAGACTTGTCCTTATGGTGCGTAAGCAATTCCCCACGTTTTGCCAAACGTATAGCATATATGCTGTATGGCTCGAATATCTTTATTGTACCGTACGATATTGTAGCAACAATAAGCAACGGCAAGAAAAGCTCATAACCACCGGTAAGTTCGGCCGTGAGGAATATACCCATTAACGGCGCATGCATCACTCCGGCCATAACTCCGCACATTCCAAGCAAGGCAAAGTTCTTAACAGAAAGTTCAGGGCCAAAATCAAGCGCGTTTATAAGATAGGCAAAGAAAAATCCGGTCATAACCCCCATATAAAGCGACGGGGCAAACGTACCGCCTACACCTCCTGCCCCGTTTGTTGAAGATGTTGCAAAAGCCTTGCTCATGCACAATGCCCCCACAAACAGAATAATAAACCATACGCTGTTGCGGTAATTATAGAATATCGAACCGTCAACAATAGAACCGACATCACCATGAAGCATGGCAGTTATGGCGCTGTATCCTTCGCCGTATAACGGAGGGAAAAAGAATATCAGTCCGGCCAATATGGCACCGCCCAGCGATGCCCGTACCCAAGGATTGTTGATGCGTCCGTAAAAATTCTCCATTGAATTTATTATACGGATAAAATACAACGACGCAAAACCGCAAAGAACGCCCAGCAATATGGCATAAGGAATACGCGACGTTACAAAAGGCTCGCTTTGAACAAAGAAAAACTGAGAGTCATAACCGGTAAAAACGTAAGCCACAGTAGCAGCCGACACCGAAGCAATAAGCAGAGGCATAACAGTGACGGTGGTAAGGTCAATCATAAGCACCTCGAGAGTGAACAGCGCTCCCGACAACGGCGCTTTAAAAATACCGGCCACACCGGCCGCAGCCCCACAGCCAACAAGCAACATAAGCAAACGTGGCGACAAACGGAACGCCTGCCCGATATTCGACCCTATGGCCGCGCCTGTTGAAACAATAGGCCCCTCGGCTCCTACCGAACCGCCAAAACCAATTGTTATAGATGCCGCGACTACAGACGTATAACAATTATGAGGCTTTAACCGGCTTTTATTCTGTGAAATAGAATATAGCACCTTTGTCACACCATGGGCAATATTGTCGCGTACAACATAGCGCACATAGCAACTGGCAATGAGTATGCCTATAAACGGATAAATAAGATACAAATAGTTACCGCCGGTAATGTCAATCTTCAACAACAATGACCCTGAAATGAAATGTATAAGCCATTTAAAAGCCAGGGCGGCAAAGCCGCACGCCACGCCAACCACCAAAGCGAGTATAAGAATAAAATTCTTCTCCTTTATATGGTGTTCACGCCACGTCCGCAGTCTTGAAAAATAGCAGTCGTAGGTTTCCGATAAATTAAACAATATATTTTTAGCAAGAGCCATTACTATATTCCTTTGCCGGTTAATACTATTTTTATGGTATATATTATTATTCTAAAATCAAGAAGAATTGAAATATTGTCAATATACATAAGTTCATAACGAAGACGCTGCACCATCTGGTCGACAGTAGACGCATATCCGAATTTCACCATTCCCCAAGAAGTGAGACCAGGGCGCACCTGCTGCACCAGTGTATACGAAGGTGCCTTCTCCACTATCTGGCGAATAAAATACTCGCGTTCGGGGCGTGGCCCTACAAGACTCATATCGCCGCGTAAAACATTCCAAAGTTGAGGCAGTTCGTCCAGACGGTATTTACGCAACCTACGTCCTAACGGGGTTATGCGAGTATCTGCAGGCGAGGACAAACTCGGACCTGACGACTCTGCATTTATATACATTGAGCGGAATTTGTATATTGTAAACGGCTTTTTATGCCTTCCTATACGCTCCTGTCTGTATATTGCCGGACCGGGCGAATCCATTCTTACCAACAATGCCAGCACCAGCATAAACGGCCATATCAACAATAATGCAACTGCCGAAATGGCAACGTCAAAAAAACGCTTTATATTTGCAGTACTTCCCGATATCATCGGATGCGACACATCTACCAGCGGCTCACCGATAATGTTTTGTGTACGCACCGGCGCAGAAAGTTTCTGATAGAATTCGGCATCAACAAGAACATCACACTCAAGAGGGAGCAATTTGTTTATTATTTCCAACGTTGGATTTATACCGGCATCGTCTGAAATCACCACAAGCGTCTGGATAGATCCTGATGCTATCATATTCTTCAAACTGTCAATAGTGTAAACGGGAACATTGCAATTCCGTAAACAGTTATCAGCACTTTTGCCAGTCGATACGAAGCCTTCTACCTGAAACCCCATTACTCTCGACACTTTTTTTAACCGGGCATACATACTGTCGGCTTTTGGGCCTGTGCCTACAATAAGCGTATGACGGCATATACGCCCGTCGGCAACACGTTTACGCACTGCCGTGGTTAAAGCTACACGCATCAAGTATGTACAGCTAAACAATATCGCAGCCAGTATGGAAATGAGTTTATATGTATTGAACCTGTCGGCATCAACATCGTTAATCATGGCTATCAGAAAAAACACCGCCATTCCAACCAATGCAGAATGCAATGTTTCAAGCAGTTCCTGAAGCCTCGACTTCATAATTACCTCGTTATAATATCCTGTTAGCCAATATACAAACAACATGAGTAATGGAAACAGCAAAAGTTCAAGCCTTACCATAGTGGTGCTCATCATAGCCCCTACACTGCCCATCATATGTGCAACCGGCTCTAAGTGAAAACGCACCACCACAAACAGCAGCAATGCGGCCAACGTTGAAAGATAGTCGCAAAAAACATATAATATGCGCAGACTTGTACTCTGGTTCACGGACGTATAATTGTTAAAGACCCATCCAGATTAATCTTTACAACTCTCGACGGTACAGACGCAGTATTGTCGTTGCGACGGCTCGTACACACATAATCGGCATTTTGGGTAACGGCAGGCTCAATCTCACCAAAAAATCTCGCTGCTGGTTTGCCGCTGATGTTTGCAGAAGTAGACACAACAGGTCGTCCGAATGAACGGCACAGACGCTGAGAAAAATATTCATTGGTTATTCTCAGCCCCACACTTCCATCAGGTGCCAAAAGATTGGATGCCAAACCGTTTCCTGCTGGAAGTACAAACGTTGTAGGACGGGCATCCGTATCCGACAGCATACGTTTTACCTTTTCTACCATAACTTCCGAACAATGACCGGTATATTTTAACATAGTTTCCAAGTCGGGCACAAGCACAATCATTGCTTTAGAATCCTCACGTTGTTTTAATGCATAAACGCGGCCAACGGCATCGCTGTCGGTAGCATCACAGCCTATTCCCCATACAGTATCAGTAGGGTAAACTATTATGCGCCCGTGCAACAAAGCCTCTACAGCCTTATCTATGTCCGTTTCGAATTGTTGTGTCATATTTTTCCGACATTCGCTAAACATTGCAATATACAAAGATAATTAAATAAGTTTATCCACAAAAAAGGAACTTATAAAATACGCCAAACAATAAACATGCCGGAACCAGCAATTGGGTTCCGGCATGTTATTAAAGCATTACAACGGATTAAGCTATTTTTCACGTGCAAGTATCAGTGCCGAACATGGCGCAACAGACATTTTTCCGCCACTACTTTTACCAAACCCCTTGGCAACTAGCCTGCCGTCTTGAGCCACTACCAGCCAGTCGGCTTTGGGCACATTTACATCTACAGGAGCATCATTACCGTTAAACACAAGCATTATTTCTTTCCATGAATCACCGTTGGCATTGTCTTTTAGCATATAAGTGATTACGCCCGGACGATTTTCTTTTTTATCAAACACTAGATGCCGTTCCACATCCCCGGCTGTTTTCATACGGAATGCCGGGTGCTCCTTACGAAGCTTTATAAGTTCTTGATAATACTGAAACAAGTCGGCATTTTTCTGTTTTAACGACCAATCTATAGCATTCACCGAATCAGGACTTTTATACGAATTATGAACACCTTTTTTATCACGGAAAATTTCTTCACCGGCAAATAAGAACGGCGTTCCCTGCGAAGTAAACACAATGGTCTGAGCCAGTTTTGCCGCTCGCTGGCGCATACTGTCGTCTTTGTCAGGCAGCGAAGCCCTGAGCTTGTCGGTAAGAGTCAGGTCGTCGTGGCAAGAAACATAATTAATAACCTGCGTAGGCGACAGGGCATACGGTTTCTTTGAATTATTGCCTTTTGAATAATCTACCTGAGGATGAGCTGTAGCACCGACTATTCCTATTTTCACCGTTTCTTCAAGCCCGGGCTTTCCAGTTGCAAATCCGCGGTCGGTTGCATCGGTGTAATGTCCTTTAACGGCATCACGGATATCGTCAGAGAATACGGCCACCTGCGGCATTGCCGAAACATTTTCCTTAAGTGCCCGTTGTTCAATAGGCAGAGGCGAATCGCCGGCAGTCCACCCCTCTCCGTAAACAAATATATCAGGACGTATTGTTTTCAGCTCACGAGCCACCTCGTTCATTGTAGCCGTGTCATGAATAGCCATAAGGTCAAAACGGAATCCGTCAATATGATACTCGTCAGCCCAATACTTCACAGAATTAACAATGTAGTCGCGCACCTGTTTCCGTTCTGAAGCGGTTTCGTTTCCGCAAGCCGAGGCGTCGCTATACGAGCCGTCCGGTTTGTGCCTGTAATAATAGCCCGGAGCTGTTAGCGAGAAATTAGAATCATCATTAAGTGACGTGTGATTATACACAACATCCATAATAACGCCTATTCCGGCTTCATGTAAAGCCTTGACCATCTGTTTCATTTCACGAATCCTCACTGAAGGGTCAGACGGGTTTGTCGAGTATGAGCCTTCGGGCACGTTATAATTATAAGGGTCGTAACCCCAATTATATTGATTCGAAGGCAACTGGGTTTCATCAACACTGTTATAGTCATACGAAGGCAGTATATGTACATGCGTAACACCTAACTCCTTAAGATGGTCTATACCGGTTTTGTCACCATACGGCGATGTTGTTCCTGATTCTGTCAAAGCCAGGAATTTACCTTTATTAGCTATGCCTGACGAAGGATGCATCGAAAAATCGCGATGGTGCATCTCATAAATCACGGCATCGTTTATAGCCTTTATTTCAGGCGACTTATCCGTATCCCACCCTTCCGGGTTGGTTGATTCAAAATCAATTATCGCTGCGCGCTTGCCATTTACCCCGACAGCCTTGGCCCATACCCCCGGGGTTTCGGAAAGCCATTTACCGTTTACCCTAACCTGAAAAGTATAAAACATTCCATAAAGTTTCCCGGGTACAGACACTCGCCATACACCACGCTCCGAACGCGACATCTGCAAAGTGTCGACTGCCGGAGTATTACGTCCCGATTCATATATAAGCACCTGTGCCTGCTGTGCCTTTGGCGACCATAATGCAAAATGTGTACCCGAATCATTAACTGTCAGTTCAAGATCCCGGCCATTGTAAGTTTCATATTCGGAATAAACCACATCCGGATTTTGTGATTCCGCCTCATTTGGCAGACACGCCAAAGCAGACACAGCCATAGCTGCTGAGCATAATTTCATTAAGGTATTCATTAAAATTTCTTGTTGGTGAATAGAGTTTTCGCTAATTTGTTGTTTCTCTTAACAACAGGCTTACTTGCTAGAGGAAATATCATCAGATTCCTCACAAACTATCTTATACTTTTTTTAACTACGTTCGTTTAATAAAAAAAGCCCCAAAAAAGTATACCTTCTTTGCGAGCTTATATTATTAAGTATTGTTCAGCAATGATATTGCCCGAATCAAGTGCATAAACACTTTAGCGGACTACTATTTTTTTAGACCACTGCTTACATTTTACAATGTAACAACCCTGAGGCAAATCAACAATAGCATTATCACTCACAGATACAGACTTTACCATCTGTCCTGTAATTGAATAAATGTAAAATTGATGTGTTTCCGCATCATTTACAGAAATATGTATGCCCCCGCTCACAGGCTTTACTACAAGCATATTCTCAACAGACAGAATCCCAACGGATTCAACCTGCTGCGAGGCACCCTGCACCGGACACACTGCCGATACCATAAACGCCAACGCTATTGTCAAGAATATTCTTTTCATTATCAATACAATTTATCTGCAACAACAAAAGTATAATTTTATTGTGATACTTGCAAATTTTTTATTAATAATTTTCAGGCCTGTTATTGTCAGTATTATCAATTGCGCGAAGATGTTCCCTACGGGCTGTATAGCTGGTTACAGCCATAAACACACCGTTAGCCCCAACACACACCATTGCAATACCAGACACAAGGGTGAAAAGTTCCTCAATGGTCCGTAACGGGGTTACAAGCAGGGCAATACCGGCACCTAGCGACAATGCAGGAAGCACATACAGCCACCACGGCATTACAGGTATACTTATTTTCACTAATGACACAATCTGCCATATTCCCAAAAATACAAGTAACGCAGCAAGAACATAAACAAGCACGCCTACCAGCATAGCCGGCCAAACTATCATTATGATACCTACCATAAGCGACCCTATGGCCGACATAAGGTTTATGCCTTCCGAATAACGCCTATACGTTTTAGACAAAAACGACAGCAATATCACCAATGCTCCAGGCAATGCGAACAGCCAGCCAAGAACAACAACAAGCCATTGCAGCAGGCTTTCGTCAGAATGCATGCAAATTAATGCAATACCGGCAGCCATGACAAACAGGCAGACCCAAAAATTTGATTTTCCATTCATAATAAACATTTTTTTTAATAGGTAAACAACCGTAATGCAGGCTAAGTTTATTATGAAAGCCATATTCATTTTAATTCCGACAGCCTATTATAAACCAGTTCTGATATTTTTGCTATTACTGACTCGGCTTCGTCCTGAGTTCCTGCGAAATCCTTAACAAAAACTGCAATGGAATAACTTTGACCCGAGGGCAATGTAACATATCCGCCATCGTTTACAGCAATGATTTCTCCTTGTGGATTTACATATCCCGACCCTGTGCGGTGGGCAAATGCAACACCCGGAATATCTGCCAACGGAGCAGCTATACGCCCCATGCCTGTTTCACAATTATACATGGCCTGCTTCACAAATGCCTGCATTGAATGCGGCATCAAACTGTCGGTAAACAACTTATCAATCATTAAGGCATAAGCCAATGGTGACGACACATTTTTGTAGCTTAAACTTTTGTCCTGTAGCATTTCGTACTCATTATACATAAGCCTGAAACCTCGATCAGGCAGAATAGAAGCTACAATACTGTCAGTTTCAGCCACAGACACCACTCTGTTGAACAGCAGGTTGCTTGCATTATTGTCGCTATGCACCAGTATATATTCCAGGAGCCCACTGACAGGGATTAAAAAATCCTTATCCATATTGTTTTTCAGCATAGGGCTCCAGGTATTCTTGTTCATTTCGCATTGCTTTATATTCAGAACCGAATCAAGGCCAATCCCGTTCTCGCCAAAATTCCGGCATATGGCTATTGACTGGTGAAGTTTGAACATACTCATCAGCGGAAAGTCAGGCGTATTGTTTACAGTCAATGTATCTTTACGGTCCGTTATCACGGCAACACCTATTTTACCGTGCTGTTTTTCTACAAACCCGGAAATATCCTGTCGCAACAGGTCATACACATCATTATCGGCATTTGCACGGCCACCATTACATGAAGCAACAAGTAGTTGCCATAAAACTACGAACGCTGTTTTAAACAAACATTTAGCGAATCTTGTCATAACCATTCAATTAAGTTATATCAGTTTTACTTTATAATTAATCTGTCGGCATAATCGATGAGCGGTATTTTTTCGGCGACACACCCAAATGACGGCTAACATAACGGCTGAAATATGCCACACTGCCAAAATTCATATGGTCGGCTATTTGAGAAACCGATAAATCCGACCGGTCAAGCATCTCCTTTACCATCGGAAGCGTAGCAATGTTTATGTAATAACTTGCACTTTTTCCTGTATGACGCCTCACTGTTTCCGAAAGATATTTCGGCGACACATGCATAGCCTTGGCAAAAAAATGCAACCGACCTGTTTTTCCGGCTATAACCGGCATCAAGCATAGACATAAATTCTTTCACCGCATAAAGACTACGTTCCGTAGCATAAACCGATGGACGATCAGCCATATGAAAAGCGAACAAGTCATACATCATTGTCAAACAAAGGCTCCCCATCATTTCAAGATAAAAAGGATGGGCAGTATCCGGCATGCGGCGTTTTATAGAAGCAAAATCAGCCAACAATATGGCTGCATTATCTTTACAAAGATGCAGTACAGGATTTCCATAAAGACTCACGGAACCGCCAATAGCAAAATTATTTGCAGGCAACTGCTTGCCAAGAAATGCCAGCGGCGCGCTAAAAACCTCGGCAGCATTTTATGCCGGCTGGCCTAACGCCTGGGCAGGATTCCGTATGGCAAAAGAAGTATGGGCCGATAACGAAACCGCGACAGAAAAAGAGCGCTTTCAGCAAGAAATGATATTCCCAATCGGCGAGCCCAATACTGCTTATGAAAAATATTTCTCTGGAAACAGTTATCTGTCACGCATATCCGACTCACAGATTTCATTTTCCAATGTTACATTTGAACCCGGCTGCCGCAATAACTGGCACATACACCACGCCACAAAAGGAGGCGGCCAAATGCTAGTAGGGATTGCCGGCCGCGGATGGTATAAAGAAGAAGGCAAACCGGCCATTGAAATTCTGCCAGGAAGCGTCATACATATTCCAGCTAACACAAAGCACTGGCACGGAGCGGCAAAAGACTTCTGGTTTGCCCACCTTGCCTTCGAGATTCCTGGTGAAAACAACAATACCGAATGGCTCGCCCCTGTAACCGATGAAGAATATTTAAATACAAAGTAGAACCAATACAAAATTAGCCCCTATTTTAACATCCCGTTAATAATGGCCGGCGGCTTAATATTGCAGCAACCGGCCATTGTCGTTCCATTCACCTATCATTTCGCCCCGCTCCGATGCTTTTATCAATTTATGCAGTCGCGAAGCAAATATTTTATTATTGGCCTTGTTGCGCTGTATTGTATCTATTCTCACCCGTCTGTACAAAGGATGGAACGAGTTAAAATTATCCCATGCCAAGGTATTTGCCTTGAATGCGGCAAGAATGTCAGCATCAATAACAAATTCCGCCAATAAATCCGGACAAGCCCTGCGTCCGCTATCGGTCATCAACCCCATGACATCCAAACGCCGGCAACGTTCCTTGTTAAGCTCCGTCCAGTTACTATTCTTTGAACGCCGGCTGAAGCGCTGTAGCGTTATGCCTCCCAAGTTCTTTACGGTAGAATCAATCCATCCGAAACATAACGCTTCCTCTACTGCATCAAGATACCATAACGCACCTGACGGCGGTATCTTACCTCGCCTAACGGCAACCCAGCATTCTGCTTCTGCAGCATGATGCCCTACAAGCCACTCACGGAAAGCCTCCCGGGTGGTTACTCCAAGTATATTCTTAGGTATCATCAATCCAGTATCATTAGTTTGTATTTAGTTAACATGCAAAGTTGCACAAATTTCATGAAACAGTCCATTCTGCAAAGCATAAAACATAAAAGCCAACTAATATCAAATCATGCGAGTCGAAATGCCAATATATTGGTATTTATGTTTATTTTTGCACAAAATTACTGGATACGACAACTATATATGTATACCAACGACAACCGCACCGTAATAACGCTTGATGCCGGAGGAACCAATCTGGTATTCGGTGCCATGAGGGGCTGCAAATATATAACAGACCCCCTCACCTACCCCTCAAATGCCCACAACCTCGACCTTTGCCTAAATACCATGGTGAAAGGTTTTAGCCAGATTATAAACCGCCTCGACAAAAGGCCTGTTGCAATAAGCTTTGCATTTCCCGGGCCGGCCGATTATCCCAACGGAATAATAGGCGGATACCTGCCAAATTTTCCATCTTTTCGCAAAGGTGTAGCACTAGGCCATTTTCTCGAAAACAAATTCGGGCTTCCTGTTTTCATAAACAATGACGGCGACCTTTTTGCATATGGCGAAGCTCTATGCGGAGCACTCCCCGAAATAAACCGTAAACTGGCACAAACAGGAAGTTCAAAACGATATAAAAACCTGCTTGGCTACACTTTCGGCACAGGATTCGGTGTGGGCATCGTTGTCAATGGGCAACTTAACCGTGGTGACAACTCCTGTGTGGAAACATTCTGCCTGCCCCATAAAACCAAACCGGTAATAATCTCAGAAGAAGGCGTGTCCATAAGGGCAATAAAGCGAGTATACGCAGAATTATCGGGCGACCACAGCCACAATTACGAGCCAGAAGAAATATTCCGGATAGCATCCGGAACCTTTCCCGGCGATATCGACGCGGCAAAAAAAGCTTTTGCCGAATTCGGTGAAACTGCAGGACATTCAATGGCAATAGCCGCGCAGCTCATTGACGGAATAATAGTGATAGGAGGCGGCATTACAGGTGCCAGGCAGTATTTCCTTCCTTCATTGCTCAAAGAATTGCGAAGTTCGCTGTCAACACTTGGCGGTGAAACAGTTCGCAGAATACAAATGGAAGTATTCAATCTCGACGATCCGACAGAATTTTCTAAATTTGCAAAAGGCAATACAAAGCGAATAACAATATCAGGCACTGACAAAACTGTGGAATATGACGACATGAAACGTATCGGCATCACATTTTCCAAACTAGGTGCCAACCTAGCTATTTCAACAGGGGCTTATGCATTTGCTCTATCAGAATTAGACAAATAAAGCATATGTCACAATCCGTAAACAAACAAATAAAATTAGCACCTATATATTTTGTCCCTTATCTTAAGGAAGTTATATGGGGCGGTTCTAAAATATGCGAATATAAAGGCATAGCCAAATCTGGTAATCAGATTGGCGAAAGCTGGGAAGTGTCCGCTATTCCGGGGCGTGAATCAATTGTTGCCAAAGGCTCATACAAAGGGTTCACCCTTCCAGAACTTATAGACCGGTTCGGGGCACAGCTCCTTGGCCAATCCGTGTATAGCCGCTATAACGGCAAGTTCCCGCTTCTGATAAAGCTAATTGACGCAAATGACAACCTTTCCATACAGGTACATCCTGACGACGAGCTTGCCATGCACCGCCACGGTACACTTGGTAAAACCGAAATGTGGTATATCATATCAACCGATAACAATGCCAAAATTTATTCCGGGCTGAAAGCATGTATCACTCCTGAAATATACGAAGCAAAAGTTGCCGACGGCACGTTCCCTGATGTAGTTGCCGTACACAATTCCAATCCTGGCGATGTGTTTTTTCTGCCGGCCGGCAGAATCCACACCATAGGCACAGGCAACCTTTTGGCAGAGATTCAAGAATCAAGCGACATAACATACCGAATCTACGATTATGGGCGAACTGATAGTTATGGCAAATCGCGAGAACTGCATACAGAAATGGCTAAAGGAGCTATAAATTTTACAGATACTATGGGGTGCGGCGCTCAGCCTGCCCCAAAAGATATACCTGATACAGAAATTGCAAACTGCACACATTTCCGCGTGCGCCAAATTCTAGCCAACGGCAATACCACACTGCAAACCGACCCAGGGTCGTTTACCGTAATCATGTGCATAAACGGATATGCCTCTGTAATTTGTCCCGACGGAAATGCAAACATGCAGCAGGGACAAACCGTACTTTTACCGGCCATGCCGGCACCAATAACAATAAACGGCAACGCCACTCTGCTTGTAACACAAGCCTAGCACCTACTTATTAATTTGATCCGACAGCCATTGCTCCTTTGACAAACAGCTTATGTGCGCTGTATTTATGCCACTTATAAATTCATTACAGGCATTATTATCCGTGTGGTGATACCTGAAGCCGCATTTTTCCTGCACACGTCTGGACTTGTGGTTTCCATCAAAATATCCGCACCACATTTTCTTCATGCCAAGTTCGGCAAACGCCCTTCTTTGCAAACACACAACTGCTTCGGGAATAAGCCCTTGCCCCCAATAAGGCACACCAATCCAATATCCAATTTCGCATTCATCATCAGGAAGATGCAGATTACTGTGCCGGCCAATCATAAGTCCGGCACATCCAACAGGTTTTCCAATAGATTTTAGTACCACCGCATAAGTTTCCGGAGCAGAGAATACGGTTTTGATAATTTCACGACTATCCTCGATGCTAGTATGCGGAGGCCACCCGGCAACAGGTCCTACTGACGGATCTTTAGCGTATAAATATAATTCTTTCGCATCGCTCTCATGCCAATGCCGCAAAATCAACCGTCCAGTCTCAATCATAATTCCAGCGCTTCAGATTTGGGTTTCTATTCTTTCTTCTTTTATCATGATTCGATCACTTATTACACCACGGTCTTTCATGACATAAAGCCTATTACATATAAAATATCAATTAACATAGCCTTTATTCACAAAATTACTGAAAATTTGTGATATATGACGTAACTTGCTGGATTTTAGTGTGTCTATGTAACGTGATTGTACTTAATTCGTACTGATTGAGAAAGTTGCCGCAAACGGAGGAATTTGAGTTTTTGATTTTTAACATCTGTTTTTGATTTTTAATTGCCTCTTTTTGCTCCCACAAGGTCCGATTTGGGTCATGACCAATCCCAGACCTTGAAACCGCATCCACTTTTTCAGTGCGAAAAAGACACGTTTAGACATTGCAAATGTAACAATTTTTGCCGACATGGGCAAACGTGGCGGGACTATTTATCGCATTGCTGCATCTAACATTTGAAAAGGGACCCGCCCCATGGGTAAGTTCAACCGGATATCGTTGATTAGAAA
>SSTG01000040.1 GCA_004801635.1 Muribaculum caecicola | reverse complement strand
GTTGCAATACAGTGCGAGGCACTTTCTGAGTTCCTTCCGGCTGATATATGGCTTCATAAAGGAATTCTGTCAAGAGCATTGCTTCGTCTGATTCAATTGTGCGTATTGTAATATTATTCTGGTATTCCATTTCAATACAATTCCATGTTTCACCAAGACATCTGTAACTCTCAGTTTCTTGCCTGCCAACACGATGGAATCCAGCCGATTCATAACAACGTATTGCAGCCGGATTGTTTTCAAACACGCCCAATGACACTTTTGTGGCTTCGAGTTTGCAGAATGCATAATCAACCGCCATGCTGACAAGAGTTTTTCCCAATCCTTTGCCACGCTTTGAGTCATCAACAATAACAAAACCAAGACGTTGTTCGGATAAATCATCTGCCGGAGTGCGTAGAGTAATATACCCGACAATCTCTTCACCGTCAACCATAGTCAGAGCAATAGAGTTATGTCCGTCAATGTATTGCTGATGATAAGAGTTCATATCATCTGGAGTGACGGGATAACGCTCATATCGGTCAGCGCACCATTGGCGCACAAGATATTCGCTTTTAAGCCAAGTAGTGATTATATTGGCATCAGCTGATTTGTATGGTCGTAGCTGTAGATTCATTCGTGCTTTGCAATGGGGATTCTTAGAACCGTCTTCATCTTATCGGGACTGGTTTTCCTCGGATCGGAAAGATATATCTCGTGATGACGACGGGAGGAATTAATATCCTTGATATAACCACCTGTTTTTATAAATCGGTCAATCACGGCAAGTGTTGCAGGCTCGGTATCATACGCCCCGATGTGCATACTCTGTACGCATAGACCTTCCTCAAAAGTCATGAGGAAAAGGGCGGAACAGTCAAGTCTTTTCTTTTTCAGCACCTCTGCTTTCGCCCATTCAACATCATTGTTGTCAACAAAATCAGGGACACGTATCATTGCTGTCCATTTGAAGGCGGATTTGTGGGTAAAATCACCTATGGCATTGTCTGTCCACCACAAGCCTTCAAGCGGCGGCACAACATATTCAAAGAACCCGTCAATATGGTAATCGGTCTTATAACTCATCTTTATGGCATAAGCCACCGGATATAGCATGCCAAGAGCCTTCTGATATTCGCCGTCAGGGTCATTGGGGTTGCCTGCACCATTTACAGCGATGAATTTCATGACAGGCACATCAACGACTGCCGGTGTGGATTCAGGCATATATAAAGCTTTATACTCTTTTTTATAGTCAAATGCCATTTCTAATGTTCCTTTCCAATATAGTTGCGTTTGATTTCGTCTATCGACTTGCCGCCTATGCCGAAGTTCTCATCTGGCAATTCCTTGATGGTGACGGTGAAGAACTGTTCCGGGATATGGGTTATCTCGGCGGCTGTTGCTGTCAGTCGTTCGATAAGTTCTTTCTTTTGCTCGGAGGTCAATGCTCCGCTCTCAACTGATATGTATGGCATAATATCACAAATATTTTATATTGGGGTCATCATTTTATTTCGGTCGCTTTACGAAGCAGGATACATTCTGCAGGTGTGGCCCCATTCAGTCTGACTACCGAATCGTTTTGAAGATCTATTGTGGATATATCCGGTAGAATCCTGCGCAAGGCGTCTTCGACCGCCATGTCGTCGCAAGCCATCTCGGTCATTGCTCCGTCGCCAAAAGTGATTGAATCACCTGTAATGGTGTAAGGCCCCGAGATTGTGTTGCAGTTTGTCTGGATGAAATATGTGCTGTCTTCAAAAATGATATATTGGCGAAGACTGTGCATAGTTTCGTCCGGGCGGACATAATCCGAATCATTGAAGACTATGTTTTCTATGTACCATTGTCCCCGAATGTCTGCATCCGCCATTGTTTTCAAAGTTGTGCTTTCTGCGACATTGGCACTGTTCTTTTTATTACCAGAACATCCTGTTGCGATTACTCCCGATAAAATTGCGATAGCAATGAATGATTTAATCTGCAGTTTCATTGATTTTTTTCTTTTCGTATAGTTAATCATATGTTTTCGATTGAAATATGACATAATCTCACGAATTTAATTTAGACATGATTGAAGCCATATTCTGACCGAGGTTGCGCATATTGGCAATACCTTCGTCATCGTTAAGTACATCGCCAATTTCTCGCCCATATACCATATTCCAATAAGTCGAGCCTATGACAATCATTTCTTTATTGAGAAAGAAATGATTCATGGTATCAACGGATGTCATGCCTCCGGCACGGCGCACAGCGGCAACCGCCACGCCTACTTTATGTTTAAGAATTCCGGGGTTAGTGGCTGCTACAACACCACCCCTGTCCAACAATGCTTTCATCCGGGATGAAACATCGGCTGAATAGACCGAAGAGCCGAGTATTATTCCGTCGGCTTCCACCATTTTACTGAATACCTCGGCAAAACCATCTTTACGGAACACACAGTTGTCCTTGCCTTTGCAGGCGAAGCAAGCACGGCACGGCTCTATATCGACATCTGCCAACTGAATAAGCTCGGTTTCAACACCTTTCTTATTCAGTTCCTCAAATATTGTGCGGATTAAGATTGCCGTATTGCCATTTTTCCGTGCGCTGCCGTTAATACCGATTACTTTCATTCCAGAAATGATTTTAACGAATCGTCGGCAAACATTGTCGGAGAAAACTTCACTATCTGATAATCGGCGATGCCGTTGATGTAGAACGGATCTTCGGAAATAATAGCATCAACCGCTTCACGGTTGTTGGCTTTTATCATTATCACGCCACCAATGCGAGGGATCTGTGGCCTAGATGTTATGAAATCTCCGATGGCATAATGTTTGGCGAGATATTCACGGTGCGCACTCAGATAGTTATCAACCTCGCTCAACGGCTTTTTGTATGTGAGAATTGCAATAAACATAACGAGTCTATTTTTCCAGCGTTTAAGGTGAGGGAAGAATTGACGCATCATGTCTTTAGCCTGTTCCTGTGTCAAGTTCTGTCCTGACTGCTTGTTTATCTCATCAGTGAATTGGGCGCAGTGGTCAATCATCTGCTCCATAGTCATATCTTGCGCAAACTTGCCATCTTTGTAGCAGTAGATGCAATAATCTTCATTGAGTGTGCCATCGGTATTCGTACCGAGGATTTCGTTTGTTAGCGGCATACCGCAACTTTGACAGAATTTTTGTTCCATATCGTTTTTCTGGGTCAGCGGATTTTTCTTTTTGCCCATCAGTCCAACAGGGCAGGTTATTAAAATACAAAAGCGCGGACTGCAATGCCACTTCTTTATTCGGAGGTCGTAGGAAACCTTGCATACAGATGTAGTAATAGCAGCCCACGCTATATGCGTGAGAACCACTATGCCATCTGAGTATGCAATTTGAAAATTTCCTACGTTTCCAAATACTTGATGAGCATAACGCTTCTTTTTTCTTATGTATTGGAAAGAGTTGCTCCCTATCCGAATGCAAAATTAGTTATTTTATTGATGTTTTGCATTATATAGAACGGAATTATAACTTGAATCCTCTGCTTTTTCTTGGTTCTTCCGTTGATTGTAGTAACCCTTGCCGAAGTTTCTCCCATTGCTTCTTAAACCATTCTCCGATTGGTTGCCTGTTTACGGTCAGCACCAATTTATTATCATCAACCAAACTTTTCTCAACCTTGAAAATGTCATTCTTGATTTCAAATCTTCGCCTGTGTTCTTCGGAATAGATTTTTCCATTGCATCTGATTGCTTCCTTTTTTGTCAAAAGACTGTTTACCATATCTTTGGTAAATCCGATGGCATAACATAGTCTTTCCATCCTCAACATTTCTTTGAGTAATGGAAACCTGTTTAACGCCTTTTCAAGAATGGTGTTCAATCGGGATATTTCTTTGTCCTTGATTTCAAGCTCTTGATTATGCACTCCTTGAATATTACGAATCTGTTTGCCATGCTGTTCCTGCATATGGAAAATACAAAAACGACAGACTTATAGCTTTGCCGAATATGTTTTTATTTTATTCAACAACCCTCTCTCCGTCAAACTTACTGTACAATAAGACAATAAAAGCGCTACAAACCAACTGTTTGTAGCGCTTTTGTTTGCATATAAACCTTGCTTACGAAAAAACGGCAGTATAAGGACTAATTGATTACCATTCATGCTAGCCTTCAATCAACGATTGTGCTTTTTGTGCAAGCATATTGTATGGCATTCCTCCTACTTTACGCTCTATATTGCCGTTAATGTCAATGAAAAACAACGTTGGTATAGAACGAATGTTTGCAGCTGCTGCAAGTGCCTGGTTTTTATCTACATCCACTTTTAGTACTTTTATTTTTCCAGCATAAGCCTCGGCTAGTTGCTCCATTATTGGCGACAGGGCTTTACACGGGCCGCACCAAGCGGCATAAAAGTCGATTATAACCGGAACCTTACCGGTAAAGTCATAGCCTCTAAGATAAGGAATGTAGCTGTTTATTGTTTCCATATTTATTGTGTTTTAAGTTCATAATCTTTATAGGGCATGCCGATACGCATTTACCGCATTTTATACAGTCAGTATTGAGATAGCCATATTCATTGCCACGACTGTCATATGGCGTTATCTGCATTGGACACACCCTGGCACAACTTTTACATTTCATTTGGCATGTGGATGCGACATGTATATTTACAAAACCATCTGGCAAAGGAGTGCTTCGCGGCGACACCCAGGCAGACAGCGTTCCCATCGGGCAGAAGGAACACCAGGTTCGTGGCGCGTAAACAAACGACAGTATTACACCCACAATTGTGGTTATCAGTATTATGGTCCAAAACACACTCCCCATGGCATTCCAATCGCCCCACGCAAAGTACATTTGTATGCCAAACATTGCAAAGATAAACATCACCATAAACAAGCGAAAACCAGTTGTACGGACAAATTTAGGTATTTTACGGTGTGGCGAATATTTTGCAAGGACACGGTCGTAAAAATTACCACGAGGACATGCGTTTCCGCACCACCATCTTCCGCGTTTCACAGCAAATGCAACAGGGGCAATCATGCATATCAACGCCAAAATTCCTATTACAGGAAAAAAGAACCCTACAACAAGATACGCTAACAGTATCCAGTAAAGGGCATAACCCTTTGTAGGTAAATATCTATGAAAGTTTTTAGTTGCCATATCGTTATAGTTTTTATTTATGCAAAAGTAGCAACATATAAATTGACCGACAAGCGATTTTATGTATCTTTGCATAGAATTTTTCTATCATACCAAATAATGACGCTGCAACAACTCAAATATATAATAGCCATTGACATTCACCGGAATTTTGCACGCGCGGCTGCCGAACTCGGCATTACCCAGCCAACCCTCAGTTCGCTTCTTCAGAAACTAGAAAACGAGCTGGATGTACGCATATTCGAACGCTCAAACAAAAACGTCACACCCACAGCTATCGGAAATAAAATATTACAACAGGCCAAGAAAGCCGTGAACGAAACAGAACGTATAGCAGAATTGGTGAGGGAAGAAAAAGGTGTAGTGTCAGGCAGCCTTAATCTTTCTGTCGGGCCTACAATAGCGCCATATATCCTTCCTAAATTTATCAAAACATACACAGGTATGTTCCCCCAAGTCAAACTGTCGATAGTTGAACTTAAGGCAGAAGCAATGCTGAACAATTTACAGACAGGGATGCTTGATTCAGGAATTGCCATTAGCGGCCATATTCACGACGGGATACTGGAAATTCCTCTTTATACAGAGCCGTTCTGGGTATACATTGCCGAAAGCTGTTGGCGCAGATTGCCGGTATTTAAACCCGAAAATCTTGAACATGAACAAATGTGGATAATGAAAGAATCGCAATGCCTGCGCGACAGCGCTTTCAGTTTCTGCAAATCACGCAATATAGGCAAACGCATTTACGAGGCCGGCAGCATAGAGACACTTATACGCATTATTGACGAAAACGGCGGGTTTACCATAATTCCGGAAATGCATCTGCCAATGCTTTCCGACAGCCAGCGAGAAAATGTCAGACGCATTGAAGGCGACTATTTGTCGCAACGGCGCGTATCAATTTATATTCGCGAAGATTTCATAAGGGAACGCATTCTCAACAGCATAGTTGATGCATTATCCGTTTTCGTGCCTAAAAACATGCTTGAAAAACGTATTAATAAATATGGAATCAGGCTATAAAATTTCACTGCCGCCCTGCTACGCTTAAAAACAGCAGCAAGGCGGCAGTGTATTATCCCAATTGTCGGGAGGCACAAAACAAATTAATCAAATATCAATTATTCCGGAACCACTATATGCTGTCCGTCATTTGATATTTTGTAAGTTTTACTGAAGCCTCCGTCCTTATGCTTTACGCCGATGTTAACATCGTCTTTCGAAATCATAAAATCGCAAATATACCCTTTGTCTTTGTATCCTGATGCTTCAAGAGCCTCTTTACAGTAGGTAGGCAGGTTTTCAAGATAAACTTTGATATCACCATAATCAAAAAGCATGTCTTTATAACCTTCATATGTATCTACTACATCATTATCAAGATGGGTTGCCACTGTCAACTCGAAGCGTTCATACATATTTCTCCTGTCTTTCATGTCCGACCAGCTGTACTGCACCATTTTGTCTTTATCGTCAGGCGAAACAATCTGTACATGCGCATTAGCGATATTATCATTCTGCTGGTTAATGAACGACGTATATATTTCGGCAAATTCAACCTTTGCAGAGTCTGTTCCGGCTTTTTCCAGCAATTCGCCTATTTTTGCCTGCAACTCCCCGGGTTCATCACCCACTATATTTTCCGGAACAGGACCCGGATTGAGAATGTTACACGAAGTCATTGACAATGCCAGCAATGAAGCGGCCAAGGCTGTTTTAAATAAGGATTTTTCCATGTTACTTGGTTTATTTTCAATTTAAATTTAGGTTTATGCAGACTATAAACATCTGTTTGCCGCAACAAACATATTTGCATAACCCAGCCTATAACGGGGATATGTCTTTGCAGCACAAATTTTCAATTCGCGCAGCAAAGATACAACAAAACAATTAAATTTGAACGGTTGTTCAAATTTAAAAATCAAAATTTAAAAATTTAGTTTTTCAATAGGGAATAGATATTACGAAAATTCCCTGCCATTTCCTCTAAATCAAGACCGCTAAAAAACGATCGCTCATATGAAAGGCCTAAAAACATCTGCCGGAACATAGTGGCAGTTTTCCATACATCGACATTGTCTTTAATTTCCCCACTCTCTTTTGCCATGCCGATAACCTGGGCCCACATTTCATAATCCTGACGGAACAAATCGTCTATTTTATTTGCTATATCCGGATAATACATACGCACCTGCGACAAAAAATGGAAATAATAAAAATTCGCGCTGCAATTGTACGGATTATTACCGTCGTTTAACAACTCCGTTATCCTTTTCATAGCAACAGCCACACCCTCAACATACTGCTCTATAAATCCGGCAAGTGTGCCAACAGGAACGGAAAACTTATTGGCAGGCTTGTGTATCTGTAACACATATTTGTCTACAACGGCCATAAACAAATCCAGTTTATGTGGAAAATAATAAACTATTCCGGTTTTTGTCAGTCCGCAAGCCTTGGCCAACGTAGTTATGCTGGCTTTTTCATAGTTCATTTTGACAAAGACACCAAATGCCCTGTCAATTATTTCTTCCCGGTTAGTTATCATATATGTTTTTTTGGAATTTGTCAGCCCGGCATCAATTCCATTTGTATAGACCCGTAAGGCAGTTATGGAAGTTCTTGCCGCTTTATATAATACAATATTTACAAATATAGCAAAACACAAACAATTCCACAATACAGACAATAACATATGTTCATTATTCGCTTTCGCCGTTTACGAAGATTTTTTCTAATTTTGTAATATGGACTTTCAGATTTTTCCCCCAGAAGACGGGTTTCCACAAGCCACGGTAAGCCTTCCGCTTTCAAAAAGTATCAGCAACCGTGCTTTGATAATCAATGCCCTTACACCGAATGCGATTCCGCTGTCAAAAGTCGCGTTGTGCGACGACACCGATGCCATAGTGCATGCCTTGGCAAATCCAGAAGAAGAAATTGTCAATATTGGCGCTGCCGGAACTGCCATGCGGTTTCTGACGGCTTATTTTGCCGCCAAAAACGACGGCCGCACCAGGATGATAGACGGAACCGGGCGCATGCGTATGCGTCCGATAAAACCACTGGTAGACGCACTCCGACAATGTGGTGCCGAGATAGAATATGTAGGAGAGGAAGGGTATCCGCCATTACGAATATCAGGCAAACAGCTGCATGGCGGCTGCATAACACTAACCGCCGGCATAAGTTCGCAATTTGTCTCCGCCCTGCTGATGACAGCACCGGCCATGACAGATGGTCTCTGCCTTACCCTCGAAGGAGACATTGTTTCACGTCCTTACATAGACATGACCATAGCATTGATGAGCCACTGGGGCATAGAATGCGAAACATCAAACAGCAACAAAACAATAAGCGTTCCGTCAGGCAGCTATAAAGCCGTGGAATTCAATGTTGAAGCCGACTGGAGTGCCGCATCCTACTGGTTTGAGATAGAAGCCGTATCATACGGGGAAATCGCGCTAAAAGGCCTTAATGACAAATCATTACAAGGCGACAGCCATGTAGCCCGCATTTTCCGGAATTTCGGTGTGGAACCCGACTGGGAAACAGAATATCCGCTACTCAAACTAGCCCCATCCCCCGACATTGCCCCCCGTTTAGAACTGGACATGAGCGATGTCCCCGACCTGGCACAAACCGTGGCCGTAACATGCTGCCTTGCCTCGGTTCCATTCCGCCTGACAGGTCTTAAAACACTTAAAATAAAAGAAACCGACAGGCTTGGGGCTCTTTGTACGGAACTGCGCAAACTATCGTTTGTAGTGGAATCGGTTGACGATTGCGAACTCGTGTGGAACGGCCTGCGCATTCCTCATCCAACAGCCGGCCACCCTATAGCTTTCGACACTTATGCCGACCACCGTATGGCAATGGCATTTGCACCCGTGGCCTTGTACGTGCCCGGAATAGTAATACGCAATGCCGAGGTAGTCAGCAAGAGCTACCCGGAATTCTGGAAACATCTGGCCAACGCCGGATTCCGCATAGAACCATACCCACAACAAAGCTGACAATAATGGAGGTAATTCTTATAATTTTAAGCACACTGGCCATTGTCGGCCTTGTTCTATGGATTTTCGACCACTTCAGCCATAAATCAGAACCCGGCACCGATTCTGCCTCCGCTACCGATACGGAAGAACCAGAAGTTTGCTGCGGCATGCACATAACATGCGAAAAAGACTCCCTGCTGGCTTCAGTAAGTGAAACCATTGATTATTTCGACGACGAAGAACTAGACCGTTTTTGCGGCCGCGAAGCCGACCAGTATGAAGAAGCCGAAATAGAAGAATTCCGCGACGTGCTGCTTACTCTCCGGCCTGACGACATCGCGCCGTGGGCGCGCAGCATACAGCTACGGGGCATAACGCTTCCGGCATCGGTAAAAGACGAATTATTAATGATTGTAGCCGAAACACGTGCCCAACGCAACGTGCAATAAGCAGCCATTTCACACGTTAGTTATACATAAGAGCTTTTATTAGCATATGCAAGCGCCTCAAAAAACAACCGTAATATTCTGGACGGCCGTAATTATGGCCGTTGCACTACTTGCCGGGTGCAGTACAAAGAAAAATACGGCTGCAACGCGCAACTATCAGGCCTTTATTACCCGTTACAATATTTACTACAACGGTGACGAGCACTACAAGGAAACCTTAAAGTCAATGGAGGAAAATTATGAGGACGATTATTCGCAGCTCCTCTATGCCCACCCTGCCGATGCACGGTCAAACAGCAATGCCCCACAGCCTCAAGGCGATTTTAAACGCTCTATAGAGAAAGCCCAGAAAGCCATACAACTGCGCTCCATAAAAAAACGTCCGGCAAAAAAAGCCGGCAAAGGTTCCGACCCGGCATACAAAGCCTGGATGAAGCGCGAGGAATACAACCCTTTTCTACATAATGCCTGGATGATGATGGGCCGCAGCCAGTATAATAACGGCGACTTTCTAGGAGCTGCATCCACATTTTACTACATTGCAAGGCACTTTTCGTGGCTGCCCAACACGGTTACCGAGGCAAAAATATGGCAAGCCCGGTCGTATGCAGCCATGGGATGGGATTTCGAGGCAGAAAACATATTAACAAAAATACCGGAAAAATCACTAACGTCGCAAAAACTTAAAACACTTTACAACCTTGTTTCCGGATCATATTGGGTCAGGACAAAAGAGCCGTTCAAGGCCATACCGTATCTGGAGGAAGCCTTGCGCCATAGCAAGGGGTCGCAGAAATCACGCATAAACTACCTGCTAGGACAGCTATACACCAGAAAAGGCAACAAAAAAGCGGCATATAACGCTTTCAAACAAGCGGCAGGTTCAGGCACAAGCCACCGCACACAACTCAACGCGCGCATAAGCCAGAGCGAGGTATTTGACGGTGCCGATATAAAGCCCGAAGTAAAAGCCTTAAAACGAATGGCACGTTACGACCGTAACAAAGAATACCTCGACCAGATATATTACGCCATCGGCAACCTATACCTTAGCCGCACCGATACTATCAAAGCAATAGAAAACTACAAACTAGCCGCTGAAAAATCAACACGGAACGGCATAGAAAAAGCAATAGCGCAACTGGCTCTAGGCAACCTGTACTACAACCGTCGAGAATACGCGTTAGCACAACCGTGCTACACGGAAGCAATACCGCTTTTACCTGAAAACTATCCCGGATACGACTCACTTCAATTGCGCTCCGACGTACTTGACGAACTGGCCGTATACGCACAAAACGTAGAACTGAACGACTCGCTGCTGCGCCTGTCGGAAATGCCGCGCGAGCAGCAACTGAAAATTATCGGTGCCATAATCGACACGCTTAAAAGACACGAAGCAGAAGAAGCCGAACGCATAAAACGCGAAGAATACCTGGCGCAACAGGCCGCACAGGGTAACAACAACATGCAAGGCTCGGCCAATGCCCCTACAACATTTACCATAAATACCGACGACTCATGGTATTTCTACAATACATCCACACGTAACGCCGGCAAAACAGAATTCCAAAGGCGCTGGGGTTCTCGCCGCCTAGAAGACGACTGGCGAAGACGAAACAAAGCCACATTCTCTTTCAGCGAATTCGAATCGGAAAATAATGATGATACCGACAGCCCCGACAATGAAAACGAAACAGAAACCACTGCACCAGCCGATTCGTCGGAAACAGCCAGGGCAAACGACCCCCACTACCCGGAATACTACCTCCGACAAATTCCTTCCACACCAGAAGAAAAGCTAAACGCAAACGAAATCATTCAGGAAGGCATGTATAACGTGGGCCTTATATTAAAGGACCGCCTAAATGCCATATCCGAAGCAGCTACCGAGTGGGACAAGCTCCTGTCGCGCTATCCAGACAATATCTACCGTCTGGAAGTATATTACAACATGTACCTCATGTATATGCGCCAGGGCAACAAAAACCTTGCCGAACGCTACCGCCAGCTTATACTGAGGGATTTCCCCGAAAGCCCCTACGGCCAGGCCATGCGCGACCCCTCGTACCTTGACAAACTAAGAAACATGGAAGCCGACCAGGAACATCTTTACGAGCAGGCATACCGTGCGTATCTGAACAACGAAAACGACTCCGTGCACAATGCCTTACGGCACATGCAAAAAAAATATCCACTGAGCAAAATAATGCCCAAATTCATGTTTATCGACGCATTGTCGTACGTAACGGAGAATCAGCCCGAGAAATTCCGGGAAACGCTCAAGCAGCTCCTTGAACGATATCCGGAAACCGACATGACCGAACTGGCATCTGCCTACCTGAAAGGGCTTGCCCAAGGGCGCAAACTGCACAGCGGTGCTACCAATGTGCGCGGCATGATATGGGACATGCGCCTTGGCAACGACTCTACCGAAGTGTCTACCGACTCGGTTATGTTCGACCTCAACCCACAGGACCGTCAGCTGCTTGTACTGGTGTATCCAACCGACGAAGTATCGGCAAACCAGCTTCTATTCGATGTGGCACGTCATAATTTCAGTTCGTTCGTTGTTAAGGACTTCGATCTGGAACAAATGAATTTCGGCCGTCTGGGCTTGTTGCTTATAAAGGATTTCGCTAACTTTGAAGAATTGTCGCACTACCGCAAAGTGCTTCAACAAAGCCCCTACCTTCAGTTACCGCCACAGGTACGGCCCGTTATGATTTCTGTAAAGAATTTCGAGACACTCATTCAGCAAGGCCGCACATTTGAAGACTACTTCCGTTATGTCGACCAACAAGCCGCCGAACAGCCGGTAACCGCAGCCCCCGGCAGCATGGAGGCCGGCAATGACGAACGCCGACAATACGGTTCAGCAATCATAAACGACATATCCGGCACCGGCGACAACGAAGAAAACGAAGGAAGCGAATACAACGAACAATGATGCCCGTAAAGGCTCACCCACAACTAACGAAAAGCCCATGACACAACACCGTATACTTTGGGCCGACGACGAAATCGACCTATTAAAGCCCCATATATTGTTTCTCAACACAAAGGGCTACGACGTTACAACCGTATGCAGCGGACGCGACGCACTCGAGCTAGTTGAAAACAACCATTTCGACCTCATCATCCTTGATGAGAACATGCCCGGCCTCACCGGTCTGGAAACACTTCAGCGCATAAAGCAGACCGCGCCGCTCACTCCCGTAATTATGATTACCAAAAGCGAGGAGGAAAACATAATGAACCAAGCCATAGGCAGCAAAATAGCCGACTACCTTATAAAGCCGGTAAAGCCAAACCAGATACTGCTGTCAATAAAAAAGAACCTTCATTCCGAGTCGCTGGTAAGCCAGCAGGCAAGCAATGATTACAGGCAGGAATTCGCAAACATATCGCAGGCCATCGACCAATGCGAAACAATAGACGACTGGTACGACCTTTACCGCCGCATCACCTACTGGGAACTGGAACTGGCCGCCACATCGACCAACATGGACGAACTGCTGCAAATGCAGAAAAACGAGGCCAACAGCGCATTCAACAGGTTTATTCGTAAAAATTACGAAACATGGATGTCTACATCCAACCATCCGCTGATGAGTCCGCACCTGTTCAAGGAACGCATCTTTCCCCTGCTCGATGCCGGCGAAAAAGTATTTCTGATTGTTATAGACAACTTCCGTCTGGACCAATGGATGACAATAAAACCGCTGCTTTCAGAACTATTCACCATTGAAGAAGAACTATATACCGCCATTCTGCCTACTGCCACACAATATGCCAGAAACGCAATTTTTTCAGGGCTAATGCCATTGCAGATTGCAAAAATGTTTCCAGAGTTGTGGGTAGACGAAGATGAAGCCGAAGGGAAAAACCTAAACGAGTCGCCCCTTATTGCCACACAATTCGACCGTTATCGCCGCAAGGCACGTTTTTCCTACAACAAAGTAAACGATTCCGGAAGCGGCGACCGCCTGTTACGCGAATTTACCAACCTCGGCAATAACAATCTCAATGTTGTAGTGCTTAACTTTGTCGACATGCTGTCGCATGCCCGTACCGAATCGAAAATGATACGTGAGCTGGCTCTTAACAATGCCGCCTACCGGTCGCTAACCGAATCATGGTTCCGCCACTCATCGGCCATGGAACTATTCCGCCGCATAGCCGAAAGCGGCTACAAAGCCATACTGACAACAGACCACGGAACCGTACAGGTTTCAAATCCTATAAAAGTTGTCGGCACCAGGGACACAAACACAAACCTACGCTACAAAATAGGGCGCAACCTCAGCTACAATCCAAAACAAGTTTACGAAATAAAAAAGCCCGAGCGCTTCGGCCTGCCATCGCCAAGCATTGCCACCACCTATATATTCGCATCCGGACGCGACTTCTTTGCCTATCCGAACAACTACAACCATTACGTACAGTACTACACCGACACGTTTCAACACGGAGGCATATCCATGGAAGAAATGCTGGTACCGCTCATAACCCTATCAACAAAGCAATAACAAATAAACTTTACCAGATATGACTTATACAATTGACATACCAGGCCTCGAAGAACTGCCCCAGGCAGCGCACAAATTCCTGGAACTTATGGACGACTACACCGTTTTTGCATTCAAAGGCGAAATGGGAGCCGGGAAAACCACTTTTATAAATGCCCTGGCACACGAACTCGGAGTCGATACCGACCCTACAGGAAGTCCGTCGTTCTCGCTTATAAACGAATACCGTTCAGACACCACTGCCGAACTAATATACCATTTCGACCTTTATCGCCTTGAAAATCTTGAAGAAGCTTTCGACATAGGCGTTGAGGACTATTTGGAATCCGGAGCCCTGTGCCTTATAGAATGGCCTGACATTATCGACGACATACTTCCCGACGACACCGTACGCGTAAACCTAGCCGTACTGCCCGACATGACACGCCGAATAACCGTAGAAACACCTGAATAACCAACTTTCATGACCCCGTCCACGGCATCGCGCATACTGGCTGTATTGTTCCTTATCAGCGGCTCGCTTTCATTGCTGGCCGCAGTGTCCGGATGGGACTGGTTTTTCCGCTCATACAATGTGCGCATACTTACCGGACAACTAAAACGCGGACATGCAAGAATATTGTATGCCTTAATCGGACTGGTTATTATTGCCGCCGGAATATATACATGGACCAATATACCCGAATAACCAGTTCACAGCACCATTTAAATTGGTTAAACAAACAGTTATTCAGGTAATGTCACTATAGGGCATTATTACGTATCTTTGCACCGATAGTAATTTGTTAAAATGGAAAAACGTTTACAAACCGGGCTGCTTATTGCCCTTACAGCAGCACAATACCTGATTCCGGCATCAGCCATTGCACAACAGCCCGACTCGGCAACCGTTTCACTCAGCGAGGTAGTAGTTACAGGCTCAGACCAGGCCGTAAGACGCAGCCTGCTCCCCTATACAGTTACTACTGTTGATCATGCCGCACTCAACGCAACAGGTACGTCGGAAGTATTGACAGCAATCTCCGGCATGGTTCCAAGTTTATTTGTAACCCAGCGCAACATACTTGGTTTCGGAGTCAGCAACGGAGGTGCCGGACATATAAAAATGCGCGGTGTTGGCGGAGACAGGGCCAGCGCCGTACTTATGATGGTTGACGGCCAGCCTCAGTTTGCCGGCATCTATTCGCACCACGTAGCCGATTTCTACACCAAGGAATACGTAGACAAAGTAGAGGTGCTGCGAGGCCCTGGGTCGGTTCTTTACGGTTCAAACGCCATGGCCGGGGTAATAAACGTTATCACGCGCCAGACGCAAACTCACGGTTTTTCAGCATCGCTAACATCGCAGTATGGAAGCTATAACACAACTCAGAACTCTCTCACAGCTACGGCTCGTCACGGAAGGCTGTCGGCCCTAGCATCGGTAAACTTCGACAGGACAGACGGTACGGTAAAAAATTTCGATTTCAGCCAATGGGAAGGATATGCCAAAATAAGCTATCGGATAAACCATGCATGGAAAACAGCCGCAAGTGTTACTTTAAGCAATTTTACCGGCAACGACCCTATATACCCCAAACTGTCAAATCCGGAATCGACCGATATATACCACCAAAACATAACCCGAAGCGATGTAGCCTTATCGGCATCTAACAACTATGCAAATACAACCGGAAACATACAGGCATATTACAGTTGGGGAAACCATTATATTGACGACCCTCGCCATTTTCACAGCCTTGACGACCGCCTAGGCTTACTGGCCTATCAGAATATTACACCGTGGACAGAAGCACAAATGACCGCCGGTTTCGACTTCAACACATACTCAGGCCACATACCTGTATCGGGCGGCAACCAGCACAAACCAGGGTCAATGTCTACAATAAGCCGCAAACGCATTACAGAATACTCGCCATACCTAACCCTGTCGCAAAATCTGGCCAACCGGCTGCTGACAATAAACGCAGGCTTGCGCATGGCCAACAGCGACAAGTTCGGCTCACAATGGATTCCACAAGGGGGCGCTGCCGTAAACCTACCAAATGGATATACACTGAAAGGCTCCGTTGCCATGGGGTATCGAAACCCCTCGTTTCGCGAACTTTATCTGTACAAAATGGCTAATCCTGACCTAAAGCCGGAAAAAATGACAAATTATGAATTTTCAGTCATAAAAAATTTCGGTCATACGGCATCGCTCGATCTCACCCTGTACTACAGCCATGGCACAAACATGATACAGGTTGTAGATATGAAAAATGCAAACACCGGACGTTTTACAAATAAAGGTATCGAACTAAGCGGCCGCCTTAATCCAACCGGCAACGTCAGGATTTCCGCATCGTACAGCTACCTGCATACCTCGTTGCACAACCTCACCGGTGCCCCACGACATCAGTATTACATTGGTATAAACTGGCTTCCAATAAAAAAACTCGACATTGGTGCCGACATTAAAGGCA